>NZ_JBVYOJ010000018.1:0-161002 GCF_056120465.1 Paenibacillus sp. sgz302148
TGTGGCCGTTCACCCTCTCAGGTCGGCTACGCATCGTCGCCTTGGTGAGCCGTTACCTCACCAACTAGCTAATGCGCCGCAGGTCCATCTGTAAGCAGCAGATTGCTCCACTTTTCCAGCTCTCCTCATGCGGGGAAAGCTCTTATCCGGTCTTAGCTATCGTTTCCGATAGTTATCCCGGTCTTACAGGCAGGTTACCTACGTGTTACTCACCCGTCCGCCGCTAAGCTATCCCCGAAGGAATAACTCCGCTCGACTTGCATGTATTAGGCACGCCGCCAGCGTTCGTCCTGAGCCAGGATCAAACTCTCCATTAAAGAAAAGNGTGTTACTCACCCGTCCGCCGCTAAGCTATCCCCGAAGGAATAACTCCGCTCGACTTGCATGTATTAGGCACGCCGCCAGCGTTCGTCCTGAGCCAGGATCAAACTCTCCATTAAAGAAAGCTGATTGTGCTCATTTTAAAACTTTGGCTTATTCGCTCGTTGTTCAGTTTTCAAAGAACAATTTGTGGATACGATGTCGATGCTCAGCATCTTCTGTCGTATTTTGTCGTCCGTTTCAGCGGCGACCCTTATAATATATCACATTCGCCTAATCGATGCAAGTACTTATTTTTTCCAAGCATCAATTTTTTTATGCTTCAAGTTTCTTGCGAAATCTTGTTCGAATGCTGCCGTCCGAAGCGACAAGAAATAATATAACAAATATCAACGATACATTGCAACAACAAATTATTCCAGATCGATATCCAGGTTAACTCTAAGTCATAATAGATAATATCGCCTAATGATGCGCTCGATTTCGTATTTTGAAACGGACTGGTGAAATGATCGCAACTGCACTATAATAACTCATATGAGACGAAGAACGTCCCGATCCATTACTTGAGAATGGAATTGGGGCGTTTTTTTGCATTTGGGAGGCGATCGTAGATGAATTTCGAGGAAATACATGCAGCATTCATTCAATACCATCTAAATAGAAGACACGGAGAACGCAAGGGACGATTGGAGCGAGGGCACCGGGAGGCCGAGATCTTATTTTGTCGAAACGTTTGGTGGCCGCTTCGAGGAAATTTTGATGATTTGCATCCGGAGTTTGAAGTGCTCGATTGGCGGGGCTTATCTTATTTTTGCGATTTCGCCTGGCTGACGCGATCAGTGAAGCTAATTATCGAAATTAAAGGTTTCGGCCCGCATGTTCGGGATATGGATAGGCAAAAATATTGTAATGAACTGAATAGGGAAACTTTTTTGACCGCGATGGGGTATCAGGTGATTTCATTGGCCTATGACGATGTCGCGCAGCGTCCTGAATTATGCATTACAAACGGGTTTGATCGGGTTGAGACGGGTTAGCTAAAAATTGATCAGCAAGGACGAATTTGCGAGGGGATGGCACGGGCCAGGGACGAATATGAGGCAGGTTGAAGCTGTATTACAGTGGCACAAAAAAAAGCGACGCCATAAGGCGCCGCCCAACAAATCGCATTAACCTGCGCTGCCCGTAAGTGCGTACCGCAGAACAACCAAGATTGCGAGCACCCACATCAGCCAGTGGATTTTATATTTGCCTTTGCCCGTTAAGGAAGCTACAGCTGCAAGAATAACATACGTAACGATACCGAAGGAGATCCCGTTAGCGATATTATAAGTGAAAGGCATCAGAGCGATCGTCAAGAATGCAGGAATTGCAATAACGAAATCGCTAAAGTCGATTTCCTTGACCGACTGCATCATGAGTACGCCAACGACGATCAATGCGGCAGCAGTTGCGGAACCCGGGATAAGGGCTGCAATCGGAGCCAAGAACAAAGCAAGCAAGAAGCATACGCCCGTCGTTACCGCAGTCAGACCGGTACGTCCGCCTTCGGCTACGCCCGCGGAGCTTTCGACATACGCCGTTACGGTGCTTGTCCCAACAAGCGCGCCGCCGCTGACGCCAATTGCATCGACGAACATCGCTTTACCTACGCGTTTATTGCCTTCTTCTTTATTCTTCATAATGCCCGCGCGGTTCGCCGTACCTACCAGCGTACCGAACGTATCGAACAACTCAACGAATGTAAATGTAGCGATAACGGATACGATCCCCGCCGTCATAATGCCTTGGAAGTCAAAGCTGGCGAAATTCATTTGCGTGAAGTCCGGAATCCATTTGACATCCGGGCTGGACAACGAGTCTAAGTTCACTTGCCCCATAAAATATCCGATAACCGTCGTCAGCAAAATTCCGAACAAAATCGCGCCACGCACTTTCAAAACCATAAGAATCGAAATGAGCGCGAGTCCGATCAAAGCAAGCTGTACCCCTGGGTCTTCCAGGTTACCCAAGTGAATAATCGATTCGAAGGAAAGCAAGTCCGTATATTTGCCTGCTTCAACGTTTTTGGTCGTTTCAACGGCGACCGTCATCAAACCGCTGTTTTTCAGACCGATAATCGTGATGAACAATCCGATACCGACCGTAATCGCGTGCTTCAGATTGTCCGGTATAGCAACCAATAGCATTTGACGGACTTTCGTTACCGTCAGAATGATGAAGATAATCCCCGAAATAAATACGGCAGTCAGCGCCATTTGCCAAGTAAAAGTACCTTGCGAGCTAAGAATGACCGTTGCAAAATACGCGTTTAATCCCATTCCCGGTGCGAGCGCTACTGGAAAGTTAACAAAAAGCCCCATACAAATCGTAACTACGCCGGCCGCAACCGCTGTCGCCAAAAATACCGGATACCACTGCATTCCCGTCGCGCCTGATCCGAATGCGCTAAGAATGTTCGGGTTAACGGCCAAAATATAAGCCATCGTCATAAATACGGTTAACCCTGCAAAAATTTCGGTTCTTACATTTGTTCCGTGTTCCTTTAGTTTAAAGAAACGCTCCATACCGAAAAAACTCCTCCTCAAATTGTGGATTGGAACAACAAATAAACCTAGGATGCGCTCATCTCCTAGGTTCCGTCCAAAAAAGGAACATTATCCTCCCAATTGCAAGGATAACGGTTCCTCTTTTCGTAGCCAGATCATTGTACGGTGACCTCGTAGAGACTCTCAAGCCAATTCTTGAGATTATACGAAAAGATATGATGTTATTCATTTATAATTCTATGTACCTAATTCGGCCTTGTCAACAAAAAAACGAATATTTTGTCGAAAAATTATTGCTAACGTTCGTGAAAAATGCGGATTAATCTCGATTCAAGCGCTTACGACAAAGAACGTCATGATTCATCACCGAACTTAAATAAACTGAATTTAAACAAACCGAACCTATATTAATAGGAAGAAACAACCCCACAAAGCAGGCCTTCCTTCCTTCGACCCCTTCCAGCACTTCCGGGAACCCGAAATAGGAAGGGGCATGCCCCCGGCTCCGTTCGAACGGTCGCCTAAAGATTAGCATGCCCCTATGTTTTACACCGAATACGCCCTTATTCCCACTCGATCGTTGCCGGCGGCTTGGACGTAATATCATAAACGACGCGGTTGACGTTTTCGACTTCGTTGACGATCCGGTTCGAGATCTTCTCAAGCACCTCAAACGGAATCCGCGCCCAATCCGCCGTCATCCCGTCGATGGAAGTGACCGCGCGAACGCCGACCGTATACGAATACGTCCGGGCATCGCCCATAACGCCAACGCTCTTCATGTTCGGCAACGCCGTGAAGTACTGCCAGATTTCCCGTTTCAAGCCGGCCGCGGCGATTTCCTCATGCAGAATCGCATCGGAATCGCGAACGATCTTCAGCTTGTCCTCGGTTACTTCGCCCAATACGCGAATCGCAAGTCCAGGGCCCGGGAACGGTTGACGCCATACGATTTCGTCCGGCAGGCCGCATTCCGATCCGACTTTGCGCACTTCGTCCTTGAACAGGGCGCTGAGCGGCTCAACGAGCTTGAACTTCATATCTTCCGGCAATCCGCCGACATTATGATGCGACTTGATCGTATGCGCCGTGGCTGTGCCGCTCTCGACAATATCGGTATACAACGTGCCTTGCGCCAAAAATTCGAAGTCGTCGAAACGCGCCGACTCTTCTTCGAATACGCGAATGAATTCCGTGCCGATAATTTTACGTTTTTGCTCGGGATCGTCTACGCCTTGAAGCTTGCCCAAAAACCGCTCGCGTGCATCGATTTTGACAACCTTCATGTCGAATTTGCCGACGAACGTATCCATGACGCTTTCCGCTTCGCCTTTGCGCAGCAAGCCGTGGTCGATGAACATGCAAGTCAGTTGATCGCCAATCGCCTTATGAACCAGCATCGCTACGACGGAGGAATCGACGCCGCCGCTTAATGCGCACAATACTTTGCTGCTGCCTACTTGCTTGCGAATGTCCTGGACCGTATCCTCGATGAACGTTTCCATCGACCAGTTGCCTTCGCAGCCGCATACGCCGTAAATAAAGTTCCGAATCATATCGTTGCCGTATACGGAATGACGCACTTCCGGATGGAATTGCACGCCGTAGAACTTTTTCTCCGGATGGCTCATCGCCGCAATCGGCGCATGGTCCGTGCTTGCGTCCACGATAAAGCCCGTAGGCAGCTTGGACACCAGGTCGCCGTGGCTCATCCATACCGTTTGCTTCGCATCGAGTCCGCGAACAAGCTCGCACGATTGCGTAAAATCGACGTCGGCCTTGCCGTATTCGCGTTTGTCGGCGCGTTCCACTTTGCCTTCGAGCTGGTGCGACATCAGCTGCATGCCGTAGCAAATTCCCAAAATCGGCAATCCGAGATCGTAAATCGCCGGATCGACCGAAGGTGCATTTTCCGCATATACGCTTGCTGGACCACCCGAAAATACGATGCCTCTCGGGTTCAGTTCGCGTAACCGCTCGACCGTCGTGTTGTAAGGCACCAGTTCGCTGTAGACGCCAAGGTCGCGAATTCTGCGTGCGATAAGTTGATTGTATTGGCCGCCAAAATCGATGACGACGATAAGCTCATTGGGCTTGTTCATTGCCGAACCTCCTGAAAATATCCGCATTTGCAATAAATTTTATTATATATAACCGCAAATAGCGGAGTCAAGGACAAACGGTTCCCACCGCATGAGTTGGTGGTTACGTTTACCGATTATATATAAAACAGTATATACAACCGACTTAAACACTACCCGTCCTTCCCGGATTAATTCTACCGTGCAAAAGAAAAAGGACCTTGCATCAAGGCCCTTCTTTAATCTTGCATTCTTATAAAACACCCGCTTCAAGCGTATATCCGTCCAGCTGCATACCAACCGCGCCAATTATCGCAATGCGAAACGAAATCATTTTGACAAGAGACATCCGGTCTTCGAAAAGATACATGCCAAGCGCGGCATGCAGCAAAGATCCCGCTCCCGCCCAAAATCCGAAAGCAACGTACAATTCGACCGTTTGCAAGGCGCAAACGAATGAAGCCACGCTGCCGGCAAAGCAGCAAGCCATCACCGCGATTGAACCGTTCCTGCTCAACTTCGGAACAAATTTCACCGCGATCACTCCTGCAGCTTCAACGGTTAAAGCCGCCAATATCCAAAGCCATCCCATTCCATGCACCGCCGCTCATAGGTTTGCAATCGACCGATCGCTTAATCCATTCATTGTACGGCTTCCGTCGGAATAAAGTGTCAATGCACGGTTAAACGAATGTAAAGATTGTGTAAACCTGAAAAGGGATAAGATTTTCTCCGATTAACGCAGTTTCAGGCTCATCATATTTTTGCACAGTTCTTCCGTTTGCGCTTTCGTCCAAAGACGGTATTCCGGAGAGGAAGCACTATACCTTGCATATTCATAATCCCGAAGAAATCGCAGCAGCGTATCGCGCGTTGTGCCTTCGGGCAGCGATAATGCATTCACGAACTCCCGGTGCGTCTGATCCGCGGACTTGCGCCCGAACTGCCGGTACACCCTGCTCCATAACAAATCGCAAATTCGGATAATTACGCGATGGTTAGGTTTGCGATAGCGCAAGGCGTATAGCAGCAGGCTTAGCTGCAATCGGGTTCGGAACAGCCACAAGATGCCGAACAAAGCGGCACAAGCAGCAAGACCGATTGCGCTATAAAACAGCGCAGCTCCAGCACTCTCCGCAGCTGGGAGCGAACGTTCCCAGCACGCGACATACTCCGCTGCCAGCACAAGGCCGTTCATCTGCGCTTCAAGCATCCGCCGCAGGATCGGGCTGTCTGCCATCGCAGGCATAACTCGGGCATCGACTGTCACCGCCTGTACCGCTGCTGCACCGCCGATTTCGGAGCCGTGGCCGGTGAAACCCGGAGTCGGCTCGAACGCGACCCATCCGTAAGAAGGGAAATAAACCTCGACCCAGGCATGCGCGTCGCTGTTGCGAACCGTGTATAGAGAACCGTCCTCCGAGTCCCGCTCGCCGGGCGCAAAGCCTTTTACCCAACGGGCAGGGATGCCGATAGAACGAAGCATGACCGTCATCGCCGTCGAGAAGTGATTGCAATACCCTGATTTTTGCGTAAACAGAAAATGTTCGACGAAATCTTCGTCTTTGGCCGGTTCGCTTGAATTCAAGCTATAGGCGTAATTTTGCCTCAAGAAGCTTTCGATGGCTTTGGCGCGGTCGTATGCATCGGTGAACCCGACGACTGCCGAGGCGGCCAAACGGCCGATACGGTCCGGCAAGTTTTCCGGAAGCTGCAAGTACTCGGCGGCGATTTCGTCCGGCACAGGCGCATGATCGCGCCTAAGCGCCTCGGCATCCCAAGCCGGTACCTCTACCTGCAGCTTATATACGATGCCGGACGTACCGAGGGTTTCGGCCGCGGCAAGCGTGCCGGTCGTGCTGGTGCCGGTCATGCCGGGCGTAGCCCGCATGTCGGGCGTTGAGAGCATGTTTGGCGTGACAGCCATATCGGGCACGACGAGCAGACCGGACGATACGGCTGCGCCGGTCGTTTCGGGCGAGTAAGGCTTGTCGGTCATACCGGTTAAGCCGGGCATGACGGCCGAATCTATCGTTGCCGATCTACCATGGGCGACTCTCTCCGCCGAAGCGCCTAATCCCCCGGGCGACCTGGCTTCAACTGCCTCATCCTGCTCAGCGTTTCCGCTTGCGTCGCCGGTAACCGTGGCCGTGCGGACGTCTCCCGTCCCTTTGCCGGGGGAATCCGGCTTGAGACGGTAAGCGCCGCTTCCGGCGTCGTACCATAGCGCTCCGCCGAAGCTTCCGCCTTGCGTCGTCGATACGTCGACGACCTTGGCGATAGCGCCGCCCGCGAGCACCGGAATATCCATGCCGCCCGCTCGCGGCAAACTGATTTCCTGCTCGATCGGCGTCGCTTGGGTCAGGTTCGTGAGCAGCGTCCGCGGCATCGTCGAACCGGGCTCGATCTCCAGCCAAGAACGATCAAGCTGCGTCCAGCCTTTGCCGGTATAAACGCTCTTCGACTCGCCCCGCCAGTAGGTCGGCAGCGGAGTTTTGGCCGTAAATGCGATCGAGTTGTCGGCCGTAAGCTGTACGCCGAGGTTCGTATCGTCGAAGCCGTAGCCGGTCGTGGCGATTCTCGCCTCCACCTGCGCCGGCCGGTCGCCGGAGCCGTTTCCGCTGCCGTAAAACGGCAGGGCGCTCCACGCCTCGGCGAGTTCCGGCCAACGGATCGGCTCGATCGGGCGATCCGACGGCAGCGCCAATAACCACGCGGCCGCTATGCCGCAGCAGGTTGCCGTAACGCTCGCGACCAACCAGCCGGCGGGCCAGCCGGGGCGGCGCGTCGGCAGCATCAACAGCCGTTCCAGCTTCGGAATGCGCAGCAGCGCGAGGAAGAGCAGCCCTTCGGCGGCGGCACGAATGATTCCGGCAGTCGTATCGATGCCCAGCCACAGCTGCAAAGCGAACAAATATATCAACGTAGCGCCGACGAACAGCAGTCCGCGTTGACGATAAAACACGAACGATTGGATGGAGGAAACGAACATGGCCCAGCCGGCAAACAATATCAGCGTACGCGTCGGCCCCGTTATTGCGCTGAATTCGGCGCTGAGCAGCCTTCCCCCTTCTTCCGGCAATGACGCGATGTACCGGATGAACCAATCCAGCATAGGCAATCCCGCTTCGCCGTGGAACAAATAAGCGACAAGCCCGAAGCAAATCAAGCTATTCGCGAGACAAGCGCCCCACCACGGTATTCGCCAAATGCCGACGAGCAAAAAACAGGCAATCGCCGCAAAGATCGGTTCGATCCGATACAGCTGCGTTATCTCCGACATCCGAACAAGCGGAAGAACCCATTCGGCAAAAAGAAAGAACAGCAGCAGCGATAACACGAAACTCCGGGACAACGGCCCGGGATCGTCGAGATCCTGAGCTTGGGAGGCTCGCTTCTGAAGAAACGACGAGTTAGGCGCCAACCGGTCCGACATCCTCGACACCTCCCTTCGGCTGCGGCTCAGCGGCAGGGCAGGACAAAGCGGTAAACCGGCAGCCCGACTGTTCCAGCCGCTGCTTCCATTGCCGGTCCTTCGCCGATAAAGCCGTCGTGCCGTAAACGTAAACGAACTCGACTTTCCTTCCGCAAGCGAGCTGCCGCAGCAGCTCCTCCACGAGACTTTCGTCCAATGAGCCGGTCACGCATACGAGCAGCACATCGCTTGACAACTGCTCGCCCTCCGCCCGCACGACATCGCGAAAAGCCGATTGCCCATTGCATGCCGCCGTGGCCAAAAAAGAAAATTCCCGCGGCATATCAAGCGTGTGTCCGAACGGCACCGAATACGGCACGGCACTCCGGCATACGAAGGCGGCTCTTCGCTTCTGTGCGGCGGCATGCCGAAGCAGACCCGCAGCCGCCGTCAAACACGTCTCGAATATAGCTTCGCCTCGCGGCAATGACCCGTAGCTCGCCGCCGACGCGTCGAGCAGAATCAAGAGCGGACGGCTGGATTCGATTTCCGTCATCGCCGTTTTGAGCTCGCCGGACTTGGCCGTGCTCTTCCAATGGATCCGCCGGATCGGATCGCCGCTGACGTAGTCGCGCACGAAACCGGCCGGAATATCTCCGTTTCGGTGCAGCCTCGCCTGTACGCTGTCAAGCGCAAGCTGCTCGCCGCCGCTCCAATGCGCAAGCCGAACCTCCAGCGGTCGCGGAAATACGAGAAATGCCGCTTCTGCGCGGCTCCATTTCTTCTTAGTTACAAAACCGAAGCAATCACCCGTCATGCATAGCGTAGAAATAAAACGATAGCTTCCCCGCTGCAATTGGGTCAGGCGGTATTGGTAGACGATATGGTTGCGGAACCACGGAAACAGCAGCTTCCGGTGGACCAGGCGCTGCTTTCCTATACTTCCGGCGGAATCTATCAAATTGTCCGACTGCTCCGTAACGCAGCAATCAGAGACAACAAGCCAAACAAGCGGCAGCCAGGATCGAAGCCGCACTGTCAACGTAACGGTGACCGGTTCGCCGGCGATCACCTTGACCGGCGACAGCTCGCGCTCGATTTCAATATGCCGCATGGAAAACAGATAGACGATAAAACAATGGAGCAGCAGCGCGCAGGCGCCATAAAACAAAAACCAAGCGGCAAGCCCTCCGCGCCACCAGCCAAGCGCAAACGACATCCCGCAAAACAGCAGCAAACTCGCAAATCGCAGCCGTTCGTTCATCGCACCGCAACTCCCGACAAAATTTGCTCCACGATCGCCGCTCCCCGCTTTCCGGACAGCTGCGCTTCCGGCTTCAATAGCAGACGATGGGCCAAAACGACGGTCGCCAGCTGCTTGATGTCGTCCGGCACGACATAAGTACGGCCCTGCATAAAAGCCTTCGCTTGCGCGGCGCGAAGCAAAGCGAATGAAGCACGCGGGCTTGCCCCGAGCTCAATGTCCTTGTGCTGGCGGGTTGCATGCGTAATCGCGACGATATAACGCTTAAGCGAGTCTTCTACATGAACGGCACGCGTTTCATGCTGCAAAGCGAGCAGTTCTTCCCGCATGAGCACAGGCTTCAATTGCTCCACCGGCGGCGCCGACTGCAAGCGTCCCAGCATATCCGCCTCCTGTTCCGGTTGCGGATAACCTAAATGCAGTTTCATCATGAACCGGTCCAGCTGCGCTTCCGGCAGACGGTACGTCCCTTCGTATTCCAACGGATTTTGCGTAGCCAAGACGATGAACGGCTCAGGCAACCGGTACGTGGCGCCGTCCACCGTTACCTTTCCTTCTTCCATTGCTTCGAGCAGCGCGGCTTGCGTACGCGGCGATGTCCGGTTCAACTCGTCAGCCAAGACGATATGCGCCATCAGCGGGCCGGGACGGAACTCGAAATCGCCTGATTTTTGACTATATACCGATACGCCCGTAATGTCCGACGGCAATAAATCCGGGGTAAACTGAATTCTGCGAAAGGTGCAGCCGATAACGCCGGACAACGCCTTCGCGAGCTTCGTTTTGCCGACCCCCGGCACGTCCTCAAGCAAAATGTGGCCCCCGCTCAATAGGGCAATCATCGCTAACGAGATCGTATCGTGCTTGCCGACGATCACTTTTTCGACTCTCGCAACGGCGCGTTCTATCATATCTTTTGGCTTGTCGAATAGAAAAGACGGCGATTGTACCGACATGGTAGGGAAATCCTCCGATCATTTGGTAGATTTGCAAATATACTACCTAGCTTTCCCATCCCGATTCATTTTTAGACGCACCTTCAGGCAACGCGAATTTCGATCTTCCCGGCTTGCATCGTGTACGCCTCAACGGTGTGCTGTATCAGCTCGACGGTTTGACGCAGAGGAACGAGGATGCTACCTGTCTTCCATCGGTAGTCGAAGGAGCCTATCGTCTGTGGTGCCTGCCCGCTACCTGACAGCTGAAGCTCCTGCTTCGGCAAGCTCAGCTCTCCGTCGTAGCCTCCGATACGGAACTGCGCCGATTGCTGTGACTCGTTCCAAACTACCGCGCCTCCCATCCCTTCGATTAGCGCCCGCAATGGAACATAAACGACGCCGTTCCGCAATTCGAATTGATGCTGCTGCAAGCTTAACTCGTCGTCGCCGATCTGCAGGGTGAGCACCGAATTCGCCCGGCTCGTCGAAGCAGCTGCATCGGTCTTCGCAGCGATAAGCTGCCTGCCCTTTGTCTTGGTAGTGCGCTGCTCAGCAGTAGACTCTTGCGAGCCGGCGTGCAACTTCGGCTGCGTTGCGATCGGTTCTTTTGCGGCCGATTGCGCCGTTTGTTGCATAGTCTGCTGCGCGGTCTGTTGTGCGGTCTGTTGTGCGGTCTGTTGCCCGAACTGCTGAGCTGCTGTCTGTTGTCCCACAGCGGACTTGTCCTCCTCTGTCTTCTTCCCGCCGTTTTTCGCCAGATCGGAGGAGCTTGTCCCCCTGTTCCATTTCAGATGCTTCGCAATCGGGAATTGAACCGGCTTTACCTCGGGCGTAATCGCGGCGAACGCATAACCTCTGTTTTTGAAATAATGGATGATTTCAGGCAGTGCTTTCACTGTCTCTTCGTGTCCCCCGCCATCATGCATCAATACGATCGTTTCATGCTGGAGCGCCGACTTCTTGACCTTCGCGACGATCTCCTTCATCGGGACATTTTTGCGCAAAGCATCGCCGCTATCGATATTCCAATCGAAAAGGATGTATCCCGCTTCCTTCAAATTGGCAAAGTACAATGCGTCGAAGTTCGTGTACGTTCCGCCGGGAGCCCTTACGAGCTTCGGCCGGATGCCGACAATGTCATTCAGAATGTCCTCGGTTTCCAGTATCTGGCCTATGAACTGCTCGTAGCCCGAATATAACTGCTTGTACTCATGGTTATAACTATGGTTGCCGAGGGCATGTCCCTCCTTGATGATCCGCTTGATCAACTCCGGGTGTGTTTTCGCCTGTTCGCCCAGCACAAAAAAAGTGGCCGGCACGCCTTCGCTGCGCAAAATATCCAGCACCTTCGGGGTCAGCTTGCTCGGGCCGTCGTCGAAGGTCAAATACACCGTTGGTTTCGTTGGTACGACATAGGAAGACTTCACAACGCTTCTTTTTTCCTGTATCACAGCCTGATCCGATTCAACAGCCGCATGCACCCGCATCGGCGAGACGGCAAGCAATCCAACCACCGTTAGTACCGCCACCACAATTCCATATATCAAAGCGAAACCGTTTTTCCGCGCGATTCTCTCAAGCTTGCCGCCTATGAAAAGCTTGTCCGTCGTGTTCGACTCGATCACGATCCTCGTCCTCGCCATCGACATCATTCCCACCATCCTATCTCCCGGATTACTAGCTCCGTAGATTATATGGGTGGAGTTGCGAGACTAGAACACCGGAAAGTTGATAGGAACCCTATGTTCAGATTTCCAGCATCGGGCTCCCCAAAGTCGTTCAAAGATTTCTCATTAGATCGTTGGAAGGATCATGAAAATAACCGAATACCGGGTAAAACGCAGCTTCGACCTTCACGGTCACGACTTCAATGAAATGGAATTGATTTTGGAGGGAAGTAGGGTTCAGCAGTTGAATATACGCTGTGCATCTTGCTGGAGAACGACAGCAGACCCTGCTGGAGCCGCCGATGCTGGAGATCCTTCGCCGTGAAGCGCTCCCCCAATCGTTGGAAGTTTGTCGGGTCGTCCCCGCGGAACTGGGAGAGAGCATCGGCGATTACGCGGCCTTTCCGGCGACTTATTTGCTGGAGGGGTAGCGCGGTCTGCTGGTAACATGTCACAGTTTCGATGTAACTCCTTTGCAAATGTGTAGTTCTTCGGGGGTCAACTCCAAAGTAAACGTTTTGCCGCCGTCCAAATGATAGCCGTAATCGTCCACATAAAGAACAAGCTTTTCGCCGGTATTGCCGGTGGCATAATTGTCGATATTGTTCGCTTGAGCATACTTGTAGACGAATGAACGGTGTCGCAACCAATCCCATCCGTCGCCGCAAGGCGAACAGCCAAGCATCAACTTGGGCCGCAACAGCTGATAAAAAGGCAAATGCGAATATTCGATCGGGTCGCCCGCATGGTGCGGCGTTTTCAAAATCGTGACCGGAGGCAATGCGTCCGTGATTTTCTGTTGGCCGTAAAGCGCAAGATCCCCGGAGAAGAAAATGCTCGTATGCCCCAGCTTAAACAAAGCGCACAAGGACATGTTGTTATAATCAAACGTATCCGCATTGCCTTGCGCATAGTAGTCATCGTGATCCGTATTGTAGAACGTAATTTCTACACCGTCTATATTCAACATCGTGTTCTCATCCGGGTACACCGCGTTTAGTTCATAGTTCGCAATCACATTTTGCACCAGAGAAAATGTTTTCGACAATTCTTCGCTTGACGACAGGTACGAAGGTTCGATATCTTGCGGCAGGAAAACCGTCGCCCCTCGAATATCGCATGCTCCGGCAATTTCCTCCAACACCCCGACATGGTCATCGTGATAGTGCGAAATCATAATATAATCAATTTTGGGAGCGAGTTGTTTGCAGCTTTCAATTGTTTTTACTTTATCCACTTGACTGTTCGTATCAATGAGCATTGATTTATTTTGAAACTTGACGATCATGCAGTCTCCGATACTTGTAGCGGGCAGCATATGCATTTCCATTTTTCTTTCGGCATGCTGATAAGTTTCCATATCTTCGGGCCTCCAATAAAATGAATTTACAACCTGTCCAAATATTTAGCGCCATTTCATCCGAGTTAGGCCATATCCCCGTAGTCCGGGAATATGGCCTTTGAAAGCCTAAAATATTTATTTCTTAAAATATTTCTCCGGCAGCTTGAATAGTTTGCCTTCCCCCGGAGCCAGGTTGAAGGTCAATGTTCCCGTTTTCCGGTCGTAGTTGGTGTCAATCGATTGTCCGGTCGCCTTCGATATTTCTTCAACAAATTTCGGCTTCTTCTTGAACGTGAACACGGCTTCGCGCGGATTCGCGTAATCCTTGTTGACGATCATCACATACTGCTGCCCGTCTTTATCTTCAAACTGCCCGATGATATACGGAGCGGACGGATCGGAAGGCTGCAATTCGAATTTGTCCGGCAGCCGGACCGTCGTTGCCGGAATCTCGCCGCCCGTATGATAAACGGCCTGTGAAGTCAGTTTTTTCAAGGTCGGGCCCAGCTTCAGCAGGTCGGCATTGAGCTGCTTCGCCCAATAATACGACGCGTTCTTCGTGCCGTCGGGCAATAACAAACCGTCATGAAACTCTGGAGGATAAGGCGTCATATACGTGAAATACATAATTCCTTTAACGCCGTAGGCTAAATTCGCATACAGCTGGTATCTCATTTCGCCTTCGTTCGGCGCCCGCAAACTGCCGTCGATGCCGACGGATTGCATGTACGACCAAATGTCCAAGCCGTTCAGCAGCGCATGGCGTCGGATGATCTCCATCGTCCGGAACATGTTGTCGGAAGCGCCTCCGCCTTCCATGAACGGATACGAATCAAAGCTCAGAACATCCGGCTTGTAGCCTGCCCATTGGGCTACGTAATTCGCTTCGTAAAACGATGAATTGACATGGAACAAAAAGTCGGCGGGAATGCTCGTTCCATTGACATACGCAGTCCCTTGCGGATACCAGTCGTCGTTGTTCTCCGTCCGGATCACCCAGCCCACAGAGTTGTCTCCACCGCCTTCATGGGTAAGCTCCCAGTAGTATTCGGTATCTCCCCTCACCTTCACGTTCCCGCTGAATTCAAACGTCGGAAACAATTTGGAATGCTCCGAGGACAGCGTCGTACTGTCAATTTTCTTTTTCTTGGCAGGGGAGTCCCAAATCGTTACCGTTAGTTTTTCATCATCCGTCCACATGCGGGGATCAAGATACAATTGAACCGACTTGATTTCCCTTTCATCCGGCTTCGTGCGAAACGTTTGACCGAGCGGTGTCGCTGGAGTCACATATTCGCCGTTCAGCGGGCGGAAAATTCCGGTATGATTAAAATTGTCAAAATAACCGGTCAAGTTCACGAACGCCATATGGTTCGGATCGGCCGCCTTCAGCACATCGATCGATTCCTTCAATTTTACAAGCGCTTCGTCGCCTTGCGGCTCATCGACCACATGGTAGCCGAGCAGCGCGGGATGGTTTTTGTAATGCTCTGCAATTTCTTTCATCAACTCGTCTGACGGCTTGTTGCCGTTCAGAAAATTTAGCCGGTAGTCTTCTACCAATACCTTCAATCCATGCTTTTCCGCATAATCGAGAACATAATCGACACGATCAAACATGTCGATATGATGGATCGGCAAAATAAAGTTGGCGTTCATATCTTTGATTGCCTGCATCGCGTCATCGTTGATTTTATCGACAAAAGGGATCCAAAATACGCCGATAGGGAACGCCGGTTCTTCGTTGGCATCGTTACCCTTTTGATCTATATTCGCTGAATCGGCCGATACACTTCCGCCGATCAGCATGGTTAAGATAACGAAAACCGGGATAAACATTTTTATCAGCTTCATTTACCTTCACCTCATCCGATGAAATGGGGTTACTTTTCTTTTGGTAAAGCAAACAATCGGCCTTCGCCTGGCTGGAACGTCACGGTCAGCTTGCCGGTCGACTTGTCGTAATCCGCAGCGGTCTCTCCGCCGGTTTCCTTCGATATTTCTTTCACCGATTTCGGTTTGCCTGCGATCGCAAACGACATCGTCCGTTCGTGCTCGAAGTCTCGATTAACGATCATGACATAACGCCGATCCTTCTTGTTCGTGAACGAGCCGATGACAAACGGCTGCTGACGGTCGTCCGGCTGCAAGTAGAAGTCGTCCGGCAGCGCTGTCGTCGACATTGGGAGTTGCCCCGTGTGATAGACCGCTTCGGAGGTAAGACCGAGCAGCACCGGCCCGAGGTTAAGAACCTCCGCATTGATTTTCTTAGCCCATTCATAAGATTCGTTCCGGGTGCCGTCCCTCAAAATTATGCCGTTGAAAAATTTCTCCGCTCCCGGCTCAGGCGTCCAATAGGTGAAATACATATACCCTTTGGCGCCATACGCCAAGTTCGTATAGATCTGGTACCGCAACTCCTGCTCGTTCGGCTGCCTATAGGCATCGGTAATGCCGATCGACTGGATGTACGACCAGAAGTCGATGCCTGCGGCCAGCGCCTGCCTGCGGATAACTTCCAGATTGGCGTAATAATCGCCGCGCATGTCTCCGTTGTACATGAACGGATAATGGTCGAAGGACAGGACGTCCGGATGCGTTCTAGCCCAGCGGTACACATAATCCTCGTAACTGATCGGTTCGATGGCTTGATCGAAGGCGAACCAAAGATCGGCGTCGAGCGGTACATCGCCTTTGTAAGCCGTGCCGCCTTGAAGCCAATTGTCGCCGATGTTCGAATGAACGAGCCAGCCGATGCTTCGGTCTCCTCCCCCGTTGTGCGTCAGTTCCATATAATAGGTGCTGTTCGGGTTTACCGGCGCGTTTAACGTAAATACCGAATATCGACCGGCCGGTTTTCCTTGCGTGTTCTCGGCGATTTTACTGTTCTTTGCGCGAGAATCCCATAGCGTCAATGTAAGCCGCTCGTCTTCGGACCATTGGTTCAAGTCGATATAAAATTGAACGGTTGAAATCGAAGTTTGAGCGGCTGTCGTCCGAAACGTTTGCCCAATCGGTTGATCCGGCGTAACATAGGTGCCGGAATACTGATCGAGCTGAAGTACTTGGGCGTTTGCGTATATCGGATCCAGGTTGACGTAGACAAGATGCTTCGGGTCTTTTTTCTTCAAAAGCCGGTTTAAGTATTCGGTATGCGCAAGCTTGAGCGCATCCGGTTCGTCGAGCAGATGATAGCCGAGTAATCCTTCCTGACCGCCGTAATCTTGCACAGTCTCTTCAATGAAGGCCTCATGGTCGTTTTTCATATGAAACCGAAGATCGGCGGCAAGCAGGCCGATGTCGTATTTGGCAGCCAATCGCAATGCGGCTAAGTTCGATTCGCGGGTTTCCAGCCCGTTGCCGCCAACGATAAAATTGACGTTCATTGCTTTCAGCTCGGCGTATTTCTCATCGGTCGTTTCCTGCGGTGGCGGGGGCCAGAAAATGCCGATCGGAAACTCTGTTTTGCCGAAATGGCTCTTCCCGGCTTCGTCCGCCGAGACGCAGGCCGGGAGCACGGAAGTAAGAACGAGTCCGGTAAGTATTAAGGTCGCAAAGCCTCCAAATTTCTTTTTGGCCATAACATAACCCCCAAACTTTCAATTTAGTAAGAAAACAATTCGCAATACATTTCGTTAGATATATTTAAACGAAACGTTTTAAAAAGAGCTCGATTTGGGGAGAAGAAGAGGAAGACGCGGCTTCCGAAGTCAACGCGCGCCTCCCTCGATCGCTATTTCCATCCTAGTTCTTCGCGCGCTTTTAGTGTCTCCTTATTCCAATTGTCGACGGAGGCAATAATCGAGCTCAAGTCGCCGCCATTTTGCAGCATTCCAGTCACTGCACCATCAACTTCCCCGTTATATTTGCCCCAAAGCGGGATGTTGGCGTTCGGAAGGCTGCAGCACATTTTGTTGGAAATTTTGACCGCTTCAATATTTTTGCCCTTCCATAACGAAACCTCATCGATGTATTTATCCAGTTCCGGATAGTTGACATACGTGTTGGAGCCGTTGGTCAGCATCCATTTTTGCGCCTCCAATTCGAATTGGAAGCTGAGCCATTTGAATGCTTCCTCCTTATGCTTCGATGCCGCCAAAATGCCGATCGGACCTAGGATTTGCGTTGTCACCTGCTTCGCTTTGCCCTTTGGCATCGGAAGAATGTCCCAGTTGAATTTGGCTTCCTTCACGAGCCCTGGCAACGTCCAGTCCGCTCCGAGCGCAAACATCGCTTTCCCCGCCAGGAAGGCACTGTTACCGTCCCATCCGATTTTTTGCGCTTCCTCGGGCGTCGGCATGACGTGCCATTTCGTCGTCAAATCTTGAACCCAGCGCAAATCATTAATTACTGCCGGGTTGTTCGCCACACTTTGCGTCAAATCGCTGTTCATGTAGACGAGGTTGTCGGCATTGCCGTTCGCGACCGGTACCGACCACTTGAAGTGACTCATGAATAAACTGTCGTTGGCGATCCCATATTCGCCTGCAGCTGCGTCGGTTCCCTTTTTGGCCAGGTCCAAGAACTGATCGTATGTCCAGTCGTTCGACGGCATTTCGAGGCCTTTCTTCTGCATCATATCTTTGTTGACGAGAATCCATTCGGCAATTTTGGAGAACGGCATCGCATACATTTTGTCCCCGGTTTTGAACGCATCGACGAACCCTTCGGCCACATCCGCATTTTTAATGGTCTGATCGGCCGCTACATATGGCGCCAAGTCCTCCAACAATCCGTCTTTGATCCAGACGCTCAAGTCCGCAATCCAGGTAAGGTCGGCAGAATCGCCCGCGGCCTGAAGCGCAGCTTGCTTCGCCATCATCTCGGTATCGCCGCCAACGACAAGCGGCTCGATCGTAATCCACGGATATTTTTCATGGAACAGATCGAATTCTTTCTGATAATCCCCGACGAACCATGTCAGCAGCCGGATCGTGACCGGCTCGTGCTCCTCCGGCTTTGTCCCTTCCGGCTTTTGCTCCTCCGGCTGTTGATTGTCCTTGCCTTGCTCCACATTTCCTTTGTCGCCCGCATTCGCTTCATTCTTCGGCTCTTCCTTGGAACATGCCGACAGCATCAAAACAGCGACCAACATGCACGCCATGAGCAGCGAAAACACCTTTTTCCTTCTAATCATCCGTAAAACCCTCCCCATGTTTATTGAATTATACATTCATCTGTGCCGGACCCAAGATGCGATAAATGGCATCACCCCTTTCGCGTCTAGCATGACAAGCTTCGAATCGGCTACCTGCCTGCTATTCCACCAAGCCCGTTCGCTCGATCCCTTCGGTAAACCAGCGCTGCGCCAAGGCATAGATAATGAGTGGCGGCATGATGATCAGAAAAGCGCCGGCCATCTTCGGCCCCTCGGATACCGGGTCTTTACCGAATGCGGTGGTGAAGTTGATCCGGGAGTCGCCAATCAGTTCGTCGTTCAGCATATTCAGCCTTATGGACAAAGGGAAAAGTTCCTTGTTCAGAAACATCGACGGCTCGTAATACATGTTCCAGTACCATATAAAGGAAAATAGAAATACGACGACAATTGCCGGCTTTGCCAGCGGCAGCATGATGCGGAAGAACAGCCGGTATGCGGAAGCCCCGTCCATCTTGGCCGCTTCCTCCAGCGCTTTCGGCTGCGTCAGGAAAAATTGGCGGAAAATAATAATGAACAATGCCCCGCGCAGCCCTTGCGCAAACAACGAAGGCACGATGAACACAAGCGGCGTATTGATCCAGCCCAGCTTCCCGAAAATCGCATACAGCGGAATGATCGTAATTTGCGGCGGCACGAGAAACGTCACAATGACCAGTATGAACGCCACATTCTTGCCGGGAAATTTCAATCTGGCAAGGGCATAGCCGGTAATGGCGCACGAGACGACCTGCAGCACCGAGCATGTCAACGAAATGCCAAACGTAATGCCGAACGCCTTCGGATAATGGAGTCCCCGCCATGCGTCCATCAGGTTTTTCCAGTTGAGCTCTCGTGGAATCCATTTGATGGCCGGATCGATCAAGTCGCTGACCGATTTCACCATTGTCGTCATCATGTACAGCAGTGGCTGCAAGTACAAATAGGCGATGACCGCGAGTATAAAAAAAAGCGCGATTCGGAAAAGCCAGCCGTCGCTGACGTATTGGCCGAGGATGCGTCGCTTGAAATGCTGCATACCCCGGCTGTGCCATATTTGACCAGCTTCCCTTGTGAGCTGGACGATTGCTTTTTCCGTTTTTGCCGTCTGTTTCATTGTGTCGCCCCCCTCTTGACCGCGGTGCGGTACGTCCATCCAAGCACAATCGCCAGCAGCACGAAGATCACGGCGAAATACAACCAGGCCAATGCGCTGGCATAACCGTAGCCTGTCTGCGGGTTGAACATATTCTGTTTCACGAAATCCATAACCGGATTAAACGGGAACGTAAACAGGTCGACGATCGTAAACACCGCATTCAAGCCGATGAACGGAACCATGCCGGGCAGCGTAATTTTCCAGAAGCTTTCCCACGGCGACGCGCCGTCAATGCGAATCGCTTCGTACACCGTTTTCGGAATCGTCTGGAAGCCGGCAATAAAAATTAAGATTTGCACGCCAGAGTACCATAAAATAATAATCGTCTTGCTCAGTACGCTGAGCACCGAATCGGCAATCCGTTGACTGACGTATTCGCGCACGATGCCTTCCAGGTTGTACTGTTCGATAAAGGGCAGCTTGCCGGCGCCCTGCACGAACAGCTCGGTCAGCACTTGCCCGGTCGCGAAGATAACCGGAAGGAAGAAGATCGCCCGCACGAATGTGCGTCCGGGAAACTTCTGATTCAGCATAAGCGATACGAGAAACGAGAAAATGAGAATGAGCGGGATGATTAGTATCATCTCTTGCAAATAGGTGATCATCGTAATCGGATATACATTGTCCTCAAACAGCGCCTTGCGGTAATTGTCCAAGCCGATCCACTCGTATTTGAACCCCTGCGGCGTAATTCTAACCTTGTTGAAACTGTTGAATATAGACCAGCAGAGCGGGGCGGCAACGAAAACCAAAAATCCGATCGCCCACGGCAGCATGAAGATGTACCCTGTGCGGTATTCCCGCCAGCGGTAGCGGAAGGCGCCGGCGCGACGCTGACGCTCGGTTAATGGGGAAAGCCCGCTATCACCGGCATCCGGGCTGACAGCCTTATGCCCTTCGCCCCCTATGCCATCAGCCGTCTGCAGCTGCCCCGACTTGCTCTTCATCCTTTGGCTCATGGCGTCGCTCCTCCCTTCTTCACGTCAAATCGGTTCGCCTTGTAATCGACCGTAACTTGGGTGCCGTCCTCATACGTAGTGACGAACACGTCCTCCGCCGCCTTCTTGTGGTTGATCATCCGCTTGTTCATTACGCCGGCCAATCGGTCGAATGCTTTGTATTCCGCGATGACTCGCTCTTTCCAAACCGCGAATTCGCCGCTGAACAGCGTCGCGTAATCCGTCCCGAGAAGCTCGCGGCTGCGCCCGTACGTCAGCATAAAATAGGGTACCGCCCCGTATTCGATCGACTTCAGCAGCTGCTTGTCGTATTCATCGCGAAGATTGCCTTCGACTCCCGTATACAACAACGAGCCGTGGACGGCCATCGGATAAAACGGCACCGTTTCGTCGATCAAGACATCGTAGCTCGATTCGAGCGGGAAGCGGGTCAGCAAATCGCTGCCGCGTAGCGCATAATCGTTGCCTCGATCGGTTGCGGACGAGCCGAGCCGCTTCTTCGCATAGGCGAGCAGCTCCGCGTACAGCTGCGAGGTCCGCTCGCGCGATACGGGCTGCGATACGTTGTAATCGCTGAATACGGTGCGGCCGAGCGCGTCATAGAAGATGCCGTCGACGCCTAGCGCGGCCAATCGGTCGATCGTTTGTTTCGCCGACCGGACCGCCGTATCCGGCTTGAACAAGAAGTTCTCTCCCTTGCGGTCGCGATACAAAATCGTATCGATGCCGCGAATGCCGTCCGATTTGATCGCGGCATCGGCATGGTCGATGTCCATCCATGCGGCGTAATCGTCGAACAGCAGCGGGATGCCGCGCTTATGCAGCGACGCCGCGAATCGCTCGGCTCCTTCGGCCCCGCCAAGAGGCGACGCTACAGGGAAGCGGCGGTCGGAATTGCGGAAGCCGCCGTCCTGCCAGCCGCGGAACAGGACGCGCATATCCGCGACGCCGGCGGTTGCCAGCTCTTCGACGATGCGTTCGCCTTGCTCGAACGTCGTTGCCGCAACGTATCTGTCGCCGCTGGAACTTGTTTGTGTCGCCCCGCCGACAAGCGACAGGACGAGCGGCACATGGTCCCGCTCGGGTAGCGCCTCGCCAAGCCGGCCGCTTGCCAGCAAATAATTCCGGTACGCCGCGGCCATACCACTATAATCAGCCGCGGCCCCTTGGAGCAGGCGGTATTCGACGCGGCGGTCTTCCTTCACCCGGTCTTTTTGGATCGTCGGGACCGGCGGCGCCAGCTTGCCGACTTTCCGGTGGTATTCTTCACGATATTGGAACAAGGCCCCAAGCGAGTGATACGATGATTGCAGCCCGCCCATGACCGCTTGAACGCGCGCAGTGAACTTGCCTTCCTCGACGATTGCCGCATAAGCCCGATCGCCGCGCTTCAGCCCGAATACCGGGTAGGCAATCGACTCGCGAGACACCTGACGTTCCTGCAGATTGGCAGGGTCTTCGTCGTAAATCGTAAAATTATACTTATTGTTTAATGCGGGACGGGGGCGATCGTAATAAATCAATCCTCCCGGCCCGTCCGGCACAAACAAGTACCCTTCCTCCTCCGCACCTGACACCGCGCCGAAATAAGGCAGGACGAGCAAAGACAGGATCAGATTGTCGCTTGTCTCCTTCATGCCGGCCGACGGAACCGATACTTCCAATCCGTCCTTGGTCAGCTCATATTGAAGCGCCAGCGACAACCCGAGTTCCGGATAATCATACGTCACCTGGATGCCTTGCTTCGTTTTCATGAAACCGATATTAGGTTTGGGCTCCAAAGCGTTTGTCAGGCTGCGCTGCGTTTTGCCGGCAACGACATATTCCAGCACGAACGGCGACTGCAAATTGGTGAGTTGCTGACCCTTCGCGATATCGCTTTCCAGCTTCGAGGCAGGCGGATTGCTGCGCCATACGTAGCCGCTTTGCCGTTCCTTCACGGCAATTTGTCCGGTACCCGGCTCAACCAGCAGCATATAGTCGCCATTCTCGGCCGCCACGGCGAAACCGGACCCATCTATGGGTCCCGGATTCCATGGCGTATCCGAATATACCGACATTGCGGCACGCTCCGGCACCTGGATCCCCATCTCCGCAAGCGTCGGCAGCGGTTTGCGGGTGACGGCAACCAGAATATAAACTACGAGTACTATGGCACAAACCGCCACGGCCAATAGCCAAGTCCATCCTCGCCGGGTTGTCGGCCAAAGCCTCCTAGTGCCGTTATTGCTCTGCGGCCGCATCGGTTCATGCGGCGTCCCCGCTTTAGCCACTAAAGGTCACCTCCCGGTAAATCTGTTGCAAGAAGTCGAGCAGGTTGTAGCCCAGCCCCGAAATGATGATGAGGAAAATCCAAATGACCGCAATCGTGAACAGCGTAATGAGCACGTTTTTGACGGTTTCCAGGAAATCGAAATTGTGGATCACTTGGGTCATGACGAAGAAGAGTACCGCAAGCCATATCCAGGCCAGTTTGTCGATAGAGTCGACGACGATCCGTTCCTCGGCCACGACGATCCGCGAAATGAGAATGGCCGGCACCGTCAGCACGATATACGGAATCAGCGCGTAGGCGCTTGCCTGCAGCACTTCGCGGAAGCGCCCTTCGCCGCCCTTCACGGCGCTTACCAAATAGTTGGCGACGATCCAAGTGATCCATGGCGCGAACAGCATCGCAAGCGATAGCCCCACGTTCACCTTGCTCAGATCGTAAGGATGGAATATAAAGCCCATGCCGTAAATCGAAACGAGCTTCGTTCCTGCAGCAAGCACCACGATCAGGGCCAACATCGTCCACGATATTTTCCGTTCCTTTAGCCGATAGAACCCTTCATAAGGATGGAATATCAAATAAATTCCGTCCGCGGCTTCCTTCCCAAGCCTGGCAGCCGCCGGCGGCCAGACTCGGCCCCGCGCAGAAGCCAACGCTCTGCGGGAGAGCCAAATTGCCGCCCATCCGCCCAGAATCAATCCTGCCGCAGCGATCAGGAAATAACGCTGGATCCATTCATACCTCACGCTCCAGAACGCCTCGGAATATCCTTTGGCATCATAAGCGTCTTCAAAATGAGCCATCGCCGATTCGTATTGTTTTTCGTGCAGCGCGATTTTGCCAAGCCCGTCGAAGGATAAATTCATCATGCCGTTGTCCTGGATGACTTTGTCCCAATACGGCTTGCTCTCCGCGTACCGGCCTTCATAATACAGCTTCGTTGCCGTCAGGAACGAATCGCCGAAAGGGGTCCGCTTGAATACTTGGATCGTATTCGCTGCGCTGTCCGTCACCCACAGCCTGTTGTCGCTGCCGACCGCAATGCTCGTCGGATAGGTGAACACGCCCGACTGGCGGGAAGCGGCGTCCTTGTCGCCGAAATAATAAAGCACGTCGCCGAACGGATTGTATATCGAGATTTCTCCGAATTCACGGTTGATGCCGTATAAGAAACTGTTCACGTCGACCGCCGCATCGGATAGCTGGGATTCAAAAAAACGTTTATTCTCGAACGCATCCCTGCCGCCGGCGTTCAACTTCTTCAATTGACCGCTAGTTACGCCAGTGTTGGCCGTCACAAGAAAGCCGTCCCCGGCGAGCGTTACGTTTTCGATGGCTCCTGGCCGTCTCGCGACTTCCTTGTCCATCTGTTCTTTGTTCAGCAGCATCCGCTTGAACCGATCGAGCCACGAAAGCTCCGTTTTATTCGCCCCGAAAAAGCCGCCGAACTTGCCGTCCGAGGTAAGCCGGAGCAGCCCTTGGTACGAATCCTTCACGACAAGATACATGACCCCGCGGTCGTCCACGACGATTTTGCTTGGCACAAAAAAGTAATCCTTCGGCAGCAGCGGCGACTCCGGCTTGGCGAAGGCGCGTTCGAACCGGCCGTTCGCGGCGAATACGGCGACCCGATTGTTGTCCGAATCGGCAACGTAAATGCGGCCGTCCTTCGCCACGAACACGCCTTGCGGCCGGTTCAGCTTGCCGTCCCCGTCTGCGTCACCGATCGACCGGACAAACTTCCCTTTGCCGTCCAGCTCGACGATTCTGCTGTTGCCCGTATCGGCGACATAAACGCGATTATCTCCCGTCATGAACAAATCGCTTGGCTCCGAGAGCGGGATCTCAAGCTGCTGCCAACCGATGATGCCGTCCGGCACGTAAAGCGGCTGCGTCTGAATCATCTGACCGGATACTTCGTCGATAAACCAGGTTTGGTACGGCAGTTTGGCAGAGGCCGTACTCGGAAACAGAAGACATATAAGGGAGAGCAGCAGCAAAGCTTTGGGGAACAGGCGTATCGCTTGATCGTTCATCCTCATCCTTTTTCCCCCCACGTTATTTCACGCCCGAATGCAGCATTGTCTGGATCATCTTCCGCTGGAACAGCAGGAACATGATCAGGTTCGGGATAAACATCAGCAGCGCGCAAGCGGCCGCGATGCTTTGTCCGGCGACGCTGTTCTGCAAGTTGGCCGTCAAGCTTGTGACATAAAAGGCAAGCGTCTTCATCGTTTCTTTTTGCGTGTACAGCGTGGAGCCCTCCCCGTCCAAGTAAACCGCCTGGAACGTAATGATGGAGATCGTTGCGACCGCCGGCGCCGTCAGCGGAATGACGATCCGGGTAAAAATGTACATGTCGCTTGCCCCGTCCAGCTTCGCCGCCTCCATGAGCGCATCCGGAATTTGATCGATGAATTGCTTCATCAGAAACACGGCCACCGGCGAAGCGATAAACGGTAGCACGTGTGCAAAATAGGTGTTGGTCAAGCCAAGTCCGCTGACCATCAAATATCGCGGGATCGACACCGTCTCCGGCGCGAACATAAGCGACAGCATAATGAGCGACATGATGAGCGCTTTGAAGTGAAACCGATGCTTGGATAAGACGTAGCCGGCCATCGTGCTCGCCAGAATGACGCTGATTAGCGAAAGCGAAACAACGATGACGCTATTGAACAAGTACCGCGTAAACGGGACGACGCCCGCTGCGGAATGAAGGAACAGCTGCTCGAAGTTGCGCATGGTCGGCTCCTTCACCCAAATCGTCGGCGGGAACAAAAACAATTCGTTAAGCGGCTTAAAAGCGTTGTTGAACAAGAACACGATCGGCAGCAGCATAAACAATCCTAGGGCGGTTAGAAACAAAACCAGCAGCGTCTGGAATACGGAAACGCGCTTGCCCCGCTTCCACAGCCTGGATAAAGTACGATCCGGGCGAAAAGATCGTGCCGCCTGCGGATCTATCGTTCCCGATGCGGTGTTTGCCATCGTTCATTCCCCCTCTTTGGCGGCAAACAATCTGTAGCAGAAACGCATGATGAAATACGAGATGAGCAGCAGCACGACGGATACGGCCGAAGCATAACCCCACTCGTAGCGCAAAAAAGCGTAATCGTCGATATGGTTCGTGATCAGATGCCCCGAATAGCTCGGGGAAATCGGCGAACCGGTCAGCTGCGTCGAGATCGCTCCCGCCTTCAGCGTGCCGACGATCGCCATAACGGCGCTGAACAGCATTTGCGGTTTCATCGACGGAACGGTGATGTAGTACACTTCCTGCAGCCGGTTTTTGATGCCGTCGATCCGCCCGGCTTCGTACAGCTCGGTATTAACCGTCTGCAAGCCGCCGAGCATGGCCAGGAATCCGACCCCCATGCTGGTCCACAAGGTGACGATAATCATGATCGTCATCAAATATTTCGGATCCTGCAGCCATACCTGCGGCGATTCGATGAAGCCCCACTTCAGCAACATATTGTTCAAATAGCCGACCCGGTCCCCGCTGAACGTGGCGATCCAGATGACGGACAAGGCCACCCCTCCAGCCATCGAAGGCGCATATAGCGCAAGCGTGAAATAATCGCGGATGCCTTTCGGCAGCTGATGAATGAGCCAGGCGAAAATGAACGATAGGATATAACCGCCGGGGCCAACGATGACGGCAAACGTAAACGTATTCGGCAGCGTATATTTCATGAATACAAGATCCTGCGTTACCAAATTGATAAAATTGCTCACCCCGACAAACCGCGGGAACTCGAAGCCGTTAAAGGAAGTTACGCTGAGCAGCGCAGCCATCACGACGGGAATCAGAATAAAACAGGCGAAACAAAGCAGGAACGGCGCCAAAAAGAGGTAGGACATCCGGTCGCGCCAGCATTCGCTCATAAACCGCCGCAGCCTTCGCGCGAAACGGGATGCCGGCGATTCCCCCGCCGGCTGCGGAATGGCGACGACCGCTCCCGGCTCCGCTTGCTTTCCACTACTGAGCTGCGTTCTCGACCGCATCATCGCTCACTCCCTTCGTATGGCTTATCGTGCTGCGGCACGTGCAAATCAGTGCCCGGCGTAAGGCCGAACTCCATCTGCTTGCGCGCCATTTCCCGCTGCAGCGAGCTTGCCGACTTCTCCAGCGCCTCCCGCGGCGGCATATGGCCGATGACCGCATTGTTCCAGGCGAAATCCATTTCCCGGCCGAGGAAATAATATCCCGGCACGTAGGGCGGATTTTTCGCCCAGCGCGCCTGCTCGGTCACCACGGCCAAATCTTCGGCCGGCCACGGGAGCAGCTTCATCGCCTCGACGTTCGCGGTGTTCCAGCGGTATTCAAGGCCCGCGAACGATTCGATGTCGCTCGCATAGCGGCTCTGCACCTCGGTCGAGGTCCACCACTGCAGGAATTTCCATGCTTGCTCCTGCTTCGCGCTGTTCTTCATCATCATCGCAGCCGAAGACCCCTGCGACGACCAGCGGGCGACTTGGCCATCTGCCTGCTTCATTCCCGGCAGCGGCGCCATCCTCCACCGGCCGGCGATTTCCGGCGCTGCGACTTGCAGCTGGACATAGGTGCTGAAATCGCCGATGCCGATCGGGATATCCCCGAACCGGAAATGGTTGAAGAATGCCGGCACGTCTTTCGGCAAATCCTGCTTGTTGAACAAGTCGGTCCATTGCTTGAATGCAGCGATGGACGGCGCATCTTTCAAGTTCGCCTCCATGCCGTCCGGCGAATAAAACTCCGCATCGTGCTGGTAAAACGGCATGACGAACTCTTTGGTCGGATAATAGAAGGTCATCCCGTTTTCCTGCAGCGTCGGCAGCATCCGGTACACGTCCTCCCACGTATCCGGCGGCGTTAATCCGAGCTGCTGCAAGACGTCGGTCCGGTAGAACATCGCCGCGAACGACTGCGTCTCCGGCAGCGCATACGTGCCGCCGTTATATTGGTAGGAACGGAGCACGCCCGGGTTGAATCTCTTCTGTACATCGGCAAAACCCGGCAACCCGCTCAAATCGGCCGATGCTCCCCTCATCGCGAAGTCAACCGGCATTTCCATGCCGACGCCAAGCGCGACGTCCGGCTGATCGCCTGCCGCATGCCCGAGCATCAGCACGTTCGGGCTTGGCATCAGATTGACGTTCACCTTAATGCCCGTTTGCGGCGTGAAATCCTGTTCAATCATCTTCTGCAGCAAGTCGACATAGTCTCTTCCCCGCTGCACCCATACCGTGATCGCATCATCCTCGTTCAGGTCCTTCAAGTCGTACGACTGAAAAAACGTGCGGGCAAAGTTGACCGTGCTGTAGCGGATGCGGTCCCATACGCCCGGCTCTTTCAAACCGGGATCGGTTTCCGGCGTCCGGACGACGATGTAATCAAGCTGCACGGCCTGGCTTTCCATTTGCTTCATCCAGGTGCCTAGGCTCGATTGAATGTCCGCGAACACCTGCACCCGGTTCGGTATATCGTTGACGTCGTCCAGCAGTTCTTCGAGATTGCCTGCCGCAGCGCTGATCGCCGTCGTCGGATCGGTGACGTAGCCGTTCAAGCCGTCCACATAATCGCGGATCGTCGTAAGCTCGCCGACAATGCGCTCCAGCTTCCGCTCGATGTCGGGGTCATACGCTCTCAGATCCCATGTGCGCCCCGTATCGAGGTTCATGGAACTGCCCATCCCGTAATTGCCCGTAATAACGCGGATATTCCGGTCGATCGCCGCCAGCTCCTTCAGCTTCTCCTTTAGCGCGATGACCGCAGGCTTCACCGGGCTGGCATCGGCAATGAGCCTCAGCTTGTGCGCGCCCGCCGTCAAATAAAAGCGATACGGCTGTCCGCTGTCGTCGGCGATCGTACGAATCTCCATGCCGGTGTTCGCCTGCAGCGTATAATGGAGCATTTCGCTAAACGGCACCTTGCCGTCGATCATGACGGTACGATACGCATTCGATTTGCCGTTGTAGCCTTGCAAATATTTCAGGTCGATGGCGTACATGCCGGTTGCTGGAACCTCGAACTCCCATTCGACCCACTCGCCCGCGTTCAGCCAGCGGTCGCCGCCAAGCGCGTTATAGATGAGACGGCCTTTCGGGTCGGGCGACATATACGGTTCGGCTACGCTTTGCGTCTGGACGCCGATCGCCGATTTGCGCGCGTAATGCTCCGCCTCGAACTGTCCGAACCAGCTTGGCGCGGACTTGGCCGAATCCGTCTCGTGCAGCTTAGCGTACCGCACATAAGCCGGAATCGGCTCCGGCGCCGTAAACGTCAGCGTATTCAAGGCGAGCGGCTCCCGGCCGCCCGTCATCCGGATCGTATGCGGCCCTTTCGTCAGCGGCCATAGCAAAGGCTCGGACGATACGCCATAGTCCGTCAGCGCCGCTGTCCTCCATCCGCCGAGCTCTTCCTGGACCGGGCGGATTTCGTTGCCGAGCTGGTTTTTGTCATACGGCGTTTTGCTGTCCCTCCAGGCCCGGTCGAGCGTAAGATGCTCCGCTTCCTTGAACGGGTATTTCCCGTCAATCTGAAGTCCGCGTATGATGGATGCGAAGCTGCCTTTGAGCGGGGCATATTCCACGGCAAGCTCGTACAGTCCGTCCTGCGGCACGTCGATGTGCCACTCCAGCCAGCCTTTCGCTTCGTGCCAGTCGGCTACCGCAGCGCCGATTTCCTCGTCCTTGCGAAAGCCGATTCCGGCATCCTCGGAAACTGCCGCCGGTTCGGCCGCTGTCATGGCGATGCGGCTGCCCCCATTCGAGCTTCGCCCCAACGCCTGAAACGTTTCGCTGCGCTGCCACTGAACGTATGACAACGATTCTCCGCCGGAAGCTTCCGCGTCTGCCGAAGATAAATTGATAGCGCTTGCATCAAGCACCGGAATCGTGACCGATTCGTTCAGCATATCGCGTGCCGACCATAACGCAACGGCGCCCAACAAGATGACGCCCCATACGATGCCGATAACGGTTCTTCGCTTGAACCGCCGCTTCATGGCCGACTCTCCGCGTAACATAACGAAACGCCGCTTTCCTGATCAAAAAAATGCGCCTTATCCATACGCAGCGCGAGCTGTAGCGAATCCCCCGCCCTCACCGGCGTATGCGCGTCGGCCCGGGCAATCAGCGTATCTTCGCCGGCTCTCCCGTAAACAAATGTATCCGAGCCCATCTGTTCCTTCATCTCCACGGCAACAATAAAACGCCACCCGGCATACGCTTCGATCCCGACTGTATCCGGTTCGCAAACGACATGCTCGGGACGTATGCCGAGTACCACATGCCGCAGGTTCGTTCCCGCTGATTTGAAATAACGGTTATACGCCTCCGGAATTCGCAGCTTGAGCCGCCTCGTCTCGAAATAGAAGGCGCCCTCTTGTTGCACGATCGCGCCGTTCAGGAAATTCATCTGCGGCGTTCCGATAAATCCGGCCACGAACATGTTGTAAGGTTCGTCGTACAACTGCTGCGGAGGAGCCACCTGCTGAATGAGGCCGTCCTTCATGACGACAATCCGCGTCCCCATCGTCATCGCTTCCGTCTGATCGTGGGTGACGTACACGAACGTTGTTTGGAGCTGACTATGTATCTTAATAATTTCCGCTCGCGTCTGGGCTCGCAGCTTTGCATCCAGATTGGACAACGGTTCGTCCATCAGGAAAGCTTGCGGCTCGCGCACAAGCGCCCTTCCCAAGGCAACCCGCTGCTTTTGTCCTCCGGACAACTGATTCGGCTTTTTGCCGAGCAGATGCGAAATTTCAAGCATTTTCGCCGCCCGATTCACGCGCAGCTCCACCTCGTGTTTGGCTGCTTTGCGCAGCTGCAAGCCAAGCGCCATATTGTCATAAACAGACAAGTTCGGGTAGAGGGCGTAATTTTGGAATACCATCGCGATATCCCTGTCTTTCGGCGATATGAAATTGCTGAACTTGCCGCCGATGTAAATGTCTCCTCCCGACACTTCTTCAAGCCCGGCGAGCATCCGCAGCGTCGTCGATTTGCCGCAGCCGGAAGGTCCAACCAGCACGAGAAATTCGCCGTCGGCCACGTCAAGGTGGAAGTCATTCACTGAAGGGTTCGGTTCACCTTTGTAATATTTAAACACATGATGAAATTTAATATTTCCCATAATTCAGGAGCCTCCAGCATGAAATAGCCAAATGTTCGTCTTACATGGATATTGCTTTCTTAACATATTCATTGTCCTGCTCCAAACGCTCAAGCAAAGTAACGCTCCATGGTTCGTTGATATGGCTCAATGCAGCCAAATAAACGCCAAACGCCGGTTCAAGCATTTGCGGTACGACCTGGTAGGACTTGGTCATCCCGGAGCGCAGCGTCTCTTGAAACGCTTCAGTTAGCATCTCGCCGATCCGCCAGCAGCCGCCGGCATATCCGATCGGAATCGTGGCATCGCCCATGTCGATCCGTTCGCATACCGCAACGACTTGACGGGCCAGCTTCTGCCCCGCTTGTTGAATGATCGCTCGGGAGATGGCATCCCCTTGATAGGCGCACCTTGCGACGACACGGCTTAGCCTCGCGATCAAATGCCGGTAGTTGTCGGGCAATGACTGAAATACGTTCTTCGCAATCGTTCGGCTGACCGGATTCAAAAAAATTACGGCCGAAATAAATTCGGTGATGTTCCATTCCTTGCAAATCTCATCGGCCAGCAGCGTGGGCTCTCCCCAGCCTTCCAAATAACGGAGCGCTGCTCGTAATCCTTCCTTTCCTATTTCGTAACCGCTTCCATCATCGCCAAGCAAATCCCCCAAACCGCCGATGAGCAGCCTTGCGCCCGCCCGATTCCTGCCATACACGAACGAGCCGGTGCCGCTCAAAGCGACAACGCCCCAATCGCTGCATAACGCTCCGTACAACACGGCCGTCGGCTCGTCGACAAACACAAACTCCTCTTTAAGCCCATTCCTCCCGAGCGCCGTGCGGAGAGCATCGAAATGACCAAGCTGAGAGGAACAAACGAGGGAAACTTGCGTGCTTGCGACGCCCGAGCTCTCCATCGCCATCTCGATCGATTGTTGGATGGAACATACAGCCGCCTCCGAGGACAAATGATGCGTCGGTCCGCCAAGACCCCACCCGAGCAGCTCGCCCTCGGACGATTGCAGCAGGCATAACGTTTTGCTGCCGCCGCTTTCGATACTCAAGATGATTCGCGTCACGCGGATCCCCCCAATCAGTAGCCAAGCTCTTGAAACCGCGCTTTCGTTGCTTCGATCTGCGCTTCGCCGTTCGGCATGCTGACGCTCCGAAACACCGACGGGACAAGGCCTTTGCGCAGCATATGTTCGATGAGCTGGGCGATAAAGCACCAACCGACGACAGCGGAGGTGATACCGGAGGTCGGCAATATTTTCTCCTCCATTCCTTCCACCGAAAGAGCTGCATCGCCTTTTAGCGTCATGATGTCCAATATGTAGTCGCATGCTTCGAACAACCGTTTGCCGCTCGGATGCAGGGACGGCGTCTGCGACGTATAGTCCATTGCCGTAAGCGCAACCGTGACGACACCGCGTTTTCTCGCTTGCATCGCAAGCTCCACGACGGATGCGGCACGTCCAGAGACGGAGCCGAGAATCAATATGTCACCTTCCCGCAAGGAAGATTGGGACACCGTTTGTTCCGCCGCGCCGAGCTCGCCTTGCACCCCTTCGCCGGTTGATGCGGATAGCGGAAGCGTTTTCAGCAGCGCCAATCCTCCGGAACGATGGAACAGCTCGTAATTCAGCAAATGGCCCCGATCATGAATATACAGAGAGCCTCCTGCCGCGATTGAATCTGCCGTTACGGCAGCAACCTTGTCAATGACCGCGAGTTGGTTTTGCTCGATGGTAAGGATCAATTGGCGGTACTCGGCTAAAATTTCATTGGCTAACATGTTCTTCATCAACCCTCTTTTCTCACAAATAATGAATCTGGTTCCGGTATGATTGCAGCAATCTTTCATTATGCGCATCTCCGTGATCGACATTGGCGCTCACAAAAACCGGCGCCGCATGTCCTCTGTGGATCAAAAGCTCGATGGTTCTGGCCATCACGGGATGGAGCATCGCGATACTGGTTATCGTCGATGTCGCAGCGGTCTTGACGGGTAGACCTTCAATCTCAATCACCGCGTCTCCAGGCACCGCGCAGCAGTCGAGCACGATGTCGGCCAGCTCATGCAGCTTGCGGCCGCTCGGATGCCGGCTGTCCACCGTATTGGCATAATCGACGCTCGTGACCGCCACGATGTGAACGCCATGATCTCTGGCATATTGGGCCATTTCGATCGGCACAATGTTGCGCCCGGATATCGAACATAAAATCAAAACGTCCCCGGGCTTAATCGGCGATTCGCTGAGCACCGCTTCCGCAATGCCGGAAACCCTTTCAAATTTCGTCGTTCGCGTGACCGGAGGCGTTTCGAGCGTAAGCCCCGGGGCAAATATCGGATTGATCAGCGCGAATCCCCCCGCCCGATAGAACAACTCCTGGGCCATTATGCTCGAATGCGAGCACCCGAAAATAAACAACGATCCGCTCCGCTCGATCGTATCGGCAAGCAGCTTCGCCGTTTGTTCCATCGCCTGTCGCTGCGAAGCGTACATTCGATTCAATTGTTCCGCGATCGTCTGCGAATAATCGTCTATGACCCCATGCAATCACCTCTTTTCGATTATAACTTACGTTTTCCGAAGACAACGGAAGCAATTACTTTCTTTCGAAAGACAATCAGGAGATCTTTACTTGGATAATATCAAAATTATCGGAATTAGTAAACATAATTTTCGTCATAAACAAAAATATTTTCTTTGTTTAAATTTATTTTATGTTTTGTTTTCTTTTATATTTGTTTTTCGAAACCAATATGTTAGAATGTGAAAAACAACTTCGCTTTCGTTTTTCTTTCGTTTTAAGCGATTAGCTGGTTTTCCGAGGCTTATTCCATATCAATGGGGGATTTGAATGAAGACATTCCTGAGACGACAGGAGATTTTCCAGTATATTTCCGTCAAAAAAAACGTCAAAATATCGGAATTGAAAGAAGTTTTTCATGTTTCCGAAGTCACGATCCGCAGCGACCTTGATTTTCTGGTCAGCAAAGGCAGAGTCGAACGGTCACACGGAGGCGCCACTTTTATCGACAACTCGACTCCGGTAGAAGGCATTTTGCCGCATACGCCGCTGCTTGACGCCAAAATCGCGATTGCCAAAAAAGCCGCCGAACTAATCGTTCCCGGCGACACGTTATTTCTGGATTCGAGCGCAACCTCGGTCGTATTGGCTTCCCAGCTTGGCCCGGATTCGAACATTTCGGTCATTACGAATTCGCTGCAGATTATCAATTTGCTGAAGCTCGCTCCGGGCATCAGGCTGTATGCCATCCCGGGTTTATATAATCCGCTCACAAACTCGTTTAACGGACCGCTTGGGGAAACGTTCATCAGCCAGTTGAAAACGTCAAAAGCTTTTATTTCGCCCAAAGGCATTCTTGTCGAAGGGCTGCGGGACCTTACGGCGGACGAAGCCGCCATTCGCAAAGTCATGATCGAATCGACGAAAGAAGCGATCATCCTCGCCGATCATAGCAAGTTCAACAATTTTGAGGTATTGTTCCAGATCTCCGATTTTGGCCGTATTTCAGCAGTCGTTACGGACCGAACACCGGAAAAACAGTTTTTCGACATTTTTAATAAAAAACAAATCGGCTTGATCACAACGGATTCCGCCCAATTGCAGGAATCGTAGCAACTTGCGCGAAGACGATCATTCAAGCCGCAAGATTCATTATCGGCATTTTATATAGCAATATCGGTTACACCCATTGAGGGGTCAACCTGTGCTGCTGTAGAAGGTGCTTTTTTTATTGGCCAATCTTTCGCCTGAACGCAAAAAAAACGGCCTCTGCCTGCAAGAAGCAGTCGCCGTTTCTCGGGAACGCTCGGCTATTATTATTTTCATCTTAGCTACGATCGATTTGAACCGGAACAGGCAGCTGCTTAGCTTAACCAGATCCGGTTCTTCGAGCGATACCAGCTTATCACGAAGCCGATCGGCATCGTCGCCGTGTTCCTTGGCTTGCGCACGCTGCCGAAGATCGACCGCCAGACGGTTACGGCACTCCATTGGCTCGGCAAATAATGGAGTTAAGTCATTGCATGTGACTTAACTCCTTTGCCCATTTTCCTCACAAACGGCGCTTAAGAAAGCAGCAGCTTCCGTAAGAATGCTCTCGTCTGAACCGTATTGCCGCTTTGGATCAGAGCCTCTACTTCATCAGCAGGCAAACGATCAACCAATTCCACAAAATCCTCCATAGCATTAACGCCTTCCTGCACAGCTTCCAGGCTATCTTCACGATAAGGATACTGGTCGATCGAAAGCCATCCGTTATAGCCCGTACGCTTTAACCAGTAAAAGAATTCCAGTGTTTCAACAGTGTGTACGCTTCCGACCATCATATCGTCATCCCAATGCCGATAGTTGTCATTCATATGGACATGGAAAAGCTTGTCGCCATACTTTTTCAGCAGAGCCACCGTCTCCGCAGGATTTTCATAAGCGTTCATTGCATGTCCAAAATCAATCGTTACTCCGCAGTTACCTGCCCCAATCTCCTGAATAAGCAGCAGTGTGATGGCCGCTGTGCTGATGTAGCTGTGCGTGCGGGGCTCCTTGATTTTATATTCCAGCCCTACCTTGATGTCTTTCCGGTAATTGCATACTTCGCGGATGCCCTCCTCAATATAATTTCGTTCCTGGATATAATCGTTTTGGAAGACATAATCATACCCATCCTGGCCTGGCCATAAGCTAATCAGGTTCCCACCCAGTTCAGCGGCCACATCCATCATCGCCTTGGCATGTTCCACGGCTTGGCGGCGAATATGCGGATCGCGAGAGGCGAAGCTGCCATACTTCCATTTGGCTTGACCAAAGTGGTCCGGGATGATGGAGGATAACTGAAGCTGATACTCATCCAGATATTTTTTCAGCTCCTTCACCTTATTATCCTGCACATGCCATGTTCCGACCAACTCGACTCCGGACACTTGGGGAATATAGGAAGCCCTTGCAAACAACTCCGAGAGTTCGAACGGATCATCGTATCCTTGTGGTACATATCGGTCCGCACAGGACCCAACATTAGATAAAATCACTGAGTATTTAGCCAAGAGACATTCCTCCGTTTATTTGAAAAATGCGTGAAGCATTCTCCACTTTTTTTCTAAAAACCTCACGATAATGCTCGCTATATTTTCCGCCGAATCGTACAAATGAACTATACTATGGCTTCATCCTCTTGATAAACTGTCTTCAGGTTAAAACCCGGATATTCAACGGTTATTAAATGCGGAATTCACCACCATGGTGAACTCCTTATATTTAGTTTTCCAAAGCTGGGAGGAACCCGGGTCGTACACAACAGGCTGAAACGAGAGGCGTACGACATTCCGAATCTCCGAAAGGCCTTCCAGCGCCCTGATGCCTTCGGCTTGCATCAGCAAATTGCCGATAGCCGTCGCTTCAATAGGACCAGCCACAATTTGGGTCTCGGTAGCGTCTGCTGACAAGCGACACAGCAGCGAATTCTGGATACCGCCTCCTATCATATGAATCTGTGAGAATTCCCAGCCCGTTAGCTCTGTTAATTCCAAAAGCACCTGCTTGTAAGCAAGAGCGAGGCTTTCGAGGATACAACGAACGATTTCTGCATGTGTCCCAGGAATGCGCTGCCCGGTCAGTCTACAGTAAATGCGGATGCGTTCTGGCATATCTCCCGGCGCAAGAAAACGGCTATCTGTCGGGTCGATATAGCATTCGTTTCCCGTAACTTGTTCCGCCATCGCCTGCAGCTGCGGCCAAGTGAATGATTTGCCCTCCAGCTCCCATTGCCTCCTGCATTCCTGAAGCAGCCACAACCCCATCAGATTTTTTAGCAATCTGATTTTCCCCCCGGCGCCTCCCTCATTACTAAATCCCAAAGCTTCGCTCCGTTCAGTAATGATCGGCCGATTCGTTTCCACTCCCATAATTGACCAAGTGCCGCAGCTGATGAATACGCAATTACCGTGGGCAGGAACCGCGACAACCGCCGAAGCAGTATCGTGGCAGGCGACAGCGGTCACTGGAATGGGGCCGACCTGCAGTTCGTTTCGGACTCCTGTTTGCAAGGCCCCGATACGTGTGCCAGGCATAATCACTGGGGCAAACAACGAGCTGTCAGTAGATAATCTGGACATGAGTGCATGGTTCCATTCTTTTCTGTTAGGCTCAATCAATCCGCTAGTACTGGCAATAGAATATTCCGCCGATTGGACGCCGGTTAGATAATAATGGAACAGGTCCGGGATAAAGAGCAGCTTCGAATTATTTGGAAGCGTGTAGGAGCGGATTTTGTTCCATGCAAGCAGCTGAAACATCGTATTAATTTGAGCGGGTTGTATGCCGGATGACTGGTACAACTCATTCCTGGAAAACTCATTCATAACCGCATTGAACACGGCTGTAGTACGTGAATCCCGATAGTGGTATGGGTTCTCTAACAAGATGCCGTTTCCGTCGATAATCCCGAAGTCGACCCCCCAAGTATCGACACCTATGGAATCCGGTTCCGTGCCGTAGTGTTTTTTAAAAGCCAACAGCCCCTTCTGCAGCTCTGCAAATAACCTCAAGAAATCCCAATTCAAACGGCCCTGCAGAGAAACCGGTTCATTGGCGAACCGATGGATTTCTTTCAATCGGATCCTATTTCCATCAAACTCCCCAGCAATCGCTCTGCCGCTTCCCGCACCGAAATCAAAGGCAAGTAGTCTCAATACATGTATCGACATTGTCTCATATCCTTTTAGGATTGTTGTTGTAGCAAAGCAATTCGATAAGCTTCACTACCTAATCCGCGGATTTCCGCAATCTCTTGTTTCGTCAACAATTTGGGCTTGCCCGCAGCGCTGGCCAGTAAATATACTTTTGCGCTTTCCTCTGCTACTTCAGTGCGGTAATAGGCCTCGCGTAGATTTTTGCCCGCGGTCACGAGGCCATGATTTCCTAGAAGTAACGTATCAGCATGCTGGATTTCAGCTGCGACGGAATCTGCCAATTGTTGTGTCGTAGGTAATACATAATCAACAAATCGGATTTCCCCTAAAAGTGCAGCCTGATCCGGAAACATCATCGGCAGGTCCTTGGAAATGAGACCCAACGCAATGCAATAGGCAGGGTGAGTGTGTACGACAGCCTGAATGTCGAGCCTGGTGCGATAGATATCTAGATGCATCAAAACTTCCGACGAAGGACGCAGCGCGCCATCTTCTACCTGTCCGCTGGGGATATCAACAGCGCACCATTGCTTAAGATCGATTTCCGCCAGATCGAAACCGCTTGGGGATATGTACATCGTGTCGCCCGAGCGGGCGCTGATGTTTCCCCCTGGCCCTACCACGAGTCCCTTGGCAACGATTTTCCGTGCATATTTCGAAAGTTCGTCTCTAACCGTATCGGCCATTTTCCATCTCTCCTCATAAAATGTTACATTATGTTCGCTAACTTCCAAGAGTATATTCAGCTACTTTTTCAAGGTCATACTCGAGTGTATAATTGCCAGAGCCAACTGTTACTATCGCTGCATTATTCGAAAGCGTTTGCTATACCTATATATTTTATAAAGATCCACCCAATTTGTCTTTGTACTATATCGCATAATACGAAAAATACTACAACATAGTTCACTTTATAAACAACCAACCATTTGCAATATATTGACAAAGGTATTAATCGATAATGTTACTTAAAGGCTCCTTTTAGTTTTTCTGCATGGAGGGAGCTACACTGCCTCTCCGGGAGAAGGTCCGTTTCTGACATAAGCACAATAAGAATGAAGGTTAAACGTGTGAATTGATGTTTATGGCAGGGTCAAGTGAACTGTTCCACACTTGAACTGACAGACGGAAATGACGTGCTTACAGCACTAAGTGTATAGGATTCGGTATACTTCCCGAGAAAGAGGATCTGTGCTTTATCGTCACCCAGGTCAAGAATTACCAATGGGTGTGACCGGGAGAACTATTTTCCATGAACAGTGGAATGGTATTTAACACGAGGGATCGAGGCGCTTCCAGTAACTAATTAATATAATGATTTAGAAACATTGACTATATATAGATATGCAACTTGCAGAAGTCTATCCATTCAAGAGAAAACGAGAAAACACAATCTTCATTTTTTAACGAACACTTTGCTCGTTCCGCCACTGAGATGGGCTTACGCTGTATCTCTGTTTAAAATGCCGACTGAAATAGTGAATGCTGTTGTACCCAGTTAATTGGCTAATTTTCTGAATTGTGAAAGAGGTATTCAGCAGGTAACTGACTGCCGCCTCCATACGCAGATTCTCTAGGTATTGAAACGGAGTTATTCCTGTGTGCAACTTGAAAATGCGGATCAAATAGGATTCGCTCAAATGGACTAGTAGAGATAGCGATTGCAAGGTGATGTTCTCTTTGTAGTTGGTCTCCAAATACTTCAGTAGGGACTCTACTAAAGGCTCATGTCCCTCTTTATGATGACTGCTCAATCGCTTGGCGCCATGATCAAGGATCTCCTGAATAAGGTATAGGATCTTGGTTGTCTCTAACACCGTAATCTCTTCAAAAAGCCCGTGCTGGATTTCCTCCAATTCGATGGCTGTGTCTCGCAGTAAATCAAGGCTTCTGAAAAGAAGCGCAGTCAAGCCGGAAGAGTGGTCCACACTGCCCTGCATCGAATTCCATTGAATGATCTGTGGTAGGGAAGGATACGTATTCGTATTATCCAACTCTAGTTCCATATAGAAATATTCGATCATTCCGCATGACACCTCCAGACGATGTGGGCTGTTCGGCGTTAGTAGGAATACGGAGGGCCCCGTACAGACATACAGTTCGCCTAGCCACTCCAGACTGAACGTCCCTCGGGACACATACAGCAGCTCATAGTACGGATGGATGCCCCCGCCCTCTGGCTTGGCTGATTTATCTGAGGTTTTAGGGAAATAACCGAAAGAACGGATCCTCATTACTATCACTCCAATGAATATTGTGATGTACTTGGGTAAACCGGCAATCAAAAGCTGGAGTTGACTTTCAATTAGCTTGGCAAGTTTCTTGCCTGCTTTTGTGGCGATTGCATAGATTAACTTAATCATTTGTTGTAACGCATCGCCAAGTCTAGTGAACTCACTTCATCACATAGATCATAAAACAAGCAGCCAAGCGTGCGGTCATAGCGTGAACCAACTATCCATTAATATGTAAGAGGCGGATAGTCCTGCGGCAATCGCCCGATCAAGCATAGCGGTAATGACTTGGTGTCCTCGCAACAACACTTCCAACGTTCGTTTAGCAATTTCACGATCGCCTATGCTGATAGTAAGGACTTCTTCTTCTGTAAATTTCATGAAATTCAGCCTCTACGAGTAAGTGATGAACAATGTGTTATCCACAATTTCCCACTTACCTTTCGACCGACAAATTAATACTCAAATTTGAGAAGGTAGACCTAAGTAGTTACGATGTATGACTATATTGTACCAAGAAAACAGAAGAATTTGAGAGAAAACATTTCATTTCATACTTAACGCCGTAGTGTTGATGGCGATAATCGGAGGTTTTCTCGGGTCCAGGAAAGCGGCCCGAAAGGAAGCTTCGGTATACAGCGGAGCAGGATATTGCTCTCCGGAATCGTACGGGAGCCAAAGTCCGAATTCGTCACGACAAACGTCATACGGAAGCAAGAGGTATAGATACAATACTGTAAAGTGGTCTAAACTTCCCTCATCTTGTTTTTACTTAATCAATCATGGCCCCCAACCAAATATCAAATAAAGCATCAATAATCCTAACTACTAACATAATAGTCCCAGCTATTGCTGGAGAAATGCCCAAGATGTTGACGGTGTAAAATTGTTTGGGATGACCGCATCTTCCAACCAACCGTCACGTCGCTGGTAAGGTTGATACATTTGGGTTTGAGACTCGCCGCTACGATCCCGTGGAACCTGAAGGTCCTCGATGAGGCCGAACTTGGTGTGTAGGGAGCGTTTGTAATAACCATTCCGGCTGTTGGACTGTGATGAATCGTCGCTATCCAAGAAGCTTTGTATTTCGGCTTTCATGATTCGTTCTAGATTATCTTGAATGAAGTTAGTGACAAGATTTTCAATTCCCCGTTGTGCCGGCATGGATGTCCATCAAGAAAACATCGTTGTTTGTGTAATGACATGAGAAACGAATGAAGCACCTTAGATCGAAATTCGGAAGTACCCGACGATGACTCGGGACTTATTTGAATTACTGACATGGCTCGAGTCCAAGGATGTTACCCACATTGCTATGGAGTGTACGGGAGTCTACTGGCGTACGGATATATTCATATACATGGCTTCGGAAAAACGAATCCCGGGCATCCTATTGCCTTTTTCACATCATTAACTTAAATCAAGATTCTTTCGAGGTGCTCTAAAGTTCATGCGGCAAATAAGACTGTCACAGAAAAAACCTAATTTACGGGGAACTCAAAGCACCTTTGTTTGTGTCGTCGGACAAAAACACATGAAATTGTAAATTGGTTGCAATACCAAGATGTATTAATTTTTAAAAAAATGCCCCCTTACATCGAAATGCATTATCGTGTCGGGAACCAACGGATTCTACGACTAGTAGCGTTGCTCCGTCTAGGCCCGAAGAGCCACATGCAGTTTGATACTTTCTCGTTACTGCCATGATAAGGAGCCCATGGCAAACGGGTTTTACCGACAGTCAGCGGCTCTTTTTCTACCATTTAGTGATTCAACAGACGTGTTGTTTTTAATTTACTTATGCTATAATTATAAAAAAAAGATAATCTCTTTCGATTTTCTTTCGTTTTCTTGATATAGTTTGGAGGAAAACCATGAAAACACATGAAAGACGTTCGGCTATATATTCGTATATTTCAGCCAAAAAAACTGTCAAAATAACAGAACTCAAAGAACTCTTCCAAGTATCTGAAGTGACGATCCGCAGCGATCTTGAGTTTCTCGCCAAACAAGGAGGGATCGAGCGGTCGCATGGCGGCGCCGTTATTATCGACAACTCGTCCCACGAGGAAAGAATTTTACCGAATACGCCTCTTCTTGAGGCCAAAACCGCGATTGCCAAACGGGCAGCCGAACTAATTGTCCCCGGCGATACGTTATTTCTGGATTCTAGCAATACCTCTGTCATATTGGCTTCGCAGCTGAGCCCGAACGCCAACATTACGGTCATTACGAATTGCCTGCCAATTATCAATTTGTTGAAGCTGACTCCAGGCATACACCTATATGCTATCCCCGGCTCGTACAATTCGTTCACGGACTCGTTTAACGGTCCTCTCGGAGAAACGTTCATCAGCAATTTGAAGACGTCCAAAGCATTTATTTCGCCCAAAGGGATCATTTTTGAAGGACTGCGAGATTTGACGGCAGACGAAGCGGCCATTCGCAAAGTGATGATCGAATCGACTAAAGAGGCAATTATCCTCGCGGACCACAGCAAATTTAACAATATTAAAGTGTTGTTCCCAATTTCCGATTTCAGCCGCATTTCTATCATCGTGACCGACAAAACGCCGGATAAACAGTTTCTTGACATCTTTAACATGAAGAACATCAGCTTAATTGAGGCGGGTGCCGGCCAGCTGCAAGAGATAAATTACTAGCGAAAGGCCTCTGCCTAAAGAAGCAGAAGCCTTTTCGTACGGCATACCGGTCTCCATCAAAATAAAATAATTCAACGAACAGATTACCGGACTTCTCTTTTCGAACGGCAATTTTGTTGAGAAGGGAGGACCAATTCGGAATTGTCAGAAACATAGATAATACGAAGGGCGCTCATTTACATTTCGATTCACATAAATGGAGCAGCCGTTAAAAGGGGACCTTCATACCGGGTATGCCCTTACAAAGGTGCTCCTTCAAACATGCTCCTTCCACGCGCCCGCTGTCCCATGCATTCCCTTCACTTCGTTCCAGCCCGGCAGGATCGGTTGAGCCAATTCTATCCGGATCGAGCGAAGGATGTTGGCGTTCTTCCCTGTTACTCGCGGGGCCGCCAGATATAATTCCTTCAGGGACAGCCGATTTCCGTTCACGAGGTATCGCTTATTATCATTCTTAATCATACCGATGACATGCTACCCGCGGCCTACTATTTCCTTAATGAGCGGCGCATGAGTAAACCAGCTGTCCATTAAGGCGTAAGATGCTGAGACACCGGCAGCAATGGCACGCTCGATCATGGACGCAATCACTTGAGGAGCCGGAGGTAACGCTTCTTCGCGTCGCTTATAGCCGATGGTACGTTTGTCAATTCCCTCTGTGATGCCATTGATCTGCGATTTCGCAGAGCTGAGTAAGGCGAAATCCATGGGGATAAACGAATGGCCATCCGAATAGGGGGTCCCTGCCCATGGCAGATCCTTTTCGGTGGATTATGGGCAGGTACTACCTTCCATTCCATTGTAAAGGATTTTTCGTGTCTGAATGACCATTAGGCCGAATATTTTGATGATTCTGAGAACAGTAATGAAATGCTAGTGAGCTGAAATACATTTTGAAATGATGTTCCTATATCGCATTGAGGCAAACTGCACAAAAAAATACACTGTTTCATTCCCGTATACGAAATACTTCCACCACCCTCGCAAATGTGGAATCGCATTGTTGAAACCGAGCTTCGCAGCCACGTCAGACACAACGTCTCGAGTGCCTAGCAAAAGTAAAAAACCGACGGTGTGTGTCGGGATTTGCTCTACTTGCTCTTTGCGCTGACAGATCAGCTAATGGTTAAATCCGAACTAATGACATTTCCGCTTGAGTCTTCGATCGTAAAGAAATATGCAGTCGCGTCAGCGGGAGGACGGGCCGATACTTTCTTGTTTTCCTCGTCCAATCGGGCTGAACTAGATTGCCAGCTTCGCGAAGTATACTCGCCGCTATCCGAAGTATAATGCAAATTTACCGAATGGACCGGACGAGAACCGTAATAAATGGTCCATGCTTCAACATCCGATCTCCCTGAAGAGGTTACCCTCAGCAGAGGCTCTGCATTCTTAACGATCGAGTCGGCATAGATGCCAAACTCTTGGGTTGCCCACGGCGTTTCATGACAATGCTCCCAATTCGCGATCAATCGGAGGGTTTGCTCCCCTTTAACTAACCGACAAGTTTTCTGCCAGGAATCCAGATAGAAGGCCGTATCATTTGTGCCCGTTGCCAACAACATGGGGAACATCGACTGTCCGATATATTGTTTCACGTCAAAGTTCGTGGTCCACAACTGGCGTTTCTCCTCGTCCATTCCCCGCAGAATGCTCTGCCAGCAGGATCCTTCCTGATAATAGCCGGCAGCATACACGGGCATCGCATAAGCAAGCCGTGAATCAAGACCCGCTACGATTTCGGTTACGTATCCTCCCCACGAAACGCCCATCATCCCGATCGCTTTGGAATCGATATCCGATTGAACCGACAGGAAGCTCACTGCTTTAATAACTGCAGCAACTGCATGATAGTTCCACATCTCCGTTAAAGCATCCTCGGATATACCGCGAAACATATTCTCTTCGGTCATGTCCGGTCCGCCTTCTTCCATTCGGGAGCCACCGCTGTCCCTGCCGGTTAAATCCATGGCAATAGCCGCATAGCCTCGTTTCGCCCATTGCTCAGCCCATTCGGTAAATGCCTTTCCTCCTCCCCCATGCACCAATACGATAGCGGGAAATGGAGCGGATACGCTTCTTGGAACGGCATAATACGCGAACACTTCGGCAACTTTGCCTTTGTAAGGCTCGCTTGAGTAATTAATCTGGCTCAGGGTACAATCGGGATGCTCGATCGTACTGCCCCATTTCACGGACGGAGCCTGCTGCAGGCTCTCTACATTCCAAGGGCCCACAAATTTATCATAACCCACTAGACGTCCCTCCCCAATGCTTACTGTTTAATACTTACTACTGCTTCACTTTATGCTTACTTCTTAATACCGGCTGCTCTTTTAAACATGGCCAGACTACGCATAAACTCGATTATTTAAATTGTTTCAGGAACTGGACTGCTTTGGCAATATCCGCTTCCGGATTTGTGCCTACTTCGCGCTCGATCGTCAAATAGCCTTTGTAGCCGATATCTTGCAGCGCCTGAATATATGCCGGCCAGTCAACTTTGCCTTCACCAAGCGGCACTTCGCGCAAAAACTCGCCGTCTGTAGCCATTTCAGCCAGTTTCTCATGGCTTAGCGGCTCGAAGCCGAGCGAACCGTAAATGATACGCGGGTCCACTTGATGCAGACGGATCCCGTCCTTGGCATGGGTATGAACGATATAATCTTTTAAGTTATGAACGCCCTGAACCGGGTCGTCTCCTGTAACCATGACCATATTGGCCGGGTCAAAGTTGACGGACAGACCGTTCGTGCTCAGTGTATCCAGGAAGCTTTTGAGATGGGCGGATGTTTCCGGCCCTGTCTCAATCGCGAAATAGGCGTTCAGGCTGGTTGCATAGTTACTCAGTTCCTCGCACGCTTTTTGCATTGAGTGGTAAACTTCGCCATTTGTATCATCCGGCACGATTCCGATATGAGTTGTGACGATGTTGGTGCCCAGTTCAACAGCCAGATCGAGAATCCGTTTCGATTTTTCAATTTTCCACGGATTTTCGTTTTTGTCTTGGAAGCCGTGTCCAGCCAAATCACCGACAAGCGCCGAAATTTCCAGTCCGAGCGAGCTGATGTAATCTTTCAACTCTTTCCGCTGCGCCGTGGACAAATTATCCGGGTCCATCTCGCCGCTAACGGCATAAATTTGCACGCCGTCCGCTCCTACTTCTTTTGCTTTTACTAAGCCTTTGCGTACACCGACTTTAAAGCTGTCGACGATGACGCCAATTTTATTTGGAATCGCCATTATACTCCAACCTCCGTATCGTTATAGTCAATGCCCGTCGACCACCGGCCGCCAGCCTTTGTGGCAACTGCCCTTTTCCTGCACCGGAGCCTATACTTCGTCCCAGATGCGGCGAACATTCTCCAATCCGATTTCAGAACCGAGACGGCAATCTTCCATACCTTCGAACTCGATGGACAAAAAGCCGTCGTAACCGGATTCCTTCACTGCTCGCAGCACTCCGCGCATGTTGATGTCGCCTTGTCCTGCAATGGCTCCGCGCAAATAGTTGCCCGCCATTGTTCGAAACCAGCCCCGTCCCGGGTTTTCGTTCGCCGGACGCAGGTAGAAGTCTTTGATATGCATCATCGAAGCGATCGGCAAGTTCTTTATCGTTGCGGCGACAGACTCTTCGTCTGCGCACATGAAGTTGCCGATATCCAGCGTCGTCCGGAAGTTCGGACGGTCAACCGCATGAACGAGCGCTTGCACCCGGTCGCTTGCCTGAATGTAGTACCCGTGGTTTTCAACACTGGTCGTAATGCCATATTGTGCAGCATGATCCGCGATACGGCGGCAGGCTTCTGCCAGCTTCGGCAGATCGGCCAAGAAATTGCTCATCGATATGTCGCTGCGGGATGCAACATCGTGGCGCATCAGTTTAACGCCCAGCTCAGCGGCATTCTCCACTTCTTTCATAACGCGGCTAATTTCATTTTCGTACGCACCATCATCATCTACGGCAAAATTCGCGCCAATTGCATAATTGGACAGTTCAATGCCAACCTTCTCCGCCTGGTTGCGAATCTGTTCAAACAGGCTCTGATCCATCTCATAGCTGAACGGCACAATCTCGATATGTTCGCCACCATGGTCCTTGACCCAGGAGATAGCTTCCAGAATCGTCATTTCTCCCGCCTGAATGGCGCGCGACAAACTGTAGGAGCTTAATCCGAGTTTCATCCGAATGTCATCCTCTCCCGCTGCGCCTTGACGCTGCGTACGCTTTTTTATATTAATTAAAGTGAATTTCTGTGCCAGTAGCTGCAGACTCATAGATGCCGCGCAAAATTTTCATTATTTCTAAGCCGTCTTCAACCGGGCTGATCGATTCGCTGCCTGTTTGAATGCAGTTTGCGAAATGATCTATCTCCGCCTGGAATGCGCGCGGAAAATCAAAGCTTTGAGCGTCCACTTGCGGATCAATATTCAAAATCGTATTATATTTCTCAGTCACGATGCTGACAGCCGGATCAACTTCGAGGCCGCCCTTGGTGCCGAAAAGTTTAACCATCGTTTCGTCCTTCTTCGCATGCAGCGTGAAGCTGACATCTACCATCAGCGAAGCGCCGTTTTCGAAACGGATAAGCGCATTGGTCATGTCTTCAACCGTGTTGAGCTCGGCATTGTAGTCCGATGCTTTGTAGAACGACAGGTTCTCGATATTGTTGCGATTGCCCAGCTTTTTGTATGTATTGCCGCTGACCGATTTTACTTTCGGACGGCCCATCATATACCAGCAAAGGTCAATAACGTGTACGCCAATATCGATCAGCGGACCGCCGCCCGAACGCTCGAAGTCGGAGAACCATCCGCCCGGGTTGCCCAGACGGCGAAGCGAGGAAGCCTTTGCATAATAGATTTCGCCAACATCGCCGTTTTGAATAAATTTGTTCAGCATTTGCGCATTTGGATCATAGCGGCGTACAAAACCGACTTGCAAAATCTTGCCCGATGCGCGGACCGCTTCCTGCAAATCAAGTGCCTCCTCAACCGTGCGGCACAGTGGTTTCTCTACGAGTACATGCTTGCCCGCTTGTACAGCCGCTTTGCTGATTGGGGCATGCGTATTGTTCCAAGTACATATGCTGACCGCTACAATCTCCTGATTAGCCAGGAGTTCATTGTAATCTGTATATACATAAGAAGCGCCATATTTTTTAGCAGCAGCTTCCGCTCTTTCCTTGTTCAGATCGCAAATTGCGAAAATTTCAACCTCTTTGTTTCCTTTATAAGCGTTAAGATGCGCTTCAGAAATGGAACCTGCGCCAATGACACCAATTTTCAAAGTACTCATTCCATTTTTGCTCCTCTCTACTTTTTATTCGGTTCAACTGCATGACAACCGTCTGCAAGTATTCGTCTTCTCAATCAAACTGTCAATCAAAATTACGTTACTTTCTATAATCGAAAGACGTAACATTCTTTCGATTATAGAAAGAATATATTACGGATATTATCAGAAGTACCGTGTGCCCGGTGCTGCGCATCAAGTCCAACACGACAGCTTTAATAAGAACGGTTCGTTTTTCGTAATTCCTTAATGGATTGGGTTATTACCTTCCATCCCACACTTATGCCAGGCCTTACCGTCCGCTGCGCTCCGCCTTCCACTCCCTGCACAATTGCCCAACCAGCGCCGACATCGGCTCATAGCCGTCCTCCGTAACGACGAAGCACTCCTCTATGCGGTTCGAGCCTTCCGGATGGCCGAACAGGCTGATGTCCGTGTTCACCGTCATTCCGGGCGCAAATTCACCCGTAGAGGCTTCATTCGGGTACGGCGATTCCGCTTCAGCGACGCCGCAGCCGTGCAGCGGAGGATATAAATCGTAACGGTCGACGCCCTGGCTGCGGAAATAATCTTTAACCGCTTTAACCAAATCGGCTTGTTTCCCGCCCGGCTTCAGCATCGATTTGGCAATATCGTTCGCCTCGATCAGCAAGTCGATGAAGCGGCTTTGCTCCTCGCTGCGGCTGCCGGCAACGAACGGAAAATTGATCGTCGCGATATAGCCTTCATACTGGACGGACAGCGCCGCCATGATCATGTCGCCGTCCGCAATCGCCTTGCTCGTTGCCCTGCCGATAATGGTGTCGACCCGCTTCCCGCTCGAGACAAGGCAGAACGGCACCGTCTCCGCGCCGGCGCGGTAGGCGGCTTCGTGTGCGGCCGCGGCAAGCTGCAGCTCGGTCCTGCCCGGCTGAGCCGCATCCATCAGCGCTTGATAAGCGCTGTCCGCTATACGCGCCGCTTCTTTCAGGCAGGCGATTTCATGCGGCGATTTGATCAGCCGAACCTCGTGCAGCATGGAGTTGGCGTCGACAAGCTCGCAATCCGCAAGGCTGTTTANACGCGCCGCTTCTTTCAGGCAGGCGATTTCATGCGGCGATTTGATCAGCCGAACCTCGTGCAGCATGGAGTTGGCGTCGACAAGCTCGCAATCCGCAAGGCTGTTTACGATCGTTAGGTATACCTGATGCGACATCGCGTCCGCGCCTACCAGCCCCGCCTTGCGAAGCGGACCGCGCTGCCTGAGCTCGTCGAACACTTTTTGGAACGTCGTAAAGTGAGCCTGCGGATATTCGATTTCCTCCGGAACCGTCACACAGGCGAAATCCGGAATAACGCGGATATCCGGCCAAGCGGTCATTTCCCGGCATACCATTTCGCCCTCCGGGGCTGCCAGCAGCACCGGTTCTCCCGCCAGAGGAACGATCAGCGCTCCTCTTTCGAACAGCGGCCAAAAATTACTGACATACCGCAAGTTTTCCCGTCTGTATTCGTCGCCGTAAACTACGCATGCATCGAGGTCCGCCGCACGCATGAGCTCCCTCAGCCTCTCGATTCTTTCTCCGAATTCCGATACCGGTATGTTGACCATGCCTATTCCTCCTCTTCATTTAACGAATGATTTCGGGCCGATTAATGTTTTTGATGAACGCTTCGCCGTATTTCAAGCCGACCTGCGCGCCCCGCATCAGCGCCTTGCCCTCGATCTGCTGTAAAGCCCCAGAGACGACGGAGCATTGAGAGGCGTACGCTCGCATGGCTTCCATTTTGGCTTCGAACGTATCCGTAATATCGACCATGTGGGAAACATGCGGCAACAGCTCGATCACTTCAAAATGATAAAGCGCCTGTGCTTTCCAGGGGTCGCCGAGGTCAAGCGAGCAGATCCAGCCCGCCTGCCAGAACGCGTCGCTGACGATGGATGCGACCGACTTGTGCGTGTTGTATTCTTTCCAATAGTGCGTGAAGACGGCATCCGGCTTGTACGTGCGAATGGCCTTCATACAAATCTTGTATGTAACCTCGTTGGCCGGTATGGCGTAATCCTCATAATCGTACGTTTCAAAATGGCGAATGCCCAAAATTTGCTGCACCGCCTCGCGCTCCTTGCGCCTGATCTCTACGATGCGTTCCTTGTCTTCCATTGTCGTGTAGCCCTCATTGCCGTTCGCAAACATGAGCACATCGACTTGGATGCCCGCATTCGTCATTTTTTTGATCGTGCCGCCCAGACCAAGCACCTCGTCATCGGGATGCGCGCAAATGACGAGCGCTCTTTCGATATTCAGCATTTGTTTTGTTCTCCATTCTCTTAGGTCATGTTTTTAAACAGCATCACTTTTAGAATCCGGTAACCTTTTGCAGTCAAGCGAAACGAACCTCCAGCATAACCATCCCCCGGCCGGGTACCTTCACTGTAAAGCTCGATCCTTTATGCCGAACGGGAAGATATGGATACCCCCCGCGGGCGCGGACGGACTCGATTGTACGGCCGACATCGATCGTCGGTCTTCTGTAAATCATGCTCGAATTACCGATCACAAGATACCATGTGCCTTCCGCAGTTTCCGTCGACGCCACGGTGACATATTCGGCCTCAGTCATAATTCGGGGCGAGCCCGCGCAATCGGTCATACCCGCGGCGCATTCGCGCAGGAACGAGTCGGAAACCGGCTGGAACGGTAAGCTGTAAATCCATGAGATGGCATCGTCCGCCGCCTTTATTTCAACCTGCTCCCGGCTCTCCGCCCTTTCGAAGGCCATGAGCCTGAAACTCCCGTGATTGGGAAGATCGCGAACCGCACAAAACAAATCGTCCGGCTGCAGCCCCGCTTCATCGGCAATACGAATACCGGCCTCGCTTAGCTGTCCGCTTATCCTGCCCAGCACGACGACCGGCCCGTTCCGGTAGTCCAGGACACGGCGGAGCTCCTCGTCCGGCAGCAAATGCACGTTTGCGGCCAAAATCGCTCCATGCATCCGCCCCAGATCGTCAGACCGGACGATCGAATGAAGCGGCGCTCCTTTGCCGATTAGTTCATGTGCGAATTTGTGGGAGGAAAACTCCCTGCTCTCGCTATACTCGCCGAGCTCGTCATACAGAGCCTTGTCGGACCATACGAGGCTTACTCCAACCGTACTGTCCGGCTGATGAGCGAACCCGAAGTCCCACCGGTTGCGGACCCATTTCCATTCATCCGGGCTCATGCCGTCGGCAAGGCACGCCATCAGTCCGGAAGCGCAGCGGATCACATTCCCTTCGCCGTCATGCAAGAACACGTTCGACAGCGCGTAAATATCCCGCTCCAGCAGCGTAGGCGCATGCTGAATGGCATCCCATTGTTCCATCGTATCGTGAATCGTGTTGAGATAGATCAGCTTCATCTCCGGTACATACGCTTTGATCGCCATCAGCGTCGCCTTGAACTCATTGAGCGGCTCCATCTCGATGTCGGCTCCCCCGGCCGACAGGGAAGCGGCTCCGGCCTCGACAATGAAAGCATCTACACCCGCAGCCGCAATTCGCCTGTAATCGACGCCATACCGATAGAGCGCTTCGAACGGATCCCTCGTCCAAGCCGTATTAAACACAACCTTCTTGCCGTCCTTGTGCACAGCGGCGACGACTTTTCGCCAGAACGTTTCCCAGCGGCCCGCATAAAAGCGTATCCATTCCAGCCGCTTCGACTCCCAAATCCATTCAGCCCGCCGCTTCATTCGTTCTGCGTCTCCGTCACAAGCGGCAAGCCTCTCGTCGTCCTGATCCGTGCAGCCGGACATGACGAACTGCTCCACCATATCGTCCGAATAGTCCGCATATGCCAGACACATCCGGGGACTTGTATAACCGTCCGCGCCATGGTAGCCGTCGAAGCCGTAAGCGTTCATCGCTTCCGCCAGACGGTGAACGAAATCGTCCTCGTAGAACGTGCCGTCCTTGTACCGGCGAAGAGGGTTCAACATCAGAAACGGCGTGCCGTTTCCGCCCATTTCGTAAAGCTCGGGATGGCTGCCGCACCACTCGCCTTTGTAAATCTCTCCGTCCAGCTCGTACTGGAACAAATTGAAAAAGCTGCAGTAAACGCCGACCCCATGCTTCTGGAGCTCTGCGACAAGCTGCTTAAGCTGAACATTCGTCCATACTTGCCGGTCATGTTCCTTCCCGGTCGGCCGCGCGGCGTACGAGCAAATTTCGGGCGGCAGTATACGCTCCTCATCCAAGCTTCCGTAAACATGAACAAAGTCAGGTGTAAAAAAGAGCAGCGAAACGCCGACGGGCGTAAACTCGATTTTGTCGAGGTAAGCCGCAACTCCGAAATCGGGAAGCTCGTTATCGAAGCCGATTAGTTCGATCCACAACCATTTTTCATATGCCGTCTCTTTCAGCATTATCGTCCCCTCCATGATTCCCCTTGCAGGATTTGTCCGGCGACAGGGGTTTTCCGACCGATAGCGGTCCGCGAATCTTCTGAATGCTTGCCAACCGTACGACGACGCCCGCCGACATTGCCTTACCGCATGTACCTCGTCCGATAAAATAATCTCCGGCTGCTGGCCTATACGCTCGCAATGAGCGGACCTCTCCGGATCGTAATGAACGTCTTCCGGCTGGGGAAGCCCTTTGTCCTCATAAATCACTAGCAAAGCGGTGCTTCTCACACCTTCGAACTCCAGAAACAAATAATCGATGCCGGGAAATTGCGTCAAATGCACCTTAACGATTTCCTTGATCCGCGTTTGAAAAAGAGGATTCGTAAAGTCGGCAATCCGGACGGGAAGATCCGTTTCGTCGAATTCTCCGACATCCCACTCCTCGATCGTCAATTCGGGCTCCCAAACCTGCCGATCGTAGGTCAGAAATTGAATCATGGCCCGACCGAGACGTTCTTCCCGTGAGGATGGCTGACGATCTTCCACCCCATTCGTTATTCGTCTTCACATTGGATGCTTCCGGATGATTGCTACCAATTGGTATAAAACGTAATCTTCTCAATCAATCTATCAATCAAAATTACGCCCCTTTCTATTATCGAAAGAAATAACGCTCTTTCGAAAATAACAACGAAAGAATATATTACGGATATTATCAGATAATCACAATTTAGTAAATAGAACTTTCAGAATGCACAAAAACATTTTATGAATTCGTTTTTTTCTTTCGTTTTGTTTGCATATGTATTTGTTTTTTTAGGCCTGTTGAATAACCAGAAATTGTTACCCAACAGCCCTAACAGGGGTATACTTTCGGATCAAGCCTGCTTGATCCAGCGGAAAAAGACCTCAATCTGCCAGCAAGCATTATACATCTGTGTAATTTGCTCCCCCGTTACATGCATCAAATCAGTTACCATTCGGATTTCACGGCCTTCGAAATCTTGACAGATCACGACTCGATAATGCTTTCCGAACGGCATTTCGGGGTACCAAGTTGACAAGTGATATCACGAATAACCTGCGATTCCGTTGGGCTTTGCCGGCCATAACGTTTTTGACTTCTCCAGATGGACGTATTCGCGCAAAGCGGAAACGCTTGCCCTTCTTGTTTGATGCGATCCAATCAGTCCAGCTTGCCGTACGCCTGGTCCATGACCAAGATGAAAAGCATGTGTGTCAAGCTCCCACTCACCGGTCTATCGTGTCGGGAACCAACGGTTTTTAGTGGTTATTCAACAGACGTGTTGTTTTTTAATTTATGCTATAATTATAAAAATAATAATGTCTTTCGAATTTCTTTCGTTTTCTTGATATAGGTTGGAGGAAAACCATGAAAACACTGAATTTATTTTCTGATATATAAGGATTTATTGTACTAAGGAAATCGGAAATTTCTTCTCCATTTGCGTACCATCTTCTCTCTGCAGCAGCAGCTTTTTGATTGCCTGCTTTGGCAGCTTTAACAAGTTCCACAGCAATTACCAAGTGCTTCCTTGTTAAGTTGCTCAATCTTGCGGCTATTCTATCTCCATAGAAAGGCTTTAGTAAATTTCCCATATATGTAGCGTTCCGGAGGAGACGTGCTGTAGTAAATCTTACATCAGGCAAATTAATAGCCAGACTTATGATCGTCAATCTTGTCCAGTATACGTGTTGTTCCCAAACTAAACGCATGGAACTTTTTAAACTTACTTTCTGCTTACTAATACAAGAAGATTTGAGACTTGGACTCATGGTTTCCCCCCTTATCGTCCAATTTCATCTACATCCAGGCCGCCGAATACTTCGACGGCCTCCAAATGCTTTTTGAACAATATGTTAAGATCTGCGTGAGGGACCATTGTTCCAATTAAGAAAGAAGACGACTCCCGAGGAGGAGCCTTCCTATAAGATTTTTTATTCCGAATAGCCGATCATGCCGATATAAGCCAAATTGGGCTGGGCGATGTCCATTCTTCCATACTGGACGATGACATCCTTGTCGCTTCTGAAACGCAGGGAATACTGCAGCTGGCGCTCAAGCCGAATGCCGCCGATCTCCTCCGGACGGTCCATACGAATGCATTTCACCCGCTCCGCCTTGACGAGAATGGGAATGTCCCTGTCCGGCTCGCGATCCTCGTAAAAAATGTCCATGCGCACTTCTGCGTCTTCCGATTGGCAGTTCAAAATCATTACCGCCTCGTGGCCTTCGAAAATATCGCCGTCCACTTTTCCCTTGTATGGCAAGTAGCCGTCGATAATGTACCAGTTTTTCGCGCCTTGCCGGCTCATTCCCAGTCACCATCCCCTGACGACAGCGCCACGACGCCGCGTTCCTTCCACGTCCGGCTCAACTGCCGGACGAGCGCCGACAGCTCGATCCAAATCCATTTTTCGTAAGCGGCCATTCGATTTACCTCGCTTTATTCGATTTAAAAATGCATCTAGATGGCTTATTCTTATTTTCTTTTGTAATAATTCCGAAATTCCTGGGGCGTCATTTGCAGCTTTTGCTTGAATTTGCGAATGAAACTGGACACATCCTTATATCCGACCGTTTCCACGATATCCTGCACCGGCATACTGGTTGTCTTGAGCAGTTCCTTCGCCTTGGCGATACGCATTTCTTTGACATAATCCATAATCGTACTTCCCGTTTCTTCTTTGAAAATCCGGCTGATATATGAGACCGAATAACTTAAATCGTCGGCCATGCTTTGAATGCTCAGGTTGTAATCGTCAAAATGCTGTTGAATATACCCAATAATACGGTCCGTACCCGAACGATCAGGATGCCGGTTAACGCTCTGGATCGTCTCGCAAGCCATCCTGCAAACTTTCACAGCTTCCTCCAACAACCGGTCGATGGAGTTGAAGTTGGCGTAGGCGATAATATCGGGCAGCGGCATGGAGCCTTTACTGGAACCCGAATTGTAATGCTGGCTCAAATATTTCAGAATCGTATTGATCACTTCAATGCAGCTCGATTTGGCTTGAAACAACGAATTGCTTCTCTCCCTGATTTCGGACGAGATCATCTCAACCGTCTTCATCGCTTGCTCGACCGCTCCCCGATCCATATGGACGAGAAGGTTTTCCACGGACGTTCTTACGTCCCAGCCCTGCTTCGTCAGCTTCAGATCAAGGTCGGCGAAAAACAACACCCTCCCGCTGCCGTATATGAATTTATGGTCCAGCGCGGTAGAGGCTTCAATGTAAGAATGTGTAGCCCGGCTTAACTCGCTGAAAACCGTTCCGACGCCGATCGTAACGGGCGGGATGACGCTTCTGGTTAAGTTCGTCTGCAGGGCGGCCAGTTCGGCTTCTGGAATAAGCCGGTTATCCTCTGCGGAAACGATCAGCGTAACGCCTGCCTCCGTATACACGTCAAAAACCTGATGCCCCTTCTGCTCCAGTTCCCGGAAGTAGGATCGGTCTACGGAATCGGATGCCAGTCCGTTCTCATTCTGAATGACCGCGACAAAGTAGTTTTCCCGGGTCATGCTAAGTCCGGCAAAACCGCCTTGGCGGTTAAACTCCTCTTTATCCGTTATTCTTCCCTGCAGCAGGCCAAGCAGCAAATGCTGGCGAACATAGGGCTCGTTGAATTCGTTCTGCCGGTTCCAGCGCTCCGCGGCTTCAAGCAAACGCCTTATCGGATTGTAATTAAACCGCATGATGATGTAAATCGCGATGCTGCCGAGCAGCAAAATGATCACATAGGATATGAGCGCAATTTGCTTGATTTCATTGACATCCCGAAGCAGCTCCTGCTTCGGCGTAAGTACGAAATAGGTGAGCCCGGTCGTTTTGGATTGGATTCCGGACGCATAGACCGGCTCGCCGTAACGCGTCTTGTGCAAGGTCTCGTTGTTTTTCGCAGCGGACAGCAATTCGGCAATGAGAGGCGGTTCCAAGGGCTCCTCTCCGTAAACGCCAGTTATGACCGTACCGTTGTTGTCGATAATGAACGCTTCATTTCCTTTGTACAATAAAACGGATTTCAAGAGGTCGCGAAATGTCTGTTCCCTGATCAAATAAACGGCCGTTCCCCGCGGCTTGCTTGACGATATCGGTATCGGCCGTAGATAAGTAATATACCGGTCACCGTTCAGCGGCTCAGCTTTGCGGATCAACGGGTATGCGACCGTGTTGAGTTCGTTTCTTACCTGGTCGTCCGGCCACTCCGAATAAGCGAACAATTGATGAAACAAATCCAGCGAATACATGCTTTCCGAAGAGTAAAAGTTTTCTCTCTCGCGGTCGTATAGAAACACCTGATCGATAAAAGTATTGCTCATTCGGTAATTCATCGCGTGCCGCATGGAATAGAAGTAGAAATAGTTCCCGTACTGGCTCAGTGACACTAACGGGTTCGTCGACAAATCCGCCGCGATGCTGACCATTTCCTTAAAGCGCGTATCCACGACTTCTCCAACCTGCTTCAAAATTTGTTCGTTGTTCGTCAGAGACTGCGCCCGGACTTTATCGAGAATGCTGCTGTAAATGAACATGCTTGTAATGAAAGTTGGTATAAGCAGAACGATCGCATACGAAATCAAATACTGCATGTATATGGGCAGCCTTACCCGCTTTTTGACCATGACAACCCCAACCTCCTCTGACTGAAAGCGGTTCGACCTTTTTTACGGAAGGAGGCGGCTCGAGACAAAAACACGGAGCCACCTGCTGTCATCATATCATTTCAATTGATATTTCGAATGAATTTCCAGAAATTTATCTACATTCAGTTTTTTCAGCTGATTCAGATGTTTCTCCCACTTCTCGTCCGTCAGCCCGTTGATAACGAAGTCGGCAAAAATCTTGTTGACGTAGCCGTTCCAGCCGTTCAAGTCACTGAATTGCTCAAGCGCTTCATAGTCCTCCGCATCGTAGACGAGCAGCGTATTGATCGTTCCGTATCGAAGCAGCGGTTCCTTCAGTTCGAAAGCGGCCAGTTCCTCCGTCTCGCGCGGGGTGATGAAGATACCTTCCGAATAATTCTCGGACGGAATAATATTCGGCGCGTTATAGCCTGGCGCCAGACTGAATCTAAACGCGACATTGTCCATGCCTTCCGGTGGTGGAACATCCTCGTATTTGCCGTTGTCCAGCTTCTTCAGTCCGATTCCGACGGGGCCTTCCTGAATTTCGAGGCTCATCTCGAAATCGTAATGGCTGTCGACCCATTTCATCGTAATTTCCGGATTTTTGTTCGCCGTCGTCAGCAGGAACGCTCCGCCCCAAATTCCCGGATTTTCCCGCTTCCAGCCGAAATCGCCCTTCGGGCCTTTTAAACCGAGCAGCGGCACGTATTCGTCGCCGTTCGTCAAATAACTGTTGATCGGATAAGACGCGACGCCCAGTACGGGAACCTCGTTTTGCATCCTTGAAGTGTACACTTGGGCGGTTTGCGTGAACAACTCTTTGTCAAGCAAACCTTCTTTGTACAATTTGTTCATATATTGCACGTATTCCTTATATCCTTCCTGCTGAGGAGCATACAGCAGCTTGCCGTCCTTCATGTACGAATGATTAACCTCATGGTCCATGATGCCGAAGGAACCCGACAAGGCGTTTCCGCCGATCCAGTTGGAATTGTACATGAAGCTCATCGGAATTTCGTCCTGTTTGCCGTTGCCGTTCAAATCTTTGCCCTTAAACGCTTTCAGCGCTTCGTAAAGCTCGTCTGTCGTCGTCGGTACGGGAAGATTCACCGCATCCAGCCATTTTTTGTTGATCCACATCGTATCCGGCGCTTGATAGAAGGGGGCATCCACCACTTTCGGAAGCGCATAAATTTTGCCATCCGAATGCGTAATAGCCGCCTTGTACTCCGGATGTTTCTCGAATATCGCTTTCAGGTTTGGCGCATACTGATCGATTAAATCGTTAAGCGGGAGTAAAATGCCTTGCTTCGCCCAATTGCTCAGATCGATTCCGCTTACCATCGATCCGTATACGGCATCCGGGTAATCCCCGCTTGCGAACACAAGATTCAGCTTCTCCATCTTGCTTGATTCGTCGACAAGCGTCCAGTTGATATGGACGTTCGTTTTTTCTTCCAGCCGCTTGAACAGTTCGTACTCGTTATAATCCATAATTTTGCTTGCGCTTGCTTTAAAGGCCAAAATGTTCAATGATTCTTTCGCCTTCGTGGCCGGCGAGCTCGAAACGCTGCCTCCCGAATTCGCGTTGTTCTTGCCCGAGGTGCACGCAGCCAACAAAATCAGCGACATAACGAATACGAAAGCCATTCCTACCCATTTCCTCAAATCAATCTCCCCTTTTCTGATAATATATAATGTCGAAACTATGAGTGGTTATCCTTTCACAGAACCGATCATCATACCTTTCACAAAATACTTCTGCAGGAATGGATAGAGCACCAGCATCGGCAAGCTCGCCACGATGACGAGTCCGTATTTTACCAGTTCCGCCTGCTTGGCTTTCTCTTGCGCGGAATTCAAATCGCCCATCATTTCGCTGGACTGATTCTCGATCAGAATGCGGCGCAATATAATTTGCAGTGGCTGCAGCTCTTCGCTGCTCAGATAGATGAGCGCCTTAAAATAGGAATTCCACTGCGCCACCGCATTAAACAGAACGATTACCGCAATGATCGGCAAGGATAACGGCAGCACGATCCGAAAGAAAAACCGCAAGTTGTTGCAGCCGTCCACCATCGACGCTTCAAGCAGCTCGTCGGGGATCGTCTGTTGAAAAAACGTGCGGACGATAACGATTTGGAACGCGGAAACGGCTCCAGGAATGACCATCGCCCATATCGTATCAAGCAGCCCCAAGTTTTTCACCAAAATGTAAGTGGGAATCAGTCCCCCTTGAAAAAACATCGTGAACAGGATGAATAGCATGATGATTTTCCGGCCGAACAGGTCTTTGCGGGACAGCGCATATCCTCCGCTGATCGTGACTGCGGTGCTGATCCCCGATCCAAGAACAGCATAAAACAGCGAGTTTCTATATCCGAGCCAAATCTGCTGATGGTTTACGATGGCCGCATAGCCTTTCCAGGAAATGTCCGCCGGCCAGAACCACACTTTGCCGGAATTGACGGCTACCGGATCGCTTACCGATGCGATAAGAATAAAGTATAGCGGGTATAGGATCATGATTAGAACGACGATAAACAACGCGGTATTGCATAGATCGAATAGGCGGTCGGACAATGTTTTTCGTTGCATGGCGCACCCCTACCACAAGGAAGTATGATTCATACGCCGTGCGATCGAATTTACGGCGATGAGCAAAATAAAATTCATGACGGAGTTGAAAAAACCGATGGCCGACCCATAACTGAATTGTCCGCCGACAAGTCCTTTCTCGTATACATGAGTTTGAATAATTTCTGCGGACGAAATGTTCAACGGATTTTGAAGCAGGTATGCCTTTTCGAACCCGAGATTGAACATATTGCCGGTGCTCAGAATAAACATAATCGTTACGGTAGGCATAATGCCGGGTAGGTCGATATGCCAGATCCGCCGGAATTTGCTGGCGCCATCCATGACGGCCGCTTCATGAAGCTCGGGACTGATCGCCGTGAGGGCAGCCAGATAGATGACCATGCCCCACCCCAAGTTCTGCCATACGCCGGACCACACAAAAATCGACTTGAACCAGGACGGATCTCCGAAGAAGTAAATCGCTTCTCCTCCGAGCATCGTAATGATGCGGTTAACTAGCCCGCTGCCCGGCGAAAGGAACAAATTCAGCATACCGACCAAAACGACGGTCGAAATAAAATAAGGCGCATACGTTACCGTTTGCACGATTCGCTTGAATTTATGGCCCACAAGCTGGTTAAGCAGCAGCGCCATAACAACCGCGATCGGAAAGGTGCTCAATTCGTACAAGCTCAACAGAACCGTATTTTTCAAAATGTCCCAAAATAAATAATAATCGAAGAAACGTTCGAAGTACTTCAGCCCGACCCATTCGCTGCCGGCGAATCCGAGCGCGACCCTGAAATCCTTAAATGCGATTTGCAGCCCATACATCGGAACGTATTCCATCAACGCATAATAAATGACCGTTGGTAGGAGCAGCAGGTACAGATCCCAGTGTTTGAGCTTTGTCATTCTTGTCATGTTCAGATAATCGTATCTCCCCTCTATGTAAGCGCTTTTTGTGATTGCAATCCAAATTTATAACGAATCCCGCGTCCTTCACAATATGCGGTTCTTCGTACGATAGGCGAAACTTCTACTATTGCGTTGGTGGTGCAAGACTCGCATACCCGTGCAAGAACAATCGGGTAGGGGCTACCCATTACTTGGATAGCCGAATTGGATATCCAGGCAAAAATACAATAGAGCACCAGAGGTCGGAACTAGAACATTATTTCAAAAATAATGTAACCTGGTAGACCACTCGAATGGGACGCTTCAACTTTTTATCGTTCCAAGCCATCGCACCGAGATAGACGACATTTCCGTCCCGTTCTTCGATTGAGATCGATGGCTTGTACAATACGATCCTTAGCCCAAGCGACATCGATATCCGAAAGCGATACCTTCCTGCAAAATCGCCTTCTTGAAAGATACCGACTTCCTTACCGGCTGCAAGCGCCAGCCGGCACAGCGTAGATTTTACCGTTTGGAAAAACCGGGTTATCGCCCGTAATGGCTGCCTCGAATGCCGGGAAATTGTCAACGACGACGCATCCGCTTGGCAGATTGCCGTACTTGCCATTAGCGGATTGGTAAGCGAAATTCTCGCCACCACTTTCCGATTTCCACTTTGACTATCTTTTATCTACCGAATGACTAGCCAACAGTCTCTCATGGACATCTCACTGTTCCTGAAGGATGTGCCACCTTAATATGCACACCCGTTTCCGTGTTTTTCCACGACACCTCGATCGGGCCCCGGGGTGTCGGAACGACACCGGATGCCTGGTGGAACCCTCCCGGAACAGGAGCAACCTGGAATGCCCGGAAGCCCGGTTCCAATGGTCGCACCCCCAGTAAAAACGAATAGTAAAAATAAAGAGGGGTCGCCGACCAGCCGTGGCACAAGCTTCCAGCCCGACCGAACGCATTGGCTCCGTCATTCGTTTCCCAGAAGCTGGTGGCACCTTGGAACAGCATCCCGCCCCACATTTCGGCAATCGTGTCAAAGACAAACTGCCCGTAGGTATCCGGTTCCTCCAGCAGCGCTTTATATTTGAAAATAGAATGACTGAGCGTGATGGGCACAAGACCGTTATCCGACATTGCGAGTCGTGCCCGCAAATCTGAAGCAAGCGGAGCGGGACAAACATTTGCAATCAAGGCGAGAGCTTGTGTCAACTCTGCATAATGTTCAGCCTGACCGACGCCGTGATAAGTGAGGTACGCTTGCTTAGCGTTATTCCAGAAGACGCGATGCACAGCTTCGCCAATTCTCCGCGCGACTGTCGAATAGTGTTGAGCCTCTTGCTCCATCCCGCACTCGTTAAGCATAAAGGAAGCCGCGTTCAGCGCCATGATAAAGAATAGGTTCAGCGGCGCGTCCACTCGCTCATATCCGCTACGATCAGAAGCGCCTTCTAATCCATCTTCCCATTCATAGAAGTTCCAATACTTTGATCCTTTTGGCACTGGCAAAAGATTGTGATACATTTCACTTATTCGCTTGTCCAACATTTGCTTCACAACCGGCAGAAGAGATTTTATAAATTCTTCTCTCCCGCTATATAATAGATGCTCCTCCAGCTCAACGATCCAAATCAGACTGAAACACGGAATCGTAATGGGAACCTCTGCTGGAGCACACAGCTCCAGATAGCCATCTTCCCTCATGCTTTCTCCCAGCAGTTGAAAGGAAGCCTGCGGGAAATCATACTCGCCGAAGCTGTAATAACCGCATAGCGCCTGATTGCGGCTATCCATCGCATATAACGCCTGTTCCCGCCAGGGCGTGTCTTCATAATGCTCATGCATGCATAAGTGAAGCGTTCGAACAGCCGTATCGGCAACCCGTCCATGAAGACGATCAGGAATGACGAGCTTGCCTTGCTCTACTACGGGATACTCCACCGGTCTTAATCCGGCGTAATACAGGGTGAAGCTTTCCTTTACACCACTAATGTGCAGTTGAATAAACCGACCGGCGAATCGTGTGAAATAATGAGTGAACGTCTTTCGCCCCTTCCCGCAGCGAACACGCGAAGCGAAATTTCTCCCTCCTACTTCCGCTCGCACTCGAAGATCGTCCAAATGTTCTCCATAGGCTATATCAATGGTTGTGCCTTCTTCCCCTTCAAGCTCGAACTCAAGCAATCCACTCTCCTCGCGGCCGAGATCGAGCACAAGATAAACGCCTTTCACGGTTGTAGAATCGAAGAAAATGGACGACTCCAGTTCGTGTGAAGAACAAGGGACCTCGAAACGAAGCCCTGATTCGAGAGGAAGGCGTAGATTCATGGTTTCGGGGGCGTTTGAAAAAATACGATTCGGCATTCGATAAGCCATATAATCGCTTTGCATGAGCTCCGCCACTGTCCGATAGTGTGCTTGATCATCACGGATGAAAAGCCCTTGCGAATAGACGGTTGCCTGTCGCCTTTCCTTTAATTCCGTCATTCGGATTGGCCTCTCGTAGAAGACCAAGTCTATATCTTCTGGCGAATTCCTAGAGGTTGCCCGTATCCATTTCCCAGTCGTAACATAATCGGTATCTTTCCAGTTATCTTCGAGACATGCATTGTATTCGAATGTAAATCCGAGTTGACCGGTAATATGCGGAAGTCTTCCGCTTGTATAGCATGGTGAAGGACGGCAAAAGGTTTCCGGACCGCTAATCACTTCTTTGCCATGCATGGCGAGCCGATAAATCAAACCCGGACGACCTTTGAAATATCGGGAACTGCTCTCCCCTTTGTAATAGGCCTGAATGCATAACACGTTGTCGCCTTGGCGCAGCAATCGCTCTGCTCCCGTTATACAATCGTATGCTTTCCGGTTCGGAAAATCTCCATATTGTCCGTGATGCAGGACAGTTCCGTTAAGCCAAACAACACAATCCGAATCCACCGATACGAAAAGCGTTGCGAATGAAGGTAGTTCCGAAAGCGCAAAGGCATGCCGGAACTCCACGTATTGGTTAATTCCCTCGTTTATGTTCTTGTTCCAAATCCAACTTGCGGCAGCAAAAGGATTATTGTCAGTTGCAAATTTCACATTTTACGCTCCTTTCTCAACTGTATGTTTTTTCAAACACAATTATAAAAAGACGCTATCAACAGACAAGCACTTCTCAATTTCCGCTTTAAAAATCCGACGGCGCTCGATATCTCATAAATTTTCATATTCGTTTCCTTGAACATCGCTTACGCTCGCACCAGCTTGATGCGGCCTATATAATCGGACACCCCTTCCCCCGAGATCTTTTTGTAGAGGCGTGACAAATATTTTGGAATTGTGTCCAATCATATCGCCAATCCGGTCAAGCGAGACATCCCCATTCAAATGATCATGGATATATGCCTGGATTTTATTTACTATCACATACGCTTCCTGCTCCATTCCCTCCCTCAATAAATTAATGTTTTCTCCGTTTTTCTCGCTGTTTCGCATGTTTCCATCTTTGACATCCGAAGCGCTTGAGGATAATACTTGACGAAGAGTGAATATATGGGTTCGACCTTTTGACGGGAATAGAGGTGGTGGTCGCCTCGTTTTAAAAGCCGTATGGTCGCATAATGGATCTCCACATGAACCCTTGCGGTTTACCCTCCCATATCTCCCTGGGTCGATGCCCTTACATTCCTTCGTTCTACCTCTCAAGGGGTGGAGGCCAGGTTAGCTCCTTTACGGGGTCGATGCCCTAATGGAATAGATTTCTCCCAGCCTATCCGTGCTTCGTTTGTCAAAGATCAACATGTGCATAAGCGATGAAACGAAAAGTGAGTTGCTAACTGTGAAATAATTAAGCAACAGCTTGCAATTGTGCCTCCCGATGGGGGCCGAGCACCTTGCTGGCGTCATATTCCTTCTGTTTGCGGCCTAGCTCAAATAATACGCGAATGAGCTTGCCCACGATCGCGATCATCGATTGTTTCTTCTTCAGCGGATTATCCCGGCGTGTCGTGAAGTACAGATGTAGTGCACGGAATTCCGGGTTCTTGGCGACCAGCGTTAGTGCCGCCCGGAACAGTAAGGCCCGGAGGCGACAGCGACCACGTTTGCTGATGGTCGTTTCCCCTTTGTGAAGCCCGGAGCTTTTTTCCCGCAGGCTGAGACCGGCGTGACGCACGACTTGCTGGCTGTGGTCATAACCGCTCAAGTCACCGATTTCCGCCAGGAATCCTGCCACGGTGATGAGACCGATACACGGAATGCTCATCATGTGGGTGGCGCCTGGAATCTGTTCAACCAGACCTGCCACAAGCTCCATCAGTTGCTCGATCTGCCTGCACAGCATGGCGTACTGCTCCAAATACATGGCTAGCTCATGCTTGGCCGCCGTCGCGCCTTCTATGAGACCGATCGTCTTGCCTGCCGAGCACGAGCACCGAAGGCGTTTGTTAAATTAATCTTATCTCGCCAACCACATTAGAAATATCTCCAATGGTTGCTCCATTAATTTGAACCAATCCATCCACAACACTGATACTCAAATCTGTAGATAAAACCATCCCAGTATCAGTATGCTTATAGAATTTTGAAAATGAAAAACTTCCTATAAATTCACCAGTTATAAAAGTTGTGATTTCAGGAGAACCGCTAGTAATAGCAAGATTTACATATATTCTTTGTGTTTGTGAATTAACAATAGCAGTTTCAAGTTGTAACGTTGAGTTGTTTAAATTAATCCATTTAAACCCGTTCTGTCCGTTCATGCCTGCCGTATATCTTCCAGAATAGTTTCCTGGAATATATTTATTGTTTACATTTCCAATAAAACCTGCAAAATATCGTTTAGATTGCACATCTATATTACTTCCAAATTCATTGGGTTTAACATTTAGTTGGGATAAATCACCGGTAACGAAACTTAGTAGTTCTACGGATATTCCTATACCGTATAAATCTTCTTTATTCTTAATAATCCTTGAATTATCTGGAATATTTTTAAATACTACACTAGAATCAATTCGAATATTATTGGCGGGTAACGGCTTGTATTTTAAGAAATACATATTTGGGCTACTCACAAAATTTACATAACCGCCTAAAAACTTCACACCAAAAATATAATCATTAAATTCATAACATAAATCATCAATATTCTCATTATAACAAGATTCTATAATTAGATCGTTTACTTCTGAATTGAATTGTGCCCCAATTCTAAGACCCTCTATAGACATTTCTTTAAATATGCTTGCAGTTAGCAAACCGTTAAATTGGTAACCGATGTCTGAGTTTGTTGCTGATAATTTTGTAAATGCACATAGATTATGTTCACCACTAAACTGAAATCTTACTCCCACTTTTCCGCCACCAGAATATGAAGCATCAATCCCAATAAATTTAGTATAGAAATTATTAAATGACTGTAAAAATACTTCACAAACATGAGTTGCAATGGATCTTATCTCGCAGCCCTGATGCCAATCTTGAATTTTCAACATCGGCTGCTTTAAATATCCAACTTTAGAGGATATCGTAAAGTTCTCAAGCACGGTTTGAAATGTATTTTTAAACATTGCTGGTGTTCCATAATTACTTTTCAGAACACTATTTTCGTCATAATATCCAGATGTAAACAATGTTACATCTTTGAGCATTACAAAATCCGCATTACCAAAATCAATCGTTATCTTTCTATCTTTCGTAAAAGTATTATCAAATAACTGCGGGATAATTATTGTTTTGCTTATAGCATAGTTAACAGCAGGTGATCTTATGCTGTAATTATTTTTAAATGCATAGATTAAAGTCTTCTGTATTGCTTCCGTATCGTCAGTTACACCATCACCTTTTGCCCCAAATTGGAAAGGTGTTACGAATTGATCGCGTGGATTTGCAAACGCTTTCATTCCCGTCCCATTCATAATCGTGCTTGCGGTGAGAGCGGCTCCTGCCATTCCCAGAGAAGCCAGCAGCTTCCTTCTGCTGATGATGCTTTTTTCTTTTTCTTCGTGCGCTTCTGTTGCTTCCGTTTTTTTTTCCTCCAACATGCCGCATTCCTCCTAATATCGGGGTCACAAAATTTAATTTGATAAATGCTGCGGAAGCAGCCTCTTGATCACGGCGGCTTCCGCTCGGGTTGCATGCTCGTTCGGGGCAAAACGCTTGCTTGTGACGCCGTTCATCAGTCTGGCTTGTACGATTTGTTCGACAGAGACTTTCGCCCTAGGGCTAATTGCGATACACGCTTGTTTAATTCTGGCGTTGTTGTGCCGTCAACAAGATAAGCACACATGATAGGAATAACCCAAGTAATATACTATCCAGACGAATACTTGCGGACGGTTGTCATGCAGTTGAAGCGGATGTTCGATTCACAGCGGCAGGCCATGGAACAAACGGCGAAACTGGTTGCCGATACAGTCACCTCTTTTCAATCAGACTGTCAATCAAAATTATGTTTCTTTTTATGATTGAAAGATATAACTTTCTTTCGAAAATTATAACGAAAGACTATATAACGTATAATATCAGATAACCACAATTTAGTAAATAGAACTTTCGATATGCACAAGAATATTTTATGATTTCGTATTTTTGCTTTCGTTTTGTTTGCATATGTATTTGTTTTTTCAGGCCTGTTAAATAACCAGAAATTGTAACCCGAACAACACTAACAGGTGGGGGCTGTTTAGGATGGAAGTTCGATGCGAAGTCGCAAAGGTATTTGTAACTTCTCACTTTGTTTGTCACTTCGTCATATATCCGTTAAAACCCGTTCTTACACATTACAAACCCAATAAAATAAAGGGCTGTGAGTGTGTGAATGTGTGAATGTGTGAAATTTTATTAGTGACAGGAAAAGTGAGACGAAACCCTGAAAAGACTGCGGAAGTTGATAAACAGGCATGAAACTGCTGTTTCCCTCGGCGCGAACAGCGGCTTCAGCCATTCATCCAGACATTCGCGGATCAACTCCGGCTTTATTCATTCGATCAACGTACATATGAGCATTCAAAAACCCGAGAGCGAGCACAGCCGCTCACCCTCGGGTTATCGATTTTCAACCTTCTACAATCGATTTTCAAACAAAGAGAATGTCCGTGAAGTAGAAGTAAGAGCCCGGCACGATCTGCGCGTACGGGGCGACCGGAAGGACGTACACATCGAGCGGGCGTTCATCCGTCTTCTCGACTTCGATGTCGAGGTGATGCTCGCCGGCCGGAACCGTCAAATGCACGATCTGGCTTTCCGGCGCACGATGATACGCGGGCATGAAGACGGTCGTCTTCTGCGAATCGATGACCGCCTCACCATTCCATAAAGCCTTAACCGGTTGGGTAGTCGCAACGATCAGGCGAAGCTCGCGCCCGCTCGGAATCGACACGGTCGCGGACGCACGGTAAATGCCGCGTTCGCCGCTAGGCGCCACTTCGGAGAAGTCGATCCGGTTGCCTGAGCATACGACGGCTCGCTTCTCACCCGCAGGTCCCTCCACCGTCCATTGGGAAGCGGCAACGAGTGAGAACGTCACTTTCTTCGTCTGCCACAAATGTCCGTTATGCAATCGGTTGATCGCCAAAGTCAGCTCATAACTCGGCAATACGCGATCATCCGCCTTAACCGTGATATCCCACTCAAGCGTCTGCCCCGGCGCCAGCTCGTAAGACCGCTCTCCCGGCCCCGTCCAGCATGTGGGAACCGCGACGGCCAGCTCGCCGACCCACGGCTCGCGCGAGCGATTCGTCAGCCTGGCGGCGATCGTCTTCTCCCCGCCGCGGCCGATGGACGGCCCTTCCGCGCCGTAATCGAGCGTCAGCTCCAGCCCCTCGGCACGCACGGACCCTTGCGGCAGCAAGTAGCGGTTGCCCGTCACCGGCTGCTCCCACAGGTATCGCGGATCGTACGCGTCGCCAAGCGCGCCCTGTGTGGATGCGATGGCAGTGGCGTCGGCCGGCGCGATCGACACGCCCGTATTCCATACGGCCAGCACCTCCTTGGCCGCCGCCATCGTGCGGCTCGTCAGCTCGTCCAAATCGGCCGGCGCCGGAAACCCTTTGACCGCCGGGCTAACAACGATGCGGTCTCCGACCGGCTTCACCCATTGCTCAGGCAGCCGGTCCGGGCCATCGATGATGCCGAGTATAGCGCCGAGCGTCGCTCCGGTGCAGTCCGTATCGAATCCGCAGTTGACCGCCTTCAGAATCGCGTCGCCGAAGTCTTCGCCGTATAGCCAGCCGAGAATGGTGAAGGCGATATTTTGCGGAGCGTCGGTGAAGTTGTCATTGCCGTGTGCGTCCAGAATAAGCTCCCTTGCCTCGACCCATGTCTTGCCTTGCGCATGCCATTCCAGTAAATCTTTAACCGCCTTCGCCGTTCGGCACGATGGCGGAATGAAGCTCAGCCCGATGTCGATCAGCCGGCTGCGGTCGCTTTCCACGAAGGCCGCGCTTTGGATAGCCGAGAAGAACATTTCGCCATACACGCCTTCTCCTCCGGCATGGTCGACGATCGCATCCTGATAGGCGTAGTAGGCGGCGACGCCGGGAGCGGCGGGAGCGACCATCGCCCATATTTCCGAACGAATCGGCGATCCCATGCAGTTCGCGAACGGGTTCCCGAACGATCCGGACACCGGCGGCAGCAAGCCCCGCCGCAAGTTCGTGAGCGCATACCCGTACTCGTCGAACGGGAAAAACACGTGCTCCACCCACTCCTGCCCCAGCTCCTTAGCCGTCAGTCGCGCCCCGTATTGCTCCAGGGCATGCAGCCAAACAAGCTGCAGGTCGAGATCGTCATTCTCAAGCGGACCTTCCGGCAGCTTCGAATAGAACGTCAAATCGAGCAGCTCCATCCGGCCCTCGAGCGGAGCGCCCAACGTGCCTCCGATATTTTTTCCAAGCCAACCGCCGTACACTTTCCGATAATACTCTTGTTCGTTTAGCACCGTTATGGCAGCGTTCGTCTTTTGCATCCGCGCATTCTCCTCTATAATAGTAGTAATGGAACCGGTTCCCACCCATTATAGTGGCGGGCGGTGAAGTTCCTCCATGTACACGACTGCGATCTATCCTCGGAAAAAGGGAGCGGAAGCCATGCATTACGCGTTATCCCGATCGGCCTTTCTGGACGTCAAATGGGCTCAGATCCATAAAATAAATGAATCGTTCTCCGTCCAGCAGCATTACAATCCGTATTTCGAGCTGATTGCGGTTACCGAGGGGCCTGTATACTTGCAGGCTGGCGACGAAAAGGTCGTCCTCCATACCGGGGACACGTTCCTGCTCGGTCCTTGGGAGCCGCACAAGGGCTGGAAGTCGGAGGCGAATGCAGGGGAGTTTTATTGGGTGCAGTTCGCGGCTTCTCCTGCGCTGCAGCCGTTCGATTTTGCACAGGACGAGGACAAGGGTAAAAGTCGGGGCTTAGGCGGCCCCTATGGCCCATCCGAGCTGAGGACAGCCCCTTCGCTTCAGGACGAGACGATGATCGTACCGCGGCATTTTTGCTCGTCCGGCCGTTTTCAGTTGCTCAGTCAGTTCGAGCAGCTCGTGAAGGAGATGGAGTCGGCCAAAGGGTATTACCGTTACCGCGTGTCGCTGTTGCTCGGCTCGATGCTGGAGCGGCTCGCCAGCGACATGCTCGAGCACGTCAGGCCGGAGGTATCGTTGCCCGCTTCATACGTCACGTACCGCAGCACGGTCAGCTACATCGACAACAACTATCAGCGGCCATTAACGAGTGATTCCTTCGAGAGAGTGCTGGACCGCAAGTACGAATATTTGTGCGGCGTGTTCAAGAAGTACGCCGGCATCACCATCGGCTCGTACATCCAGCATCTGCGCATACAGCGCGCCAAATATTTGCTGCACGCGTCGAACAAGCCGATACAGGCAATAGCGGCGGAGGTCGGAATCGACGATCCGTTTCACTTCAGCAAGCTGTTCAAGAAGCTCGTCGGCTCCTCTCCGACGGAGTACCGCGGCCGCGAGCGTCAATCGTGAAAGGGATTGCCTAGACTTACGTCGATTCGGGTGCCGGTTCGGTTTCCGTCTTGGATTCGACCATAATGCTTACGGACACCAGCGCCGTTATTTGGCCTCAAAACCGACTTTTTCAAATCTAGCGGTCACCACAGCCGTTATTTGTCTGATATCAGGTTCCTCTCTTTACTTTCTCTGTTCCTTGAGCTTGACTCGACCATTCAACCTGATCTCCGGGTCTTTTTTCTCCCGCAGCCCTCAAATTTAATTTCAAAATCCCCAAAGTATCACAAGATACACTTCGCCCCAAAATCCATCCCCAGGACTGCGATACTTTTGAAATCAAATAGACGAAAAGGCCGAGGATTCTTTCCCTCGGCCTTCCCTTGAATAAATAATGTAATCATTTTTGTTATCTAAAAAAACCGACGGTAGAGTTCGCGTCGACGTTCCCCGCGCAGCTGGGCATAAATTTGAGTGGTTGACGCTTTTTCATGCCCCAACGTGCCTTGAATGAAATCTAATGGTGCTCCGTTATCAAATAGCTGACACGCATAGGTATGACGAAAGCGATGCGAATATACATTTGCTACGACCTCTCCTCGATCTGCAATCCGTTTTAATGCCCACCTAATCGTTGGAATAGCCATTCGTCTTGTTGGATTAGTATCAGTTACAAAAAAGGCCATACAGGAATCCTCACGGCTCGCGAGGTACTTCTTCAACCACACTTTACACTCGGTTGCAAAATAAACCTCTCTCTGTTTTGAACCTTTGCCATTTACAATAGCAGAGCAATTCTTCCAGTATAGGTCCCGTTCCCACTGGCAATTCAAAATAGCGATATGTCATATATATCCTAATTTTATTTGACCCGAAACTATGCCTGACAGTCAACAAAAAATGGAGCAGCTACCGTAGCGCACTGCTCCACTCTCGTTCCCGCCGTAATATGAAGTCAGCCAGTTTTTACTGATTGACCACCCTTACCTTTAGTGGAGAAGTTCCCCCAATGCCTTGTCCGCCGCGAGCTGCTTCCGGTAGACCAACTTGGACATCAGAACGCTGAACTCGTACAGCAGCAGCAATGGCACCGCTACGAGAAAATCGGAGACGAGGTCCGGGGGCGTTACGATCGTCCCTATCGCAATCAGCACAAAATACGAGAGCTTGCGCATTTTCTGCAACCTCTCCGGGTTAAGTATGCGCAGCCTCGTCAGGAACATGATCACGATCGGAAGCTCGAATAGGAGGGACATCGGGATGAGGATGTTGAACATAAACGAAAAATATTGCGACATCCCGTACGTCTCCGTCAGCTCCATATGCTTCGCGACATTCGTCGTAAAGTACACGGCCATCGGAAAAACGACAAAATAGGCAAACGCCAGCCCAAGCAAAAACAACAGCAGCGCGCCCGGAATATAACGCAGCGCCGCACTCTGTTCTTCCTTGCGCAATCCCGGCTTCACGAACGCCCACAGTTGATAGAAAGCAAACGGGAGCGCGACGATCAAGCTGATAAAAAATGCAAATTTCATATAAATGCTGATTCCGTCCCACAGTGAAAAAGCATGCATCGAGATTCCTTTAGCCGGCTCCACGGATCTCAAATATGTATAGATCGGGTCTGCGCCAAAAAAACCGCCGACCATCGCCAGTACAAGCACGACCAGCACGTAGATGATCCGCTTGCGCAGCTCACCGAGGTGGTCGACCAACGTCATGTCTTGTTTTTTGGGCATCGTGTTCACCTTTTCAGTCAATCGGGCAATCTGCTGTTGTCGTTGTTAGCGCGGCGGGCTTCGGCCTGAGGCTCAATCATCTGCGTCCGTGCCGTTTCTTTTGGACCAACTTCTTTATGGGCATGCTTTTGTCCATCGTTATCGTCGTTGGACATCATGTACTTGGCCCCGTCCTTAAACTCGCGAAGCGTGCGTCCGAATGCGCGGCCAAGCTCAGGCAGCTTGTTCGGCCCAAACAGCAGCAGTGCCAAGATAACTAACAAAATGGCGCCTGTTACGCCAATTCCGTTTAACATATTCGCTTCCTCCTTCATACTTATATAGACTCTCAATATTCTGAACGGTAATGCTTTGGCTCCGAGCGACGAGCAAAGCGTGACCACCTTTTTCGATGCAGAAGTTCGTTCGGCCGTCACCCCAGTTCTCACCGAAGCCAGCGTCGGAATCCCCCAACTTTAGCTTTTGCTTTCAATACGCAGGTTTCTGATTTCCATCATGCTGCATTGGTCAATCGCAACTGTAGTATGAAAATAGCTTTTGAATTCCGTCGGTCCTTGCCCAGAAGGATGCAGCCAGGAGGATTCACCGCCCCCGAAGATGCTAACCTTATTAATCCCCTGAATAATAAGCATCCGGAATCAATGTATACTCTCCCTGGGGGAAGTAGAGGCTGCTTCCGTCATCTAAAGCGGTAATTGATTTCCATATACTAGCCGTATCATCCGTAACGCCATCTCCACTGGCGCCAAAAATTCTGACATTGATAACCCCGTCAAATATGATTCGTATTCCGCGTTGTACGCGCTTTCATTATAGCATGAGCTATTGAGAAATGAATGGACTGAATTAAACCCCTCTGCCTACAAATAATGAATCTGGTTCCGATTGATCAGCGCGAATCCCCCAGCCCGATAAAACAGCTCCTGGGCCATAATACTTGAATGGGAGCACCCGAATATAAACACCGATCCGTTCCGCTCAATCGTATCGGCAAGCAGCTCCGCCATTTGTTCCATGGCCTGCCGCTGCGAAGCGTACATTCGATTCAATTGTTCCGCGATCGTCTGCGAGTAGTCATCTATGACCCCATACAATCACCTCTTTCTGATTAGAATTTACGTTTTCCACGATAATGAAAGTAATAACTTTCTTTTCGAAAGCTAATTAGAAAATATTCACTTGGATAATATCAAAATTATCGGATTTCGTAAACATAATTTTCTTTTGTATTTGTTTTTTGAAACCAATATGTTAGAATGTGAAAAACAACTCCGCTTTCGTTTTTCTTTCGTTTTAAGCGATTAGCTGGTTTTCCGAGGCTTATTCCATATCAATGGGGGATTTGAATGAAGACATTCCAGAGACGACAGGAGATTTTCCAGTATATTTCCGTCAAAAAAAACGTCAAAATATCGGAATTGAAAGAAGTTTTTCATGTTTCCGAAGTCACGATCCGCAGCGATCTTGATTTTCTGGTCAGCCAAGGCAGAGTCGAACGGTCACACGGAGGCGCCACTTTTATCGACAACTCGACTCCGGTAGAAGGCATTTTGCCGCATACGCCGCTGCTTGACGCCAAAATCGCGATTGCCAAAAAAGCCGCCGAACTAATCGTTCCCGGCGACACGTTATTTCTGGATTCGAGCGCAACCTCGGTCGTATTGGCTTCCCAGCTTGGCCCGGATTCGAACATTTCGGTCATTACGAATTCGCTGCCGATTATCAATTTGCTGAAGCTCGCTCCGGGCATCAGGCTGTATGCCATCCCGGGTTTATATAATCCGCTCACAAACTCGTTTAACGGACCGCTCGGGGAAACGTTCATTAGCCAGTTGAAAACGTCAAAAGCTTTTATTTCGCCTAGAGGCATTCTTGTCGAAGGGCTGCGAGACCTTACGGCGGACGAAGCCGCCATTCGCAAAGTCATGATCGAATCGACGAAAGAAGCGATCATCCTCGCCGATCACAGCAAGTTCAACAATTTTGAGGTATTGTTCCAGATCTCCGATTTCAGCCGCATTTCAGCCGTCGTTACGGACCGAACGCCGGAAAAACAGTTTTTTGACATTTTTAATAAAAAACAAATCGGCTTGATCACAACAGATTCCGCCCAATTGCAGGAAGCATAGAGCTCGGCGGAGATGATCTTACAAGCCGCAAAATCCACTATCGGCATTTGATATGGCAAAATCGATCGCCCCCTTGGGGGCTCAACCGATGAATGCTGTAGAAGGTGCTTTTTTTATTAGCCTATCTTTCGCCATCATTCAGTTCATCTTGGCGATAATCGATTTAAACTTGGAAAGGCAGCCGTTTAGCTCCGTCAAATCCGTTTCTTCCAGAGATTCCAGCTTGTCGCGAAGCTGATCGGCAAAGCATTGGCATATGTTTCGGCAATAACGGTCGCCCTCTTCCGTAATGTCGAGTTGAATGACACGCCGATCCTCCTGGCTTGTTTTCCGGTCAACCAGTCCGAATTGCACCAGCTTATCGACAAGCGGCGTCATGTTCGGCCTCGAGATGTGCAGTTGGCCGGAAAGCTCGGATACCGTCGACGTACGCATTTCGAACAGCCTCATCAGCACTTCCATATTGGTTGGAGACAGATGATACTCCATCTGATCTACTGGAGGCGCCTTGAATACTTTTTTATGTAGAAGCGGGAATACGGTCATAAATTGCTCTGTAATCGCTTCCAATAATTGTTTGTTCAAAAAAATTCACCTTCGTTTACATGTCTTGTTAGAGGTATCATAACACATCCTTTTCAAAATAGCTATTGACTTATAAATGTTATGATTGTATAACTAATATGGATATATAACATTTTGGATGGAGAAGGGATTACATATCGTTTTCCCTAGGAGAGGGAGGTCAACATGTCTACGGCTTCAAAACCAATTCAGCCTGCAAGCGGCGAAATCAGCTTAAAGACGATTGCGCTGCCGCTGGCCGCCATTATCGTCGGGATGTTCATGGTCATTCTCGACGGCACGGCGATGAACGTTGCGCTCGCTGGATTAATGAACGATTTTCAAGCTTCGCTGACGGTCATTCAATGGACCGTTACCGGCTATACACTTGCCCAAGCGGCGGTTATCCCGCTATCCGGCTGGTTATCCGACCGGTTCGGCGCGAAAAATATTTTCCTGATTTCGATCGCGCTCTTTACGATCGGCTCCGCGCTTTGCGCCATGGCGACAAACGCCGAGCAGCTCGTCATCTATCGCGTCATTCAAGGCCTTGGCGGCGGCATGGTATCGCCGATCGCGATGGCGTTTACGTTCCGACTTAGCCCGCCGGATAAAGTCGGCTCCGTCATGGGGATGATCGGCATTCCGATGCTGCTTGCCCCTGCGCTTGGTCCGGTTGTCGCCGGCTGGCTCGTCGATTACGCAACATGGCATTGGATCTTCCTGATCAATGTGCCGATCGGCATCGTCGCCGTGTTCCTCGGCTTGCGTACGCTGCCGAAGATCGACCGCCAGTCGGTTCCGGCGCTCGATTGGCTCGGCATGATCTTTGGACCGCTCGCGTTCGCTGCGCTTGCCTACGGCGTTAGCTCGACCGGCGGCGAAACAGGCTCCGGCAGCGGCTGGACTTCACCTGAAGCGTTGACCGGCATGGGCGTTGGGCTTGCGTCACTGCTTATCTTCATCGTCGTGGAGCTTCGCCGTCGCCAGCCTTTATTGGAGCTTCGCGTATTCGGCTCTGGCAATTTCACGCGCGGCATCATCGTCTCCTGGATCACCCAGATGGCGCTGATGGGAACGATGTTCCTCGTGCCGCTTCTGCTTCAGCAAACGATGCATTATACCGCCTTTGAAACAGGCTTGATGCTCATACCGCAGGCGTTAGCCGCAGCGGTCTTCATGCCGATCGGCGGCAAGCTGTACGACAAGATCGGCGCAAGACCACTCGTCATCGTAGGGTTGATCATTATCGGAGCCGGCGTCTTCATGCTGTCGCAGTTCGGCGCGGACTCCAAGCTGATCATGCTCATCATCCCGCTTGTGATGCTGGGTGCCGGCATGGGCTTGTCGATGATGTCGCTGAACACGCACATCATCCAATCGGCTCCGCCGCAGCTCGTCAGCCGCGTCACGTCGCTGACGGCAGCCGCGCAGATGGTCATCTCGTCCTTCGCCGTCGCCGGCTTCTCCAGCTTGCTGGCGAACCGCATTACGACGTACATGGCGGAAGCGCCAGGACCCGACGCGGTTTACAAGGCTTACGGTTATGTGTACATCGTTGAGGCGCTTATCGCCGTCCTCGGCATCGTGCTCGCCATTACTTTGTCGAAGCCGAAACGCTCTCCGGAGTCGACCGGGGATAAAGTCGAAGTTCCGATCATGGTGGGACACTAATCGAAGATAAGCTTTTCTCTGCCAAGGGCAGACGATTTCCCGTTGCGGGCGCCGTCTGCCCTTGCTTTATTTTGGTAACGTATTGCGGAATTGCGAATGTGGATGGTGAAGTGAGTGTGCATATGGCGCGGGTGACGAAGCGGATAACGGTGCGGATGTGGTGCGGGTTCCGGTTCGGATTCGGGTGCGGATGTCCGGTTGGTTCCGGTTCGGATTCGGGTGCGGATTGCAGTGCGAGTGCTGGTGAGAATGCGAAAAAGTTCAGTTCCTCCTCCTGCTGCATGGGGTGATGCATCGATATGTTGCACACGGTACAACATTATCCGAACGGACTGCTTCCTCCTGAACGTGATCTTGCACCCAGTACAACAATTCAAGCAATCGTCGCTCGTTATCGCCGTTATTCCTGCACCAGATACAACAATTGCATCGAATCGGCAAGTTGGATGCAATATTGTTGTATCTGGTGCAAGCGATCGTAAATCAAACCTTAGCTTACGGAAAACAAATATTCGCACGCGAAAAAGAACCTCGCAGCAGCAAGGTTCTTTTTCGCTTTGCTCTTTGCTTTTATAAATTCCCTTCGAACAACTTCTTATATTGCCCGTAACCTTGGCTCTCCAGCTCATCCTTCGGAATAAACCGCAGCGCCGCGGAGTTGATGCAGTACCGCAAACCCGTTGGCCCAGGGCCGTCGTTAAACACATGGCCCAGGTGGGAATCCCCCTGCTGGCTGCGCACCTCGGTACGCACCATGAAGTGGCTCAAATCGCTATGCTCGGTCACGCCGGCATGATGCATCGGCTTCGTAAAGCTCGGCCAGCCGCAGCCGGAATCGAACTTGTCGAGCGAGCTGAACAGCGGCTCACCCGATACGATATCGACGTAAATGCCTTCTTCCTTATGGTCCCAAAATTCGTTGCGGAACGGCGGTTCGGTTGCGCTGTTCTGCGTCACCTCGTACTGCAGCGGCGTAAGCTCCCGCTTCAACTGCTCGGTATCCTTCGCCATTTTCCAATGCTTGTTGATGAACGCATCGCGTCCCGAGCCTTTCCGGTACATCTTATATCGTAAAGGCTGCTTCTTGTAATAGCCCTGATGATACTCCTCGGCCTCGTAAAATGCGGAAGCCGGTTCGATCGGCGTCACGATCGGCTTGTCGAACCGTCCGCTCGCCGCAAGGGCTTGCTTGGAAGCCTCCGCGATTTGCCGCTGGCGCTCGTTATGATAGAAGATGGCGGTCCGGTAGGACTCCCCGCGATCATGGAACTGTCCGCCTACATCGGTCGGATCGATTTGCTGCCAATATAACTCGACTAACTTCTCATATGGGAAAACCGCAGGGTCGAACGTAATTTGTACCGCTTCCGTATGGCCTGTCGTTTCCGAGCAGACTTCCTCGTACGTCGGGTTTTCTTTATGCCCGCCCGTATACCCCGACACGACCTTGACGATGCCGGGCATCTCCTCAAACGGCGATACCATGCACCAAAAGCAGCCTCCGGCAAAGGTTGCGAGCTCATAAGCCGGTTCGGTCGCGTTGTTCTTGATTTCCTCTTGCATGGGAAACCCTCCCTTCATTTCTTTCATTTTATCAGAACCGAGATCACGGTTCAAAATGTGCCTTGGATTGACTTGTTGTACACTCTAGAAGGACAAAACGCCTCATTTGTCCGTCTAAAAGCGGACACCTTACATTACACTCCAACCCTACCGAATGTCCTCCTATTACGGACAAATTTGTTATATACGTTGTATCTGTACGCACACGACGGACAGTACCATTATTTCCGAATCATATGTCTGTGTCCACTTTTCAAAAGACATTTTTCAAAAAAAGTCCGCTCCATACGGACATCAACCAAGTTCCTTCAAGTTCCTTCAAGTTCCTTCAAGTTCCTTCAAGTTCCTTTAAGTTCCTTTAAGTTCCTTAAGTTCCTTAAGTTCCTTAAGTTCCTTAAGTTCCTTAAGTTCCTTCAATTTCCTTCAAATTCAACTTATGGCCGACATCCTTCTCTTAATCGAAAGACGCAGGAAACTGTTTCCGCTGGAAAGCGAAGGGCTGAAGAGTCTACGTTCTCGGTATATGAAGCTTTTCCCTTTTGTGTAGCAAAAAACCCCACAAAGTGGGGCTTGGCTTCGAACCTGATTCAAGTACTTTGCGGAGACCCCGAACTATAAATTCTATACCTTTAAAAGATGCCTCACGGCGCCTATTCATCGTTGATTTTATTGCTCCGGCATTTCCTTCGCCGCCGCAAGCACTTGTTCGACGTGGCCTTTCAGCCTAACATTACGCCATTCGCGAACGAGCCGACCTTCCTGGTCGATTAGAAACGTCGACCGGACGACACCCATGTATTCCCGTCCGTACAGCTTTTTCATCCGCCACACGTCGAACAGCTCGCATACTTTCCGATCAACGTCGGACAGCAGCAGGAACGGCAGCTCATACTTTTCGATAAACTTATCGTGCGACTTTAATTCGTCCGGACTGATGCCAAGCACGACCGTCTTCGAACGTTTGAACTTATTGTTGTAATCGCGGAACATGCATGCTTGCTCGGTGCACGTCGGCGTCATGTCTTGCGGGTAAAAGTAAATGACGACTTTTTTGCCGCGAAATTGACTGAGCGACACCTGCTTCCCGTTCGACGCGGGCAACGTAAAATCCGGTACGATTTGTCCTACTTCCACTTGCGACATCTGAACTTGCTCCTTTCCAAAATTGCTCCTATGATGACTGACCGGGTGATGATGGCAAATCCGGCATTAGGAGCCTGCGCCGCGATACCGCTTCACGCCGTAGTTCCAGATCGACAAGCCGATCACAAGAAACACGAGGCCGACAACGGGCGTTAGCAGCGCAAATGACTTCGTAATATCCCGGTCCAAAAAATACGCCGCCGGATATACGCCGACAAACGCAAACGGCAGCACCCAGGTTAACAATATTTGAATGAACCGGTTGTAAATCGAAACGGGGTACCGCCCATAGTTCTGTATATTCCACATGAGCGGCAAAATGCCGGTCGGGGCATCGGAAAAAAATCCGATCGCGGTCAGCGAAATATAAACGCCGGCATAAATGAGCAGCGACCCTACGACCAGCAACGCAAAGACGAGCGGATCGTACCATGTCAGGTCGATCCCAAGCTGAGTGCCGCAAATGACCATAATGGCGAGGCCGACAAACGAGCCGATCAATCCGGGCGGGTCCATGTTTTCGAGCAGGATTTGCCACAGATTATATGCCGGCCGCGTTAAGATGCGGTCCATTTCGCCTTTGACGATATATTTTTCCGTGAAGCCCCATAAATTAAAGAAACAGCTGAACAATCCGTACGGCACCATAAAATACCCGTATACGAAAACAACCTCCGCCTCCGTCCAGCCGCCCAGCTGGTCGGTATGTCCGAAAACGATGAAGATGAAGATCAGATTCATCCCCTGGAACAACAGATCGGACAACACCTCCACCCAGAAGTCGGACCGGTAGGTGAGCCGGGTTTTGATATAATTTTTCAAATAATCGATAAATAACGAAGCGCTGTGCACCGTATCAACCTCCTTGCACGAACAGCCGGTGTCTCGCCCTGCGCCATATCCACCAGATCGGGGCGATGAGCAGCACGAACCATAAGATTTGAATGCCAAGCGCCTGAAATGCCTCCGCATGGTTTACCCGGCCGGTGAACACCGAGCTTGGAAGATAGGTGATCGCCTGAAACGGCAGTACCTTCATTACCGGAAGCAGCCACCCAGGGAAAAACGAAATCGGAATGACGACTCCGGAAAATAAATCGACGAGCACCCGCTTCATCCGCATCATGCCCTCGTTATTTTCCACGAAAAAGGCCAGCAGCCCGGTTATGATATTGATTTGCGAATTGATCAGGAAGCTGAATACGAGCATGACGAGAAAAATCGCCCAAGTCCAAGGATCGGTCGGCAGCTTGACTGGGAATAGCAACGTAACGATGATCATTCCCGGCACCATGAACAGCAGCAGACGGAAAATGCCTTCGCCGAGACCTTGCATCATTTTGACGATCAAATATTTATAAGGCCTGATGAATTGGATCGCCACGCTGCCGTCGCGAATTTCGTTTGCGATTTCCCGGTCCAGATTGTTGAAATAAAACGCCCGCGCCATCCACGATACGGCGACGTACGTCGTCATCTGGTCGGCGGAAAATCCTGCAAGCGTCGCTTGGCCGCCGTAAATCGCCTTCCATGTAAAATAATATGCGCCGATATTGATCGCATAGATCGCGATGCCGCTGTAATAATTAACGCGATACGCAAGCATCATGAGAAACCGGATGCGGATCATGTCGAGATAAGCGCTAAACATGGGTGACCGCCCGTTCCTCCGGCGCTTTCTCGGCGGCAGGCTCTTTGGCCGAGCCGGATTTGTAAATTTCGCGGACGATGTCGTCCGTGTTCGTTTCGACGATTTTGATATCGCGGATATTGAGCGTGCTGACCACCCTGCCAAGCACGTCGGAGACGTTCACCTCAAGCGGTATCCACACCTTCGCCGACATGTCGCTATCGCCGGATTCGCTCGACCATACGACGTCTAGGCCTTCGGTCAGTTGCCGCAGCTTCTCGAGCCGCACGTGCTCGCCGAACTGGAAATGAACCTCTTTGCCTTTGCCCCAGTTCGCTTTCAACTCGTCGAGTCCGCCGTCATATATAATTTGACCGTCGTCGAGCATAACAACGCGGGTACATAAAGCTTCGATATCCTGCAAATCATGTGTGGTAAGCAATATCGTCGTTTCGTACTTGCGGTTGAGCGTCTGCAAGAAATCGCGGATTTCCGTCTTCACGATAATGTCGAGGCCGATCGTCGGTTCATCGAGGAACAGAATCGACGGATTGTGCAGCAGCGAAGCGACCAGCTCGCACCGCATCCGTTGGCCGAGACTTAGCTTGCGCACCGGACGATTGAGCAAATCAGCCAGCTGCAGCCGCTCCACCAGCTCGTCCAGCCGTTGTTTGTATTCCCGCTCCGGTACCCGGTAAACTTTGCGCAGCAGCTCAAACGACTCGATCACGCCGATGTCCCACCAGAGCTGGCTTCGCTGACCGAAGACGACGCCGATGCCGCGGACGAATTTTTCCCTTTCCTTATAAGGGACGAATCCGTTCACTTCAATATGTCCCGACGTCGGAACCAAAATGCCTGTTAGCATCTTGATCGTCGTCGATTTGCCCGCCCCATTCTCGCCGATATACCCGCATATCTCGCCGCGCGGAATTTGGAACGAAATATCGTTAACGGCCGTGACCTGTCTATACTCCCGTCTGAACAAATCCTGAAAGGCGCCTTTCAGCCCTTCGCGGTTTTTTTGTACTTTGAACTCTTTTCGCAAATTACGAACATCAATCGCCAAATGTTGACTACCCACGCCCCGCATCTCCTGTCGAACAAACTTGATAACTGTCGTCTGTACAAATTATAATCATCTTATTATACGTGAATACGGCCTTTAATCTCAATTGCCCTCGTATTTGCCCGAAAGCTCAACTTGATTGGAGGAAGTTATGGACAGCAAACTGCCTGACCGCGCGCGACGGGTGGATGAAGCCGATTTGGCGTTATTCGTCGGCAAACGCGCAAATGTGTATTCGAACAAATGGAAATCGACCGTTTCCTGGAATTGGTCCGCTTTCCTGACAGGCCCTTATTGGATGTTATATCGAAAAATGTACTTAAACACGCTGTATAGCGTCATCGCGGCAGCAATCCTTGGTTTTCTGCTGCAGCTGCTCATCGGTCCTTATCTTTCCACGCTTAAAACCGTCGTCTCCGTCGGCGTTCCGGTTGCATTAGCTATCGCGCTTGTTGTTATGGTCGTTTTCGGATTAATTGGTAATACGTTATACCGTCATCATACTATTTCCAAAATCGACAAGGCCAAACAGATGTATCCCGACGCGGACATTCAAGCGAGCAAAATCAAAGCTGCCGGAGGCACGAATCTGGCGCTTTCGCTGACATTGTTTTTAATTCCGGCCATTCTCGCTGCCGGTGTTTTCATATGGTACTCCGTTTCCGTCTACAATAAAATCGATGGGTTGAAAAAAGCGGAAGGCGAGTCGCTTTTCCAAAGATTCGAGCCGGTGAAGGAGCAAGAGCCGCCGAAGTGGGAAGGCACCGATCGCGTCAATATTTTGCTGCTCGGCGGTGACTCGCGCGGACAAAGCAAAAACGAACCGCCGCGTTCCGACTCGCTCATGCTCGCATCGTTTGATCCGGTAACGAAAAAAGCGTCGCTGTTTTCGATCCTGCGAGACACGTATGTCAAAATCCCCGAGCACGGCAGTGACCGAATCAACTCCGCGCTTGCGCTCGGCGGGCCGAACCTGTCGATGAAGACGGTCAGCGATTTGCTCGGCATTCCGGTTCAGTATTATGTGTATGTCGATTTCGAAGGCTTCATCGCTCTCATCGACAAGGTCGGCGGGATTGATTTTGAAGTCGAGAAAAACATGAAGTATTCCGACTCCGCGGACGATCATGTGTATGATATTGATTTGAAAAAAGGGATGCAGCACTTGGACGGCAAAACGGCGCTGCAATACGTCCGGTTCCGGCATGACGCCATGAGCGATTTCAGCCGTACCGAACGCCAGCGCAACTTCCTGAAGGCGGTCGCCACGAAGCTTCAGACGACAACGTCTTTGATCAAGCTGCCCGAAATCATCGAAAGCATCTCTCCGTATATTGAGACGAACCTATCGGCGAACGACATCCTGAAGCTTGCTTCGCTCGGCTACAATACGACGGTGACCGGCAGCGAGCAGCTGCCGCCGATGGAACTGGTCGAGGAGCGCAAAGTTCGCGGCGCATCGGTGCTTGCCGTAAGAGATGAAGATGAGCTGAAGCAATTCGTGCAGGATACGTTTAACAAAACGGACGCTAGTCCGGCGGCGACAGCTCCGAGCGGAGACGCTGAAGGAAACGGCGCCAAGGACGGCACCGTGGAAGGAAACGGGCAACAGGCGAATGACAAAAACGCCAATGGCCAATAAAGACACCGAGTAAAGGCGGGTTAGACCCTATGAATCATTCTCGATCCGAGCAACTATATTCCGAAGCGCTACAGCACATTGTCGGCGGCGTGAACAGTCCCTCCCGATCGTTCAAAGCGGTCGGCGGCGGGGCTCCCGTCTTCATGGAGCGCGCGAGCGGCGCTTATTTCTGGGACGTGGACGGCAATCGTTATATCGACTACTTGGCCGCTTACGGGCCGATCATTACGGGACATGCCCACCCCGAGGTGACCGCTGCGATCGTCAAAGCCGCCCAGAACGGCACGCTATACGGCACGCCGACCGAACTCGAAATCGAGTTCGCCCGAATGCTGAAGGAAGCCGTACCGTCCTTGGACAAAGTACGCTTCGTCAATTCCGGCACGGAGGCGGTCATGACGACGATCCGCGTCGCCCGGGCCTATACGAAACGGACGAAGATCGTCAAGTTCGCCGGCTGTTATCACGGCCACTCCGATCTCGTGCTTGTCGCAGCCGGCTCCGGCCCGTCGACGCTTGGCATTCCGGACAGCGCAGGCGTGCCGTCCAGCATCGCAAACGAGGTCATCACGGTGCCGTTCAACGACCTGGGCGCGCTGCGCGAAGCGCTCGAAGCGTGGGGCGAAGACGTCGCCGCCGTCATGGTGGAGCCGATCGTCGGCAACTTCGGCATGGTGATGCCTGCGCCCGGCTTCCTCGAAGGGCTGTGCAAGCTGGCGCATGAATTCGGCGCGCTCGTCATTTACGACGAAGTGATCAGCGCGTTCCGCTTCCATTACGGCGCAGCTCAGACGTTCGACGCGTTCGACGACTTGCAGGCGATCGAGCCGGACCTTACGGCGATGGGCAAAATCATCGGCGGCGGGCTGCCGATCGGCGCTTACGGCGGCAAGAAGGCGGTCATGGAGCAGGTTGCTCCGCTAGGACCGGCTTACCAAGCCGGTACGATGGCCGGCAACCCGGCGTCGATCTCCGCCGGCATCGCTTGCCTCGGCGTGCTGCGGCAACCAGGCGTCTATGAGCGGCTCGACGCGCTCGCGGCGCGGCTGACCGGCGGCATCGCCGAAGCGGCGCAGCGGCACGGCGTGCCGCTGACGATCAACCGGATCCGCGGCGCGTTCTCGACCCACTTCTGCGATCACGCCGTCACGAACTATGACGAAGCGCAGGATACGGACGGCGAGCAGTTCGCGGCTTTCTTCCGCCATATGCTCGAGCAAGGCATATGCCTCGCCCCGTCGAAGTACGAAGCCTGGTTCCTGACGACGAGCCATACGGAGGCGGATATCGATCAGACGATTGAAGCGGCGGACAACGCATTCCGTTTGATGAAGAAGTAGCAGAGTTGGCGAATCGATTCGGCGAACTCAAATAGCAACTCAACCCGCCGAAACAAGTCTCTTCAACTAATTAACTGGAAACCATGTCCTTATTTTGAACACTCCACAGCATTCGGCGAAGAATAAATGGATTTTATGTATTTATTTTGCGTGATTTTCCGTGCTTCCGGTTAAACAGGCGAAATTAACTACATGTTTTCCAGTTATTATTAGAGGAAGCCCTCGCCGGCCAAAAATAACTGCATCTTTTCCAGTTGTTGTGATGATGGCATCGTATTACACCGTTCAATGTTCAATTTGAATCCGAACCTTGATTAATTTAAAACGGCGAGACCAAGGGTCCCGCCGTTTTTTATATCTGTGGTATATAGCAACACTTCTTTATGCGACCCAATAGCGCAGCACCCAATATCGAATTTCCGAAGCGGCCTCTTGGACGGTGCGGTTTGCCGTATCGATCGTCGGCATCGGCGAATCAAAGGCGATCGACGTATTGTCGATCAGCCACCCGGCGAATCGCCGATGCTTGTCCGCAGGAGCGGCATACGATCGTCATAACGTCCGCTTCTATTTCTTGTCTTTGTTCTGTGCACGACTCATGTACTCATCGTAACGGCCGTCAACTTCGCGGGCTTTCTCCCGGTACAATTTAGTTTCTTCCACGATCGGGTCAAACGTTGCCTGAACGCGTACCTCGTATTTCGGCGAAATTCGTTTCCGAGCGGCTTCCTCAGCCTCTTCTTTCTTCATTTCGCCTTCCGTGAGCAGCCGGGATACGGTCTGCTCGAGCTGTTCCTTATCATTCATGCAATCGTTGCCTCACTTTCATACGACTCGAATATTGTGCTTGCCCTGCTATTGGATAGTATGAGCGACTGCTGCACAATCCATCACGTCTAGTGGCGAAGGCCCAATCCCCTTCTGGACATGTCTCCACGTCTTATTAGGCCAACAAACTGTATAGACAAGTCACCACCCCTTATTAAGGCCAACATGCTGTTTAGACTAGCCTCCACGCCTTATTAAGCCCAACATGCTGTTTAGACCAGCCTCCACGCCTTATTAAGCCCAACATGCTGTTTAGACTAGCCTCCACGCCTTATTAAGCCCAACATGCTGTTTAGACTAGCCTCCACGCCTTATTAAGCCCAACATGCTGTTTAGACTAGCCTCCACGCCTTATTAAGCAGTCTAGACAAAAAGACGAAAGCCACCTTACGGTGACCTGCGTCTTTTCATTCCTCTCCACCCGCGCTGCCGGCTTAAAGCCCGGTTGCTTGCGCAGCGGCAAGCTCGGCTTGCAGCTCCTGATGTACTTTACCGTTAGTTGCCAGCACGTTGCGTACGGACAGTTCATACGGATTGCCGAGCGTGTCGGTCACTTGGCCGCCCGCTTCGCGAATAAGCAATGCGCCGGCCGCGATGTCCCATGCGTTCAGGCCGATTTCCCAGAAGCCGCTCAGCCGGCCGGCCGCGACGTAAGCAAGATGCAAAGCCGCGGAGCCTGCAACGCGAACATTGCGCACCTTCGGCGCTACGGCGGCAAGCCCGGTCATATTAACCGGGAGCGCATACCCCTGATCGGCCGGAAAGCCTGTCGCAACCAAACTATCCGCCAGCTTGAGCTCGCCGGATACTTGCATTTTTTTGCCGTGAACGTAAGCGCCTTTGCCCTTCTCCGCAACGAACAATTCGTCCCGCGACGGATCGTAGACAACGCCGACGATCACCTCGCCTTTGTGCGCAAGCGCAATCGATACGGTGAAGGCCGGGAACCCGTGGACAAAATTCGTCGTGCCGTCGATCGGGTCGACGATCCATAAGTAATCCTCGTCCTTCACATCCTGAAGCGCCCTTGCCGAAGCTTGCGGCCCCGCCTCCACGCCCTCTTCGCCCAGGAAGGCGTGCGTCGGGAAATGCGTAAGGATCAGATTGCGAATCATCGCCTCCGAACCTTTGTCGACTTCCGTCACAAGGTCCTGCGAGGAATATTTTATATTCAAACTATTGTAATTTCCGAGCTTGCTCTTAATCCATTCCCCTGCTTTCGCCGCACAGTTAATGGCAACGGCCGTGAAGCTTTTGCTGCCGACAAGATACGGCTTTGTTTCATTCTTGTTCAAAACGATCAACTCTACTTTCCTATGAGATCTCATACATATTATATACGATTACGTACCTGCGAAGTTTCGACTTTTGAAGGATTCACAGTATTTTCAATGATGGCCCAGTCCGTCGATAATAAGCTTCACCGCGAGCGCGAATAAAGTGATCCTCAGCAACCACAATAGGCTAGGGCCGCTCAATTTGCTGGCGATCCATGCCCCCAACCGGCCGCCGAACCAAGCGCCCGGAGCGAGAATCAGCACGAGCAGCCAGTCGATTTCGCCTTGGAGCGCATGAACCCCGCTGCCCAAGATGGAGGACAGAAATATAACGAACATCGAGGTCGCCGCTGCGATATGAGGGGGAAAACGGAACAACAGCACCATGGCCGGCACGAACAACGAACCTCCGCCAATACCGAACAATCCCGATACCAGTCCGACGCCAACGCCGATGGCAAGCGCCGGCAGCCTGTTATAGCCATAGGTAGATTCAATCCCCGATGCGTCCGTGAATGTGCGTTTTATTTTCCACTCCATATGAAGTGGCTTCAAATAATCCCTTGCGACCATAAGTCCTGCCATGACGAGCATGAATATCCCGAATACCAGTTGAAACGTTCCCTGCTTCATCAGACCCGTTAGCGCGGAACCTGCCATCGCCGCAGGACCGCTTGCCGCAAAAAACAGCCAGCCGCTCGCATAATCGACTTTCTTCTGCTTCGTATAGACGAGCGTGGAAGCAAGCGCCGTTATGATCAAAACAGCCAGCGAGGTTCCCACCGCAAGCGGGGTGCCGATTTCTTGTCCGAGCAGGTGCGGGCCCAAATAAACGAGCGCCGGCACGATAATGACGCCGCCCCCAAGGCCGACGATACTGCCGAATGTCGAGGATACGAGGCCGATCATAAATAATACGATAATTTCTAGCATACAGCATCTCCAAGTTTCATTTCTAGAAGTAGTTATCCCCTATTGTGGCTTAAATCCGATAATACATCCGGTACCAGCGGGCGAACGCGTCGATCCCGGCGGCCAGCGGCGTGTCGGGCTTATAGCCGGCATCGCGTATCAAATCGTCTACATCCGCATAAGTTGCGGGAAGATCCCCCGGCTTCGGCCCGGCGTACTCGACGATCGCCTTCTTGCCTAGGCTTCGTTCCAGCTGCGCAATGAAGTCCATGATGGAGGCCGGGTTGTTGCTCCCGATATTATAGAGCCGATACGGCGCCGTACTCGTTGCCGGGTCGGGCCGCATGCCGTTCCATTCCGCATTCGGCTGCGCGGGCCGCTCCATTAGGCGAATAATCCCTTCCACAATATCGTCAATATACGTAAAATCTCTTGTTAATCGACCATAATTGTAAACTTGAATCGGCTCGCCCGCCAATATCGCCTTCGTGAACTTGAACAGCGCCATGTCCGGCCTTCCCCACGGTCCGTATACCGTAAAAAACCGCAGTCCCGTCGTCGGCAATCCGAAAGCATGGCTGTACGTATGCGCCATCAGCTCATTCGCTTTTTTGGTCGCCGCATACACGCTCATGGGATGGTCCGTGCCATGATGCTCCGAGAACGGCATCTTCGCATTTGCCCCATACACCGAGCTGGACGAGGCATATATCAAATGATCGACGTCGTTCGAGCGGCATGCCTCCAGTACGTCCAGAAAACCCGTAACATTGGAATCCACATAAGCTCTAGGATTTTCCATACTATAGCCGACACCCGCCTGCGCCGCCAAATGAATCGCAATCTTGAACCGATGCTCCCGCCAGAGACGCATGACCGCCGAAGCCGCCTCCGGACTTCCGAGCGATATTCGCTCGAACCGGAAAAGAGGCGATTGCTCGCGCAGCAGCCGGAGCCTGGATTCCTTCAAAGCCGTATCGTAATAGTCGTTGACATTGTCCAGCCCAACGACCGGGACGCCCTGCCGCAGCAATCGGGCCGCGACATGGTAACCGATAAACCCCGCTGCGCCGGTGACGAGAATAGGTCGTGACGTATCCGGACTCATGGTGTGCCATCCCCTTACTGATCTTATGTCGTTCGTCTGAGAAAAAGCCCCGCGCCGGGAAGGCGCGAGGCTTCGTATCGATATGGTACTCGTTCTTATACGCCAACGATATGATAGCCGTTATCCACATAGATGACTTCGCCGGTAATGCCGCGTGACAGATGGCTCATCAGGAACATCGCCGTATCGCCCACCTCGGCGGTTTCCGTCGTGCGCCGCAGCGGCGCTTTTTCCTCGACCGTCTTCAGAATCGAGTTGAAGTCTTTGATGCCTTTGGCCGCAAGCGTGCGGATCGGGCCTGCAGATATGGCGTTGACGCGAATGTTGAATTGGCCAAGGTCATTCGCCAAATAACGAACCGTTGCTTCGAGCGCCGCTTTCGCGACACCCATGACGTTGTAGTTCTTCATCGCGCGTTCGGCGCCCAGATACGTCATCGTCATAATGCTGCCGCCTTCGGTCATGAGCGGGTATACCCGCTGCGCAACCGCCGCCAGCGAATACGCGCTGATGTCATGCGCAAGGGCGAAGCCCGCGCGGGACGTGTCGACGAACAGCCCTTCGAGCTCTTCGGTTTTGGCGAAGGCGATGCTGTGCACGAGGCCGTGAAGCACGCCGAATTTTTCGCGGAGCGCAGCCGCAAGCGTATCGATTTCTTCATCGACCGTTACGTTGCAGGGTAAAATGACAGAATCCGGAATCGTCTCGGCCAGCTTGCGCACCCGCTCCTCGACCCGTTCGTTTTCATATGTAAAAACTAACCGAGCTCCTTGCGCCGCAAGCGATTGTGCGATGGCCCATGCGATGCTGCGATCGTTGGCGACACCCATGACGAGAATATGTTTCCCTTCCAATAACAAACTCATTTCCCCATTCCCCGCTTTCCATATTTGAATACGAATAGCTCCTTGTCCACCGTAACCCATTTTGGATACGATTTCAAGTGGAAATGTGCACGGAAGCCCCGTCAATGACCGCAACGCCTTCGTCCGCCTTGCCCACGAATTGTTCCATCAGCCGGAACAAGGCGCCATCCTTCATTTTCGCCTCCAACATGACATCCAGCTGCGGCGTTGCCCCCGCAACCGATCGAAGAAACGCTAGCAGCACGTCGGCATCAACGTAGTCGGCGTGTCCTCTCAGGTCCGTGTCGCTCTTCGGGCTGGACATGTGGATTTTCGGCGGCAGCGGCGCAGATGCCGTCCATGTCGCGAGAATGCGCGGCCAAAGGCCGGCGGCGTCCTCGCCGTTATGATTGACGGCATGGTGGTGAATGTCCAGCACCATCGGTACGCCGACTCGTTCGCAGATGTCCAGCGTCTCCGCCGCGGTAAACGTTTTGTCGTCGTTCTCGAGCGTCATCCTATCGCGAACCTCCGGCTCCAGCTTCGAGAAGTTGGATACGAAACGCTCCGCGGCCTTTGTCTTGTCCCCGTATGCGCCCCCGACATGAATATTGCATTTGGTCCGTTCGTCAAGTCCCATCGCTTTCGCCATCCGGACATGGTGCCGCAGATCGATGATCGAATTGCGGAGAACCTCTTCCCTCGGCGTGCTGAGCACGACAAAATGATCGGGGTGGAACGATACGCGCATCCCGTGCTCCGTTACATAATGACCGATCTCGGCGAAGGTCGGCTCCAGATAAGGATACGGGTCCCATCCTTCCACATACGCGTGATTGATGAGCGGTATGATCTTGGACGAGAATCGGTATACGCGGATGTCGTGCGCGCGGTTATGCTTCAGCAACCGCAGCGTATTGCGCAAGTTTTCCTCCGCTATGCGCTCCAGCTTGCGAATTGCCGCCTCGCGGTCCGTCAGCTTGACGAAATGAGTGGCGGTCATCGTCTTCGACGGCGATGCGTTTTCCACCGTCGTGGACATCGCCACATATCCGAAACGAACTAGCATGAGCTGTATCCCTCCTGCATCGAAAAATCGTGTTTATATTGTCCTTCCCGACTCTACTTTATGACGGTCAAGGTCTATACCAATCGTCATAGACTCGAATATGAATAGAATAGGAAAATAGGAAACGATTCGCTCTATAGGAGGGGCGCTCATGTCATGTCAAACGGTGATTCGGGTTAAACTTAAGCAAAAAGCCGGGGCCTTCATACCGGTCGGATTGGATTTGGTCGATTGCCGCAAAGGGGCTTGTCCGCAAGGCATGCGCTGCGAGCCGGCCTTCAAGGGGGATCAGGAGCTTGGAAAGTCCTCCAAATATATCGAGCAGCGGTTTTGCGTATGCCAGGGCGACAAGACTTATACTACGGCCTGCAACGCGATGCTCGAAAAGGTCAAGAATGAAGTCGGCGTGACCGTTCTGAAGCAAGTCGCTTGCCCTAAGCTTGCCTGCGACCCGAACGATCGCGACAAAGCTTGCATGATGGCCATCTTCGACAAGAACGATCGACTGCTGGGCATTCTTGAGCCGGAATATATCGAACGGAGATCAACCGGCGCCTTTCAGGTGTATGCCGTCATCTCCGTCAAGCACGGAACCGGCGCTCCGCTGAAAACGATACCCGCCGGCATCGATCTCGGCGATGAGATCTACCTTCGCAGCGTATGTGCGGTGCTGCGGGATCCGAACCGCTCGAAGTCGAGCCGAACCAATGGGAACCGTCTTGCGCCGTTATAGTCGGGCGTTCTTTATCCGGTGAAGTACAGGACCCGTCAAAGGTATGTAACCTTGATGCGTTGCAATCGAACGAAAAGAGGCAATCCAATGATTGCCTCTTTCCTATGTTGACCTTGCTTATCACGTTCGGACAGGCATTAAGCCTGTCCATTCTCCCCGAAAAACATTTCAAACGCAAGCGCCGTTTGAATGCGCGCTTCTTCATCCGTCAGCTTGCGGACAAGCTCCATCTCCACTTCGGTTACTTCGTCGCCTTGGAAATTGATTTCCGCAATGGAAGCGACGATTTTGACGATTGCGATCGCCCGGTTGTCCGGCGAATACGCGATAACCTTCTGTCCCGTCGGAAAAACGCGGAATCCGCTTTTGACCATTTTGCCCCGGCCGTATTCGAGCAAGTCGTCCAATTCCCTATCCGATTTGAATTTGCATACAGAATTAAACTCGGTTTGAAAACCCATCGCTTCTCCTCCTATTCACAGGTGTCAATCAGTTGTTGTTTCCGTAGTCAATCGTTTGCTTCTCCGCATGCCGTTCAATAGCCAATTGAACAAGCGTATCAAGCAGCTCTCGGTACGATACGCCGGTCTCCCGCCAGAGCAGCGGATACATGCTGAACGGGGTGAAGCCCGGCATCGTGTTCAATTCGTTGATCAGCAGCTTGCCGTCCCCTTTGCGCAGGAAAAAGTCTACGCGGGACAAACCGGAACCGTCGATCGCCTGGAATGCCTGAATTGCCAATTCCCGCGCTTCCTTCGCGGTTTCCTCGGGAATTTGCGCGGGGATCACCATCGTCGACTTGCCGTCGATATATTTGGCCTTATAATCGTAGAACTCCCCGGACGATACGATTTCTCCCGGCACGGAAGCTTTCGGCTCGTCGTTTCCGAGCACGCTCACTTCGATTTCCCGCGCTTCGACGAACTCTTCGACGATGACTTTGCGATCGAAACGGAGCGCGTAGTTCACCGCTTCGATCAGCTCCTCGCGGTTGCGCGCTTTCGATACGCCGACGCTGGAACCGAGATTCGCCGGTTTCACGAAGCAAGGATATCCGATCGACACTTCGATTTCCATCAGGAAAAACGGCCGATCCTTCTCCCACTGCTTCCGCGTAAAGTACCGGTATATGCACTGCGGCAACCCTTCTTGGGCGAACGCTTTTTTCATCATGACTTTGTCCATGCCGACGGCGGACGCAAGCACGCCCGCCCCGACATACGGAATATTCGCCATTTCCAGCATGCCCTGAATCGTACCGTCTTCGCCAAACGTGCCGTGCAGCAATGGGAAAATGACGTCAATCGTCCGCCCGCCGCCTTGCTGCGCCGATGGCGCCAGTCCCGCGAACAGAGGAGCAAGCGCCGTCTGTCCCGCGCTGCCGTCCGGCTGGGCATCGGGCTGGAATTGCAGCATGCCGATATTGTCCGCAGGCGCGGCGAGCTGCGGTCCCGACCGCCATTCGCCGTGCTTCGTTATGTAAAAAGGGATGATTTCGTATTTGTCGTAATCAAACGCCTTCATGACCGCAAGCGCGGTTTGCAGGGAAACTTCATGCTCCCCGGACTTTCCTCCATATACTAATCCAACTCGCACTTTATCTGTCATGAGCAACCTCCGAAAAAGTATAATTCACCGGCCGGAGCCGCATCCTAGTATAGGTAAGGATAAACGGCCGGAGCCGTCTGATTAGGCATGTTCGTAAACCGAATAAAAATGATTGGATGACTCATTACATTTCGTCGGCAATATGAAACAAACGGTACTGCGTATACGGGGTCCACGCATAAGAATCGCGATAATCCCAATACCGGTGCTTGCTGTCCGTCGTGTGCGCGTTGACGAGCGGCATGCCGTCCGCGTCAAGCGCCGTTACGAACGTGCTATGCTCGTAACGGTTGTCGCCGTCCCAGTCGTAGCAAATGACATCGCCGGGCCTTAATTCGCGCGCGGAGTCAACCGCCGTGGCCCGCAGATGCGATTTGCCGCCCATGCCCAAATACAGCTGCAAACTATTGGCAACAGCCCAGCTGAAGCTCCAAAGCTCCTGGTTTTTGTACCGGCCCTTGTACCACCAGCCGGCTTCCCTTCTACCAGTATAGTTCATCGGGACGCCCCCTGCAAACAAGCATTGCGAGACATAGTTGGAGCAGTCCACCTCGAATCGGATATATTCGGGGCTCGCTCCGTCCCACCATTGGTTCGCGTACATGACGGCGAGCTCCCTGTTGTATTTGACGCGCCGAATCGATCCGTACAACCCGGTCAACATATCGCGATTCAGGAAGGGAGCAGGCTTGCCGGCACTCACCCCGATAAAATCCGGCAATTGTTCGGTATGGGTATGTCCGTACATTCGAAAAGCGGCAACGCCTTTTTCCGGGACGATCGGCTCAATGCGGACGATGACCCAGCGGGTGCCGTTTTTCATGAGCGTAATGCGCTCGCGCTCTTTGCGCTCTTCGGTGTAGCGAACCGATTTTTTATCGTACGTCAGTTGAATCGCCAGTTCCAGATCGACGAACGCCCCTTGTTCGTCAAAGGCGGAACGGACCAGCCTGGCGCGTGTTTCGCTGCGCACAGGCACGGAATTTCTTTCATTGTACCAATCTCGCAATAGCCTCAGCCGTTCTTGCATTTTGCTCGCATAGGTCGGGTCGGCCACGAACGATAGCAGCGAATGCGAAGGCTGCAGCGCTTCCGTTCCGTTGCGGCGCTGAATGTACTCGTTAAGCGTTGATTTCCATTCGTTCAGCATCCCTTTCCCTCCGTTTCGCAAATGCGCGCATAAAGTTGATTCAGTATATGACGAATGCCCAGTAAAAATGAGCGAAAAAGCACTTTACGGCGAAAGCGGATAAAGGTATACTTAGAGTATGAAGTTTTTGTGAAATTTAGTTTCACTAGTTGAAACTAAACCTAAACTTTTTTGGTTCAGTTTGATGAAGGAGGCGGTTATGATGGCTAAGAAAGACCATTTCCAAGTCCGCACGGAGCTTACGTCCGGCGGCAAAACGTATCAGTACTACCGGCTGCAAGGGCTGGAGGAGCAAGGACTGGGCAGCGTTTCGAAGCTTCCTTTCTCCATTCGCGTACTGCTTGAAGCGGCTGTTCGTCAATTCGACGGACGCGCGATTACGCAAGAGCATGTGAAGCAAATCGCTGGATGGGCGGAAGGGCTCGACAGCAACAAAGAAATTCCGTTTATCCCTGCCCGTATCGTGCTTCAAGACTTTACCGGCGTACCTGTCGTCGTTGACCTCGCAGCTATGCGTGATACCGTCAAACAAGCAGGCGGAGATCCGAAGAAGATCAACCCGCTCGTTCCGGTTGACCTTGTTATCGACCACTCTGTCATGATTGACGCTTTCGGTTCGCCGGACGCACTCGAATATAATATGAAATTGGAATTCCAGCGCAACGAAGAGCGCTACCGTTTCCTGCGCTGGGCGCAAACGGCATTCGATAATTTCCGTGCCGTACCTCCGGCGACCGGTATCGTTCACCAAGTCAACTTGGAGTATCTGGCATCGGTAGCAGCTACGAAAACATCGGACGGCATCACGGAAGTTTACCCGGACTCGCTCGTCGGCACGGACTCCCATACGACGATGATCAACGGTCTTGGCGTTGTGGGCTGGGGCGTCGGTGGCATCGAGGCGGAAGCCGGCATGCTCGGACAACCGTTATACTTCGTAACGCCTGAAGTCATCGGCTTCAAGCTGACGGGCAAACTGGCCGAAGGCGCGACAGCGACCGACCTGGCATTGACCGTTACGCAAATCCTGCGTAAAAAAGGCGTTGTCGGCAAATTCGTCGAGTTTTTCGGTTCCGGCCTGAGCAACATCAGTCTGGCCGACCGTGCGACGGTTGCCAACATGGCACCGGAATACGGCGCTACGATCGGATTTTTCCCTGTCGACAGCGAAACGCTCAACTATATGCGCCTGACAGGACGCAACGAAGATCAAATCGCGCTCGTCGAAGCTTATTACAAAGCGCAAGGCATGTTCCGTACCGACGAAACGCCGGACCCTGTCTTCACCGACGTCATCGAGCTTGACTTGTCGACGATCGTATCGAGCCTTGCAGGTCCGAAACGTCCGCAAGACCGCGTTGAGCTGACGGCGATGAAGGAATCGTTCAACACGATTCTGCGTAACCCGATCGACAAAGGCGGCTATGGCCTCAGCGAAGACAAAATCGCGCAAACGACGGAAGTGAAGCACCCAAGCGGCGAAACGACGAAGCTTGGCACTGGCGCTGTCGTGATCGCGGCGATCACCAGCTGTACGAATACGTCGAACCCAAGCGTCATGATCGGTGCCGGACTCGTCGCCAAAAAAGCGGTTGAGCGCGGGCTGAAAAAACCGGCTTACGTGAAAAGCAGCTTGACGCCGGGCTCCCTCGTCGTTACCGACTACTTGACCAAAGCAAACCTGATCGAACCGCTTGAAGCGCTTGGCTTCCACGTTACGGGCTACGGCTGCGGAACATGTATCGGAAACAGCGGTCCATTGCCTGACGAAGTGAGCAAAGCGATCGCCGACAACGACATGACCGTTGCCGCCGTATTGTCCGGCAACCGGAACTTCGAAGGCCGCGTTCATGCTCAAGTTAAAGCGAACTACCTGGCTTCGCCGCCGCTTGTTGTAGCTTACGCGCTTGCCGGAACGGTGAACATCGACCTGGCGAACGAGCCTATCGGCTATGACGGAAGCAACAACCCGGTATACCTGAAAGACATCTGGCCTACTTCGCAAGAAATCAGCGAAGCGATGGCTTCGGCACTGTCTCCGGATATGTTCCGCGCGAAATACGAAAACGTATTTACGCAAAACGAGCGTTGGAACAACATTCCGGTAGCGGAAGGCGAGCTGTACGAGTGGGACTCGAACTCGACGTATATCCAGAACCCGCCGTTCTTCTCGAACCTTGGCGCAGGACTTACGGATATCGCCGACGTCCGCGGTGCGAACATTCTGGCATTGCTTGGCGATTCCGTAACGACGGACCATATTTCGCCGGCAGGCAACATTAAGACGGACAGCCCTGCGGGCAAATATTTGATCGAGCATGGCGTGAAGAAAGAAGACTTCAACTCCTACGGCTCCCGTCGCGGCAACCACGAAGTGATGATGCGCGGCACGTTCGCAAACATCCGCATCCGCAACCAAGTGGCGCCTGGAACCGAAGGCGGCGTAACGACTTACCTGCCGAACGGCGAAGTCATGTCGATTTACGACGCGTCGATGAAATATCAAGACCAAGGCAAAAACCTTGTCGTTATCGCTGGCAAAGAATACGGAACAGGCAGCTCCCGCGACTGGGCGGCCAAAGGAACGTTCCTGCTCGGCGTCAAAGCCGTCATCGCCGAAAGCTTCGAGCGGATTCACCGCTCCAACCTCGTCGGCATGGGCGTCCTGCCGCTGCAATTCACGGACGGCCAAAGCTGGAAATCGCTTGGCCTCACCGGGCGCGAAACGATCGACATCGTTGGCCTCAGCAACGACGTTCAACCGGGTCAAAAGCTGCAAGTAACGGCAACCCGCGAAGACGGCAGCAAGCTGGAATTCTCCGTTGCCGCTCGTCTGGACAGCATGGTTGACGTGGACTACTACCATAACGGCGGTATTCTGCAAACCGTTCTTCGTCAAATGATCGCCAACCAATAATGAAATGAAGTCATAAAGAAACCCGGGCGCGGAGCCTTCGTCATGATGACGAGGTTCCCGCCCGGGTTTTTGCTTTTTTTTACAGGCTAAATTCTCGTGAATACAAACGGTTCGTCGTTCAAATAACGGTTGAACAGCTGAATCATGTACCCTTTTTGATTGAGAATATTTGCCGTTTCTTTCGGATTCGGCGCATGGAAGCTTACGTTCTCCAAGCAGCACATGACAAAAAAAGTTTCGACTTCCTTGGTGGCGGTCTTCATATCGGCAATCGAACATACGGCCCGATAGCCCTCGACAAACGAGATGCGCTGCTCGATATGCAGGCCAAACGTCATTTGGGCGATATCGTGCATGTAGAAGCCAAAGCCGAAACGGGAGAAGTCGATGATTCGAGCTTCGTCGCCATCGAACAAATAGTTGTCGTCGTGGAAATCGGAATGAATTAATCCAAACGAATCTGAAGTTCTCGGCAAGCCGGCGATCGTCCGGGTCGTCTTGTCGGCCGCTTGCTCAAGCACGGCAAACTCGTCCGGCGTGTACAATACCGACGCATACGCGCGGAGCTGCTCAAACGCCTTGGCGAGCGAAACCTCATCCCACATCGGGGCGGTGAACCGTTCGGGAAGCGCGAACCGTTTGGAATGCAGGTGAAGCTTGCCCATCAGAACGCCTACCTGATATGCTCGCTCCACGCTTATGCCGTGGCGGTCGAATTCGCCCTCAATCCAGTTCATCAGAGTGGCAAAATACGGCTTCTCCCCTATTTCGCCGCAGTTAGCAGCGGTAACCTCCGTTACGAACGAGCCGTCTCGGTTCGGCACCCCAGTCGGCACGGCAAGCTCCGTATCGCGGCGGATCGCCTCAAGCCATAACAGCTCGGAGCGAATGCCCTCCATTATCCGGTTCTCCGGCTTGTGGAGCCGTAGCAGGTAACGACGGTTGTCCGCCGTATCGATGCGATATGTAATATTTTCAGACTCCCCGATCCATGTGAGCTGAGGCTCCGGCACGTCATATTGCCGTATCGCCGTCAGGGCCAGGTTGTCGTACCGCGTCGAATTCGTTTCATTATTCATTTGCGGCGCGTGCCTCCTCCGGTTGCAACGGCGGGATATAACAATGCTGCGCTTCCAGCACCCCTTGCTTAAAGCCAAGGGAGGCATACGCCGCTTCCGCTTCGTTGCCTTGCATTACATACAGTCGCAGAATCGGATGGCGGCCATGCAAGACGCTTAAAGCTCGCTTCAGCATGTTCGTCGCAATCCTTCTTCGCCGGTGCGCCGGATGAACCGCGATGGAATAAACCGCCGGAAACGTGCCCTCCCACGATACCAAACAAACGCCGATCAATTCGTTCGTCGCCCGATCATATACAAGCGTTGATGCCGCAAGCGTCTCATCGTTGCATTGCGCCGAATAATGCCGCACATCTTCAAGGTTGAATGCTGCAGTCCGTTGATCTCGCCGGTCGGCATCGATCCCGTTCTTGAAGCCTTCATACAGCAGCAAGCCGATCGTTTCTGCATCGATGAGCTCAGCCTTGTCCTTCTCTTCGCTTTTCGGACCGTCTGCGAGCCGCGGCGAAATGACGGCGACGTCGTCCCCCCAAGCCGCCTGCAGACGCTCCGTCGGACGCTGCATCCATCGGCAGCGGAACGCGCCCGGCCAAAATCCCGCCTGCGCGAACCAATCCAGCTGATCCGGCAATATTTCGTAAGCTGTAATGCGCTTTCCCCGATCGGACCACGCAAGCAGCAGCTGCTTCAGCAAGCGAACGACAGCAGCTTCCTCGCGGAAAGGCGGAATAAAGAACAAGCCGAAAATAACATTCGGGGCCACAACGACACCGCCGATCCGGCTGTCTCCGCGGCATATCCAGAATTTCCTCCGCCAATGCTCCATTGTCAGCCCTTGATCCCGAAAAAACCCGTTATACTCCATATTGTAATAAACCGAATAATAGACGCCCCACTCCTGCGGGTCCGCTTCGATCAACGTATACCCGTCAGTCAGCGTAAACAGCTTCGTATCGTCTTGCCACGGCTCAACCATAAACGGCATAGATTCATCACTCCTCATGAACCAGCGTAGCCGCCCTTCGGCTCCATCTCAATGGAAAGTTTAATCTAAGTCGTTTTGACCCATCCATCCGCATTCCGGCTTTTAAATTAATGGACCTGTCGCTCGAACAAAACTTCGCGCTGATTGGACTTGGCGATTTGCCGCAAAAGTATAGCGCATAGGATAAATATTCCCCCGCCTACCAGCCATAAAACGAAGGTGCTGATCAAGACGACTCCGGTTACCTGCGTGATAATCATCGCTATGATCGGCAGTATGACAATGCCGCCGATTTGCTGCGCTTCCTGAAAACCTTTCGTCCGTGCGGATACGAAAACACTGACCAGAATCGTAAGCAGCGTAAAGGCCGGGATAACCCAGACAAGCAGAACCGCCCATTGCCAGTTCGGGAATATGATCCGGTCAAACATCGAATAGGTCAATGCATTGACGGTGACGCCGCACAACACGAAACCGATCAACGTAATTACATAAGACGGGATAAACGCAGCCATCACTTTGCCCAGAAACAAATCCTTGATTTCCAGCGGCGCATAGAGCAAGCTTTCCAGCGTGCGGCGTTCCTTTTCGCCCACAAAGCTGTTGATGGCGATCATCAGCGCGTTAATGACCGGGATGAGCAAGAAAAACGTACATAATAAATAGTTGACGAACAAATAAATGGCCTGATGCGTAAAGTCGGGCATCCGCTGAAGCGATTGTTTGGCGGCTTCGTCCGGAAAGCTGTCGATAAGCTTCGTTAACAAGTGGACGATCGATTGATCCGGCGATCCGGACATCGATTTGGCCACGATGATGACAATGGCTGGAAGCACGATCCCGAACAGCAGCGGCAGCAGGACGAGCCCAAGCCATACTTGGGGATTGGACGTTATGGAACGGATGTCTTTTTTGGCAACCGCCCGAATGATGCGGATATTCATCGCCTGTTCCCCCTCACTTGAAAATAAATCGATTCCAGATCGCGGTTCACGATTGCAGCCGAATGAACCCAAGTCTCGTTTAGCAGTTTTTGCAGCAGAACCGAGATCTCCTCTTTGGAAGGCAGCTCGAACAAAATATGTTCGCCGGAGATCCGTTTCGCGGCGAACCCGGCATAAACGCCTCCTTGCAGCTGCAGTCCCGTTTCGACACGCAGGCTGATGCGGTTTACGTATTTGTTTTCCAGCTCCTTCAGCGTACCTTGTTCGATCATGCTGCCATTTTCAAGAAACATGTACGTATCGCATACGTCTTCCATTTGGTGAAGCACGTGGGAGCATAAAAAAATCGTCGTCCCGTATTGTTCGTTCAATTGCTTCAAGTAACGCATCACCATCTGAATGCCTTCGGGATCGAGCCCGTTGGTCGGTTCGTCCAGAAACAAAAGCGAAGGCCGATGCAGCAAAGCTTTCGCCAAGGCAAGCCGTTTTTTCATGCCGGTGCTGTACGTGCCGACCCGCTTGTGCTGATGCTCAGTCAAATCGAACAAATCCAGCAGCTCGCGAATTCTCATCTCATTCAGGCAGTCGTAGATCTCAGCAAAAAAGAGCAAATTGTCAAGACCGCTTAGGTCATGGTAAAGGCCCGCTCCTTCGGTAACGATACCGCTCAGGCGGCGAATCGCATCCCCGTCCTTCGCAGGATCGTAGCCGTCTACGCTGATCGTTCCTTGATCGGGACGAATGACTCCGTTCAACAAACGAACGATTGTCGTTTTGCCCGAGCCGTTCGGACCAAGCAATCCGATAATATCTCCACGGTTTAACGTAAACGTTACGTCTCGCAGCACCTGCTGCTGCCCATAGCTTTTGGCCACATGCCTTACATCAATAAAAGGCGTTTGCATCGTACTTCCCCCTCGTATATCGCTTCGTTGCTGTTGATAGTACGGACGGAGGGAACAAAAAGTTCAGTACATGCACAAAATTTTTATGATAGACAAGATGCCGTTGATGCCGAACGTTTCGGCAGCCAAGCCCATTTTATAGAGAGAAGGTTATGGTCAAGTGCCTTTCCGCACCTAACTGCATAATATGGTGTGATTTATAAAAAGAAAGGAGTTTATTCATGACTCAAGATCATTTATTCGCCCAACAACAAACCGGAGGTTTATTCGACCAATCGCAGCAAAGAGAACCTCATATGCACACTTACAGTCATCATACCGATCACCATCATGTTCACCATCCCGGGCATCATCATTTCCATCCTTTGCAAGCTCCAACACATCCGCATTTTATTCACCATCATTTCCATCATCACTACCATCACCCAATGGGAGGTCGTTAAGTTAAGTTTCATTGAAAAACGCTTATGTCAACAGTGCACGGTACGGAATCCGCATTCAGGTCAAAACCCTGGCTCGCAGGCCTTCGCCTTGGAACCAGGGTTTTTATTGTGAGAATGATACCGGATGCATCGGCATGTCCGGATCCGGCGTTACTCCACATCGATCTCGGTTTTCACGCCCAGTTATCGGTTTACCGGCCGCTTGCTTCGCGGTACTCCCTCGCTTTGTCCGCGAGCCCCGCTTCAATCGACAGCTCCGGCTCCATTCCGGCAGCACCCGCATATTCGCGCAGCTCGTGGGAAATTTTCATGCTGCAAAATTTCGGGCCGCACATGGAGCAAAAATGCGCTGTCTTCGCCCCTTCGGCTGGCAGCGTTTCATCATGATATTCCATCGCCCGGTGCGGATCGAGCGACAGGTTGAACTGGTCGAGCCAGCGAAACTCGAACCGCGCCTTCGAGAGCGCGTCGTCCCGCTGCTGCGCGCGCGGATGGCCTTTGGCCAAGTCGGCGGCATGGGCGGCGATCTTGTAAGCGATGACGCCTTCGCGCACATCGTTTTTGTTCGGCAGCCCGAGGTGCTCCTTCGGCGTTACGTAGCACAGCATCGCCGTGCCGAACCAGCCGATCATCGCCGCCCCGATGGCCGACGTGATGTGATCGTAGCCAGGCGCGATGTCCGTCGTCAGCGGCCCCAGCGTGTAGAACGGCGCATCGCTGCAAATCCGCTGCTGCAGCTCGACGTTTTCCTTGATTTTGTGCATCGGCACATGCCCCGGTCCCTCGATCATGACCTGCACGTCGTGCTTCCAGGCAATTTGCGTCAGCTCGCCGAGCGTCTCCAGCTCCGCGAATTGCGCCTCGTCGTTCGCGTCGGCGATCGATCCCGGACGCAAGCCGTCGCCGAGCGAAAAGGCGATGTCGTAGGTTTTCATGATTTCGCATATTTCTTCGAAATGCGTATATAAGAAGTTCTCCCGATGATGCGCCAGGCACCATGCCGCCATAATCGATCCGCCACGCGACACGATGCCGGTTACCCGCTTGACGGTCATCGGTATGTACCGCAGCAGCAAACCGGCATGGATCGTGAAGTAGTCGACGCCTTGTTCCGCCTGCTCGATCAGCGTGTCGCGGTAAATTTCCCATGTCAGGTCCTCGGCGCGGCCCTTGACCTTCTCCAGCGCCTGATACAGCGGCACCGTGCCGACCGGAACCGGTGAATTGCGGATGATCCATTCGCGTGTCGTATGGATGTGCTTGCCGGTCGACAAGTCCATGATCGTATCCGCGCCCCAATGCGTCGCCCACGTCATCTTCTCGACCTCCTCCTCGATCGAGGACGTCACGGCGGAATTGCCGATATTGGCGTTGATTTTCACATGAAAGCCCCGCCCGATAATCATCGGCTCGCTTTCCGGGTGGTTGATGTTCGCCGGGATAATCGCCCGGCCGCTCGCCACCTCGTCACGGACGAATTCCGGGGACAAGCCCTCGCGAATGGCGATGAACTCCATCTCCGGCGTAATGATGCCGCGCCGCGCGTAATGGAGCTGCGTCACGTTGCGCCCGGCCCGCGCGCGCAGCGGGTAGCTGCGCACATGCGGGAACCGCTCGGCCTTCGCCGCCTCAAGCGAATCGTCCGAGGCGTAGCCGTTGTCCTCCGGCCGAACGTCGCGGCCGGCATACGGCTCAACGTCGCCGCGTACGGCGATCCAGGCGCTGCGCAGCGGCGGCAGTCCCGCCCGGACATCGACCGTATGACTCGGGTCGGTGTACAAGCCGCTCGTATCGTATACGCGTACTGGCTCGTTCACGATCTTATCCCCGCTTGGCGTTACCGTCGGGTGCAGCGAAATTTCGCGCATCGGAACGCGAATATCGGGTCGCGAACCTTCGATGTACACTTTGGAGCTTGCGGGAAAAGCGGTTGCCAAGGTTTGTTGGCTTTGTTCGGTTTGTTGGCTTTGTCGGGATGTCATCTACAAATTCCTCCTGAACGGTGTATTGAAATCTACGCTCCGTCCGTAATGCGAGGCGGATCCGCAGCCGAAGGCGGCAATGATGAGCGCTTCGCGACGCAGAGGCTGGCACATTCGCTTACACGCGTGTGGCGCCTTATGCTTGAACACAAAAAGCCGATACCCGGAAGGTATCGGCTTTGTGGCGCGAACAAACCGTCGCGGGATCGCATTTGCGCATGCAAGAATAAACGTTTGGTTCATGCAAAAACGCAATATGTCGCCCCGCAATACGTGTTTTCGCGTACACTGTTCCCGCTTATGCGCTTGACGCGCTTCGGCTGTCAGTTAAGCTGATTCTCTCCGCTGGCATTATCCAGATCAGATCAACGGTCAGCGGCATACGGCCGCAATCTCAGCCTGACTTCATCAAGCCCCCGTATCAAACGTATGAAATTCTTTTTTACCATACACCAGTTCGCCCGTTGTTGCAAGAGGCCGGCTTCGGTTGTTTTCTTCGGCTAAAGGTTCAAAGCTTCCTTCAACCGCTATTTCAGCATTTTCCCCATCCGGTTAGCCGCTTCCATAATCGCCGGCGCATGCTCGCGCATTTTTTCCAGCGTCCAGCGGTTGGACGGTCCGGAAACGGACAACGCCGCAACGAGCTTGTGCGAGCGGCCGTAAATCGGAGCCGACACTGCAGTCGCCCCCGCCTCGCGCTCTTCGATGCTGGTTGCGTACCCTAATCGGCGAATGTCCTCCAGCTGATCGGCGTAGGCTTTGCGATCGATTGTCGCAGGCCATGCCGGATCGTCGAGGATCGCCCGCCGCACGTCCTCCTCGGCAAAAGCGAGGAGCACCTTGCTCGACGCGCCGACGTAAATCGGCAGCCGGGCGCCGACCGGAGCGACGCGGCGTATCGCCTGATTGCTCTGCACCGCTTGGATGCGAATCCGCTCCTTGCCGTCGCGCAGGTACAGGCTGATCGTTTCGCCGATCGCATCGCGCAGCAGCTCCATCTCCGGCAGCAGGATCGCAGCCGGGTCGTCCGCTTGCGACATGTTCGCCGACAGCTCCCAGATACGGAAGCCGAGCCGGTATTTGTCCGTTGCGGCATCGCGTATGACGAAGCCTCTGCCTTCCAGCGACGCCAGCAGCCTGTGCACGGTACTTTTATGCAGCGCAACCTTGCCGGCAATTTCGGTTAATCCGAGCTCCGTGTCCGTCGTAAAACACAGCAATATATCAAGGGCTCGCTCGACCGCTCGAACCGTTAATTTCTGATCCTCCATCGGTTGGCACGTCCTTTCGTGAACAAGAATCAGTTTCATGTAATGAAACAAAACTAAATACCAGTATACATGAACCGTCCCCCAGCGTAAAGCGATATTCAATTGCCGATTCGTTTTTCGATGACATTCGATTGCGAAATTTGACAAGCACATTGCACGAATTACAGGATCGTTACATTCTCATTACATTTGATCTAGGACAATTGACGTAGATTCCTCTGCCCCTTAGTATTAAGTTACGAATAACAAAATGATTCTCCCCAAACATATGAAGGCCAATTGAACATATCCCGTACGAAGCATACACAACTTACACCCCGAGGTTAAACGACCGGCGTCGTCCGAATCGGCGCGTTCGTTTGCCGAGGAATATAAGCTAAGCGTAGAGTGAAGCTCCTCTAAGTCATGAATGTATCCTCGTCGTAAAGGCTTCGATCAGAAGCAAGCTTATATTTAAGAAAATCGCAGGAGGGACCCCTCATGGAAACGACATCCCTGTCTCCAATAACATTGCAGCAAGCTGGAATTGAAAACGCTGCCAAACCAATAATACGTCGACGGATCGCCAAAAAACATATTGTGTTCGGGATCGTCATTTCTTTGATCTTGCTGCTGATCAGTTCCTTCCTGCTCTTGCACGCTTATATCGCATGGGTTCTCATGAACCCGAACGTCGCCGCGCTCACTTCCAATCCGATGCTGGCCAAGGGCTTGCATTACGAGGATGTGACTTTTGCCAGCAAAAGCGGCAGGACGAACGTCGACGGCTGGTACATTCCCGCCGACTCCGCGAGCACGGTCATATTCAGCCACGGCTACGGAGCGAACCGCGAGGAAGTATGGGTTCCGATGTACGATCTGGCCGATACGATGCATAAGCAAAATTACAATGTGCTCATGTTCGATTACGGATTTGCATCTACCAACAATAAGCAAACGGTAACCGGCGGCAAAGAAGAGGCCCAGCAACTGCTTGGCGCCATCGACTTCGTCAAGCAGCGCGGTGCCGGCAAAGTATATATATGGGGATTTTCGATGGGCGCGGGAACGGCGCTGCAAGCAGCGCTGCAGACGAACGACATCGACGGCATGATTCTCGACAGCACGTTTCTGCTGGAGCCGGATACGCTGTACCATAACATCAAGCAAGAAATCGATTTGCCTCGTTTCCCTTCGCTTGCTCTCGTTCGGTCGTTTTTCCCGATATTGAACGGCACCAACCTGGATCAAATCCCGTACCAGGAAGTCAAATCGACGCACTACCGGATGCCGATCTTTATGATTCACGGCACGGACGATGCAAGAGCGCCTTACGAAATCGCCGAAGAAATCGCCAAAGAGCAGTCAGGCAATCCCGAATCGCAATTTTGGCTTGTGCCGGGCGGGCTTCACGAGTTGATCTTCCAGGTGCACCGCAAAGAATACTTGCAGCGAACGCTCGGGTTTCTGCACGAGCTGCAGCTGCCGCAGCATGGGGCCGTCGCTTTGGCTTCCTAGCCGTTCATCTTTTGCGACAAACTGGCAGTTAATTACGATAGCTTCCTTATCGCTCCAGTACCAAACCGACGATACGGCACGAAGCTCTATCGCTGGGCACGTCGTAAGTTTCGTAACAAGCGAAAACCCACCGCTTAAGGTTGGCGCCTACGGTGGGTTCGCTTGATTTAGCTTATTTGTTTCATGCGCGCCATGGTGGATCCACAGCCTTTCAGGTCCTAAGAGCATTTACCGTTCTAGCGGTGAAAGCTCTTTTTTAGTATGCGGAATGGATTATTGCTTTAGCAAAGCGAGAAATTCCGCCCGGGAAGCCGGGTCCTTGCGGAACGTGCCGCGCACTGCAGACGTGACTGTCTTGCTGCCCGGCTTCTTCACGCCGCGCGAGCACATGCACAGATGCTCGCCTTCCACGACGACCATTACGCCGTGCGGCTTCAATACCTCGTCCATAATATCGGCAATCTCCGACGTAATCCGCTCCTGTACCTGGAGTCTGCGGGTGATCGCCTCGACGAGGCGCGCAAATTTGCTCAGCCCGGCGATTTTGCCGCTCGGGATATACCCGATATGGACTTTGCCGAAGAACGGCGCCATATGATGCTCGCATTGGCTGTAATAAACGATGTCCTTGACGATAACCAGCTCTTCGTGACGCTCGTCGAAGGTGACGCCAAGCACGTCGCGCGGGTCCACTGAGTAGCCCGCGAAAATTTCCTCGTACATTCGCGTGACGCGGGCCGGCGTTTCCAGCAGCCCTTCGCGGTCGACGTCTTCGCCGATCAGCGATAGAATTTGTCTGATATGATGCTCGATTTGCTCGTGATTCTCGGATACGCGGACATTCGTATAATCCTTGAGTCCAGCCATGAGGTTTACCTCCCCCAGCACCGAATCCGAATGCGACGCTGTTGCACCGTTTTCGTTCGGGCTTTCCTTATTTGAGTTTGCGGTTCTTCAACATTTGCTGAGCTTTGTTCAACTGCTGCTTGTTCATATTGTAGCCCATCTGTTTTGCCATCTTCTGCAGCATTTCGGGATCGCTTTGCATTTTCTCGATCTGCTTGCGCAAGTAATAGACGCCGCCGAAAAAGCCGCCGACCGCGCCAACGATTAGTGTAATGATCGGAATAATATAGTTCACCTAGGACCCACCTCAGCACAATTGTTCTTATTCGTTTAGATTTTATAATAGCATGACCTGCGTCAGGACACAAATAAAATGGTGCCCATTATTTTACTTTTTTTAAAGAACGCTGTCGATAAAGAGCGTAGGATGCGTCGCCAGATCGATTTCTTTCACTTGAATGTCGTCGCTGTCTTCCTTCCTGACGATACGAACGACCGGTCTGCCCGGCAATCCGCGATGCTGGCCGACGACGACGCCAACCTCCTTGGTCGAAAGCTTGACGGAAATGCCGGTCGGGTAAATCGACACCGTCCGCAGGAATTGAATAAGCACCTCGCGGTCAAGCTTCGTCTCCGCCAGGGCGACCATATATTCGCAAGCTTCGTGCGGCAGCATCCGCTTCTCGTCCGTTTCGGCGAACAACAGGTTGTCGAACATGTTGGCTACGGCGACGATTCGGGCGTACAAATGAATTTCGTCGCCGGCAAGCTTGCGGGGAGAACCAAGACCGTCGAGCGTCTCGTGATGCTGCAGTGCGACATGGGCGATCAGCAGGTTAAATTCTTTTTTCTGCTTCAAATATTCAAAGCCTCTCCACGTATGCTCCGACAGCTTGTCCCCCGCCTGGCCCGCTTCTCCGGCCGTCTCTTCGGACTTTTTGTCCGCAGCCGCCGATCCGGCTTTATCCGTTCCGCTTCCTTTGCCCTCTACCTTGCCGATATCATGCAGCAGGGCGCCGATCGCCAAATCCTTCAATTGCAATTGGTTCAAGTTCATATTGATACCGATAAGGACCGACATCATGCAGACGTTCATCGCATGGACATAGGATTCGTTGTCCGTTGTCCGGATATCCGACAGCTGGACGAGCACTTCTTTGTTCCGCATGACGTCGTCCAGCAGGTAGTCGATGCTGATCCCGATCGACTTCGTATTGAATTCTTTGCCGGAACGGATCGCTTCCATCGTTTCGGACATTTTGCCGAGCACCATATGCTTCGTTTCTTCGGACAAAATATCGTTAATTTCCACGTCCGCAAAATTAGGGTCTTGAATATATAACATCGTCACACCGATTCGTCTCAGCGTATTGATCATGTATACGGTCAACTGAACACCCGCTGAAATCAATGTTGTTCCATTGCTTGAATAGATGGTCTGTCCCAGTTGTTGCCCGGGCTCAACCGAATCGATATGCACGTATCTCATTTGCTGCCTCTCCCTGTCCCGTCAAAATGTTCTAATGAAATTATCGGCAAATCGGGCGATCGATGTTTGGATTATCGTTTCAAGGAGCGAATTGAAGCTTATTTTATTTCGGAATGAAACGGCTTAACGTCTTGTTCAGCTCCTCAAGCACCCGCTCGTCCTGCTCCCGCGACAGCGCGGCCTCCAGCGCTTGCCTCGCTTCCTCGCCGCCGATTTTGCCGAGCGACCATACCGCCGTGCCGCGAATTTCCGGCCGCGGATCGCTCAGAAGCAGCTCGCGCAAATGCGGCACGGCGCTCGCGTCCTTGAAGTTGCCGAGCGCGATGACCGCATTGCGCTGAATCGGCTTCTTCCCGCGCCATGAGGAAGCGCTTCGCCCGTATTTCTCCTTGTACTCCTTGTTGCCGATCGTCAGCAGCGGGATGAGCAACGGCTTCATCAATTCCGGATCCGGCGTAAATTCTTCATGCTGCGTCCAGTTTTTGCCGCGATTTTTGGGGCAGACGATTTGGCACGTGTCGCAGCCGTACAGCCGGTTGCCGATCTTCTCCTTCATCTTGTCGTCGAGCCAGCCCTTCGTTTGCGTCGCAAACGAAATACAGAGGCTGGAATTCAGCTGTCCCGGCCCGACGAGCGCCCCGGTCGGACATGCATCGATGCAGATCGTGCAATCGCCGCAATCCTCCGTCACCGGAACGTCAGGCGGAAACGGGATATTCGTGATCATCTCGCCGAGGAAAAACCAAGAGCCCAGCTCCGGCGCGATAATGGAGCAGTTTTTGCCGCTCCAGCCGATGCCGGCCCGTTCCGCCACCGCACGGTCGACGAGCACGCCGGTGTCGACCATGCTCTCTAGGCGCGCGTCCGGCACTCTTTCCTTGATGAAAGCTTCGAGCCGCTGCAGCCGGTTTCGCAGCACATGGTGGTAATCCTCTCCCCATGCGGCACGCGATATAATGCCCCGATACGCACCGGGCTCCGATTTGGGCGGATTCGGCATTTTCGACGGATACGCGACCGCAATCGAGATGATCGATCGCGGCTCCGCGAAGCTCAGCTCCGGGTAAATCCGCTTATCGATGTCCGGTTCCTCGAAGCCGGATTCGAAACCCTGCTCCCGATGCTTCAGCAAAATTTGCTTCAGCTCCAAAAAAGGCTCGGCCGACGCAAATCCGATTTTGTCGATGCCGAGCTCCTTCGCCGCCATTTTGATCGATTCCTTCAGGGATAGCCAATCTTGCACCGAATCGGCATCCGATCCGGCTCCTGGATAGCTTGTCCGCATAGGATCCCTCCTCAGCCAGCTTTTATATATTCAGTTCATCATTATGCGCTACAAATTTTTGATCGCTTCACGGGCCAAATAATCGCAATGATTGTTCAGCTCGTTGTCGCTATGGCCTTTGACTTTGATATATTCGACCCGATGCTTTTCCATTAGCACTAGCAATTGTTTCCACAAATCCTGGTTTTCAACCGGCTGATTTTTGCTGTTCTTCCAGCCGTTCTTCTGCCACCCGCGATACCAGCCTTGCTGGAAGCAATTGACCACATAAGCCGAGTCGCTGTACACCTTGACCTTGCACGGCTCCTTCAGCAGCTTGAGCGCCTCGATGACGGCTGCGATCTCCATACGGTTGTTCGTTGTCGCCCGTTCTCCGCCGGAAATTTCCCTGCGGTGCTCGCCGAACATCAATATGGCGCCCCAGCCGCCCGGTCCCGGGTTCCCGGAGCAGGCGCCGTCCGTATATACCATAACTTCTTTCACAGCATTATAGCCCCTTTATCTTCGTGATCGGCCACAATATAAAATCGGCGCGCCCTTTGATCATATCTTTCGAAACGGTGCCGAAGATCCGGCTGTCCTTGCTCGCCGACGCATGACGGTTGTCCCCCATGACGAAATAATGGCCCGCCTCGACAACAACCGGCCCGACGTCCCCGTCGGCGATTTCCGTATCGGTGTAGGGCTCGATCTCCAATGTTCCGTTTACGTAAAGCTTGCTGTCGCGAACTTCCACCGTATCGCCGGGCAAGCCGATAATCCGTTTAACGAGGAAATCTTTTTTGTCGGGCCCTTCACTCGGGTCCTTTAAGATGACAACGTCGCCCCGCTCCGGATCGCCGATCCAATACACGATTTTGTCGACGAACAGCCATTCTTTCTCCAGCAGCGTCGGCTGCATCGAGTGTCCTTCGACCTTCGACAAGTTAAAGACAAAATAATGAAGGAACAGGACGACGACAACGGCAATTCCGATTGACTTCACCCAGTCCCACAGCTCGGACTTGAACGTCGTCCGTTCTTTCCGCGGTTTGATCTTGCGTCTACTTTCCGTGCTCGTGTTCGTCTCCAGCTCGCTCATGGGATACCTCCGCCTCATGTTGTTTCCATGCTTCGTAATAAGCCCGCACCGCTTCGTCGTTAAACGGGGCTGCGCCCTGTTTAACCCGCTCGACAAGCAGATCCAGCCCGTCCCGAACTTTGCGGTCCACCATATCCGAATAATGGTAGTTGACTTTATGCTGGTCGTATTCTTCTTGGTCGACGACATGCATGCTTCCGTCGGGCATACGGATGACGTCCAGATCGTAATCGATGTAGGTAATCACGTTGCCGCTCTGGTATGGCGGCGAAGCGACATTGCAATAATAGCGGACGCCTGCGTCCTCGATGAGAGCAACTACGTTGAACCACATTTTCGGAATGAAAAAAGAAACGGCCGGAATCCGGCTTACCCACTGCTTCCCGTCGGACTCCTGGATCGGCGTCTGACTGTTGATGAGCACGAGCATCGATTCGTCGGCATGCTCCTTGCGTACGAGGCCGGGCGGAACAAGCCAATTTTCGAGCCATTTTCGGTGCAAATGGCCGTCGTGCTTGAAGCTTTTTATGACAAACGGCAAATATTGTTCCATGCCTTACCCCTAACGATGACAAAAGTGTGTTAACGTTTATTATAGCAAAAACAACGGTTCAGGTATATGCATAGTCTGACCGATACTAGGATGATCGGCTTGCCGGCCGGCCGATCCAAAATAAAAAAGCATACCTTGTCCGAATCGATCGGTTCAAGATATGCTTCGAAGTGCAATCATTGCAATTTATCCCGTGACAATGCTTAACGGACGCAGCGAACGCCAGAAGTCGCCCGCTTGATATCCAAGAGACTCGTATAAAGGCAAAACCTGTTCATTATGCTGATCGGCGGAAACCAAAATTTTGCTGACCTTGCGCGATACGAATTTCGAACGCATGCCTTCGATCAATGCTTTGCCGATCCCGATGCCGCGATGCTCCTTACTAACGGCGATCCGATAGTAGTAGCCCTTGTTGTTATCGATGGTTCCAATGATAATGCCAGCGATTTCGTTATTTACTTCCGCTACGAGAACAAGCTCCCCATCCCACTTAAGCTGTCTGGCGAATGCTTTCATCGTCTCTTCGTAACAAGACTCCGACAAAACTTCCTCGAACAGTTCTGTAACCGCTTTGTAATCAGCCAATTGAAAGGAACGAACGAACATTACAGCCTCTCCCTTATCCGAAGACTCTACTTTATATCTTTTTGTATATTTCTTAATTTCGACAAATATCGGGGAAATCCTTCTTAAATATTAAAAAAACATTAAAAATATTAAAAAAACTTGAATTTTCTCTTGAAAACGCTTCATTTCAAGCGTTTTCATTCAATAAATAGGAATCCGAAAAAAATATAGGGAGCTTTCTCAGCTTTCCCGCGCCTTGTCGGATGCCCGGCCTTATTTGTCGACTCATTACTTTATATCATACTTTAGAACTACGATTTCGTATATAAGAAAAACTTCTATCGAAGTCCTTCAAGGATGAGCGACCGCTATTCTACCCCACAAAGTGAAGTTTAGCTTCGCAGTATATTCCGATTACTTTGCGGGGACCCCAACTCAGTGGAAGTTTATTCTTGGTAAAGAAAGTTCTCTTTCGCTTTAATGCTTCAGCGAACTTAAACTTTCTTTATCGTTAAGAAAAGTTTCTGATCGAAGCTCTTTCGTCGAAGAAACTTTACCGAACTTAGCTTTCTTTATCGTTAAGAAAAAAAATCGGCTGCCCTAAGGCAGCCGTCGGCTCTATCTGACACCCAGTATGATTTCCATGGTGAGCTGGTCAAGCTTCTCGTATTGCAGGCCTTCCGCGGCGATAGCATGCCGGTCGAACCGGTGAGCGCGAAGCGCGGCGAGGCTTTCCGCCGAAAATTTGGCGTCGAAGCCCGGAATGCCGTGCTGCTTGCCGCGAATTTCCTGAAGCAGGCTTTGAATTTCGGCGTCGTTGTTGAACTGCCGTACTTTTTCTTTAAGAATGAGATAAGTGCGCATATTGCCTTTGGCGAATTCGATGACGCCGTCGCGGTCTTCGGTCCGAAGCGCATGCGCGTCGAAGTGCAGCATGCCCTTATAGTTATAATCCTCCAGCAGCTTGACGAGGAAAAACGCTTCCTTGATGCCGTCCGAGCCGAAGCGCAAATCTTGGTCGAATCGCCCCATCTTCTGATCGTTCAGGTCGATATGGAACAGCTTGCCGGCTTCCAACGCCTGTGCTACGGCGTGATAGAAGTTCAAGCCGGCCATCCGTTCGTGAGCGACCTCCGGGTTGACGCCGACCATCTCGGGATGGTCCAGCGTGGCGATCAAGCCGAGCATCGCGCCGGTTGTCGGCAAATAAATGTCGCCTCGCGGTTCGTTCGGCTTCGCTTCCAGCGCGAATTTGTATCCGTACTTCTGCGAGAGGCTGTAATCGCATAGATAGTTAATGGCCTCGCGGTACCATTTCATCGCGTCGCACGCGTCGCGTCCGGCATCCACCTCGGCTCCTTCGCGCCCGCCCCACAGGACGAATATTTCGGCGCCAAGCTCGGCCCCGAGGTCCATCGCTTCGATCGTCTTCTGCAGCGCATAAGCCCGTACCCGTGGATCGTTCGAGGTAAAAGCGCCGTCGCGGAATACCGGCTCCGTGAACAAGCTGACGGTCGCCATCGGCACCTTCAAGCCGGTTTCCTGCAGCGCCTGTCGGAATTCGCTTACGATCCGCTGCTTCTCAGCCTGCGTCGCGTCGATCGGCACGAGATCGTTGTCGTGAAAGTTGACGCCGTAAGCGCCGAGCTCGCCGAGCAGCTTCACCATTTCGACCGGGGAGAAGCCTTCCCTTACCGGCAAGCCGAACGGATCGCGTCCTGGGTTCCCTAAAGTCCATAAGCCAAACGTAAAACGGTCTTCCTTCTTCGGAACGTATCGATTCATCTACATAACCTCCACACACTTTGTTTATTAAATAAACAATGTCTATGCCATTATCATATCACGTTCAAGCAAAAACACAATAAGAAAAACTTCTATCGAAGTCCTTCAAGGATGAGCGACCGCTATTTTACCCCACAAAGTGAAGTTTAGCTTCGCAGCATATTCCGATTACTAAAAGTTTGCGTAGCAAACTGGCATCGGAAGCGTTACTGCGGGGACCCCATTAGCGGAAGTTTATTCTTGGTAAAGAAAGTTCTCTTTCGCTTTAAAACTTCAGCGAACTTAAACTTTCTTTATCGTTAACGAAAAAGACCCGCACAATTTATACGATCCGCAGGTCGGGTTTAGAAGTGTTCGACAGGCCGGGAACATGGCGATTGTTGTATAATTTTCACCCAATTGTTCCATGCTTAAAGAGGACCCATTAGAGATCATCGATTCGACAATACTTTACAAACATACATGTTGATTTATTATAGAATATAGGTGATAATAATGGTGTTGAACTACATATCTATCGGGAGGTATATTACCAATGGCACATCAATTACCAGCTCTGCCTTACGCGAACAACGCGCTTGAGCCGCACATCGACGAGCAAACGATGATGATTCACCACGACCGTCACCATAATACATATGTGACGAACTTAAATGCTGCACTGGAGTCCGCTCCTGAGCTGCAAAGCAAATCCGTAGAAGATCTGATCGCCGACCTGAACAGCGTTCCGGAAAGCATCCGCACCGCCGTTCGCAACAACGGCGGCGGCCATGCCAACCACTCCTTGTTCTGGGCAACGATCGGCCCGAACGCCGGCGGACAACCGACTGGCGCTCTGGCTGACGCAATTGCCAGCGAACTGGGCGGCTTCGATAAATTTAAGGAAGATTTCGCGAAAGCCGCAACAACTCGTTTCGGCAGCGGCTGGGCGTTCCTCGCCGTATCCAAAGACGGCAAGCTGAAAGTATACAGCCTGCCTAACCAAGACAGCCCGATCATGGAAGGCGACACGCCGATCCTTGGTCTGGACGTATGGGAGCATGCGTACTACCTGAAATACCAAAACAAACGCCCTGACTACATCGCCGCTTTCTGGAACGTAGTGAACTGGGACGAAGTCGGCAAACGTTACGAAGCTGCGAAGTAATTCGCGAATTCGCGTTTGCGCGGAAGGACACTTGGGCTTGGCAACAAGCCCCGGTGTCCTTTCTTTGTGCCATTCTTCATTGAAGGAGGTTTCTTGCGGTGCCGCAACTTAACGTAAAAGGAATATCCGCCGAAGCGATGCGGACGATCAGCACGGCATTGATCGACGATTTGGCGAGCATTTGCGAATGCGGAACGGATAATTTCACGATCGACTGCTTGCAGGTGACTTCCGTATTCGGCGGCGAGACCGTTCCGACGTTCCCGTTCATCGAAGTCGCCTGGTTCGAACGCGGGCAAGACACAAGAGACCGCGTCGCGGCGGCGATTACGAAGCATGTTCTTTCGCTTGGCGTTGCGGAAGTCGAAGTCGCTTTTGTCGTTTATCGGGAAGACGGCTATTACGCGAACGGCAAGCATTTCGGTTGATTCCGGAACCTTGGGGTGCGCGAGCCCAGGATCTATCTGTTCACGGCGTTCCCATTACGGTAAAACAATGAATCAACTTAAATAGTAAGCGCCCGTATCTAATGAAATAGACAAAGCACCTTGCCTCAATTAGGCCGGTGCTTTGTCTTTTGTCCGATTGCCTCATGTGAAGCTTACCAAGACCTCATCATGTCGATCCGCTCCAGTACATCTTCCGTCCACCGGCCGTACACGAAAAACGACAGACTGCCGATCGACGGATAGCCATCCCGCAAGCCCGCGTATATTTCCTTGTACTCGGCATCGCTCCACTTGACGTCCAGCGCCGGGATGATTGGCTTGTCGCCGACCTTCGCTTTCGTTTGCGCGGTAATCCCTTTCCCGCTATACACCCAATTCGGCTCGAACCCCCAATCGCGGAAATACGCCATCGGCGACACGAAATCCAGATACGCCCCGAATTTGGCGGCATCCTGGCCAACCTCCACAAATTCCGGCGGCAAAATGTAGGCGCCGAGCGAAACCTTCGGCTTGATCCGCTTGATCTCGTCGTACACGCTTCGGACGTATTCACCCAGCCGTTCGGTCCGCCATTCGTTCCATTGCCGCCGCTGCGCGTTGTCGGTCGCGAAATCGATCGTCGCCGGGTCGTAGCCGAATTGCTGCTTGTACGCGCCGCGCGTGTAATCGCCCATGTCCATGTTCATGTCGTCGAACCGAAGCCAATCGAGCACGACGCCATCCACGTCGTAACGGCTGATGACCTCTCGGACGATCGACCGCTCGTACGCCTGCACGTCCGGGTGCAGCGGATTGACGAAGTATTCCACGCCCCGCGAGCCTTGGAACGGGACAATCTCCCCGTCAACGAGCGACTTCATCTGCCATTCATGGTTCCGTTCCGTCGCCGCGTTGTCGTGGAATTGCGGAATCCAGGCTCTCACCTGCATGCCGCGTCCATGCGCTTCCTCAACGACGGCCTGTAACGCGTCAAACTGCTCGTATCCCGGAGCGACCGGGGCAATCTTACTGTCGTAATACACATAACCCGAGGAAATAAAGATGTCCTCGTCCTGCTTGACGTTCAAGTTGACGACGGAGACGTTGCGGCTTTTGGCCGCGTCGAGAAATTTGACGACGTCTTCTTTGCCGTGAAAATTATGCGCCGTTTGCACGATCACTTCCGTCGCAAAAGGCGCCTGCTTGCCTGCGCCGCACGACGCCAGCAAAGAGGCTGCCCCGGCAAGGAGCAGCGCCGGCAGCAGCTTGCGCGCCATTCGATTCAACCATGAATTCATTGCGTCTACTCCTTGCGTTCATCCCACGGAATGGCCGGGAACACGATGCGCACCGACGTTCCGATGCCGGGCCGGCTGTGGATCGAAACGCCGTATGGGTCCCCGAATTGCAGCTTGATTCGCTGATCGACGTTGCGGATGCCGTACCCGATGCCGTCCGGCGCGAAAACGCGCTCGATCGTCTCCGCCGGCATGCCGACGCCGTCGTCGATGATCCGTAGCTCGATCCGGCCCGCCTCAATTGCGGCCGCGATGCGGATATGAATGCGGTCGCTGTACAGCGCATGCTCCAGCACATTCTCGATAAAAGGCTGAACGATAATTTTGACCGTTTCGTGCCCCAGCACTTGAGGATCGATATCATAAGCAATTTGCAGCCGATCCTCGTGCTTGATTTTTTGAATATCGATATACGATTTGGCCTGCTGCAGCTCCTCGTCGATCGAGATGAGGGTACGCCCTTCGTTCAAGGTAAGACGATAAAATTTGGCCAGCCCGCGCACCATCTCGTCGAGCTTCGATATTTCGCCGAACTTGGCGAGCCGACTGATCGACGACAACGTATTGTACAGGAAGTGCGGGTTGATCTGCGATTGCAGCGAGGACAACTCCGCTTCCTTCTTGCGCAGGTTCGAAACGTACACCTCCTGAATGAGCGTTTCGATATGGCCTCCCATTTCGTTGAGCGCGGCCGCGATCTGCGCGAACTCATCCTTGCCGGAAAATTGAATCCGCTTGCGGAAATCCCCTTCGCGAAATACCCTCAGGAACGAAACGATCTTCGTCACCCGCTTCGAGAAATAACGGGAAATGGCGAGGCCGGCGCCAAATAGAACGACAATGCTGGCCAGACACACCATAATCGTAAAATTGCGCAGCTCCTTGGCGTTTTTCTCCAGCAGGCTATTCGGAATGAGCGCCACAAGCGTCCAATTCAGTTCCGGCAGCTCCTGCTCGATCACGAGATGGCCGGGCGCCAGCGTGCTGCGCCACGTCTCGCTCAACTGTGCGTGCACCCCCTTCGAGGCGAATACCGCGCGATCATCGGCATCCGCAACGATCAGGCTGCTCTCGTTGTCGATTTTCAGATGGTCGACCGCGGATAGCAAATCGCCGATTTTGGCGGAGATCCGCATAAATCCGATATGCTGCCCTTGCGATACGTCGTTAAGCCCACGCAGGAGCGAGATATTGCCGAACCTCGCGTCCGCATCGACCTGCCGCCAAGCCGTCGGCCCGTCGATTCGGACGGCCATGTCGCGGAAATCGGCGTACCACGCGAGCTCCTTCAACCGGTCGAGATGAAACAACTCGTACCGCTTCGACTTGGATAAAGGGTCCTCCGACGGCTTCTGCGTCGTATAAATTTCCGGGACCGCCGCATTGTTCAAGTACAAGGAAAGACGAATATTGCTGGCAGTCAGATCGATCGTGCTTTTCAGCTTCGGTTGAAGGTAGTTGAACGTCCGCTCGTAGCTGTCCCAGCCTTCCTTGTAGCTGCGCAAATTGTCCTGCAGCGTATAATCCCAGTACAGCTGATCCGATACGCGAATCAGGTCGTTCACCTTGTACATGACGTTATCGCGGATTTGCTGGAGCGTGCCGGCGATGTTCATGCGCGTTTGCTCCTTGATGGAGCTCACCGAAGACGTGTACGCGAAATAACCGACGAACAGCACCGGCATCATGACGAACAGCAGGAAGATGACCGTCAGCTTCAGACCAAAAGAAAAGCGAAACGGCTCTTTCGCTTGCGGTTTCAGGTTCGGCATCCTTCAGCCCCGCTTCCGGTAATCGCCCGGCGTGACGCCGTACGCTTCCTTGAATTGCTGTCCGAAGTACGCGAGGTTGTTGTAGCCGACCCTGTCGGCCACCTCGAATATTTTCAGCTTCGGGTCCTGCAGCAGCTCTTTCGCTTTTTCAAGCCGCATCTGTACGACGTATTCGTTAAAGGTGCGCCCCGTCTCCGTTTTGAACAGCTGCCCCATGTAATTGGGCGAAAAGGAAAAGTGCTGGGCGGCTTCGCGCAGCGTCATTTCTTTGTCCAGCCGCGCGGCGACATACTCGCGAATCTCGTCCACGAGCTTGTGGCTTCGCTTCAGCCTCCGGTTATGCAGCAGCTCCGACGTCTCGAACATCCGCAGCCGCAGCCAAGATTTCATGTCGCCGATCGTTTCGAAATCGTATACGAAATCGAGATGCTGAAATTCGACTCCCCACAGTCGGTGCAGGTTCTCGTTCATCTGCCGCAAATAAACGTCCAGCTTGGATATGATATGCAGCAGGAAATTGTACACCGACAGCTTCCTCTCGAGCCGCCCGGCCAGCGCGAACAAACCTTCCAAGCAATCCGAAACCTGCACCAGCCGATAGTTGGCTACTGCCGTGAACAACGCCTCCAGCAAGCCGTCCACGTCTTTGGCATCCTGCACGAGCTGCTCGCGTTCCTGGCCGATCGCTTGCAGCACCTTGCCTTTGCCGTTGAACAATTTGCTGCCGAGCCCGTCGAGCGCTTGCCTGCAGGCATGAGGCAGACGCCCGGCACCGCGCGCCTCGTCGCTTAAGCCGATCGTCACGGAAAATGCCCCGCCATCCTTCACGCGTTCGATCAACCGCTCCAATCGGGCTGCCGCATCCCCGCAAGGAATGAACAGCGCGAGCCGATGCCTGTCGATTTTGCAATACCGGTCCAAATCGGCTTCCGCGAGTTCCCGCTCCAGCACGTCGGACCATTGGCGAACGATGCTGTCCTTCTCTTCCTCCGGAAGCGAATTCAGCTTCAAAGCGAGATCGTCGAATTCGATGACGGCCACATGCAGCGGCTCCCTCACCCATGCAAGCCCCCAGCGGTCGATGAGCGGGGACAGCGAATCGCCTTCCCCGTCCATGCCGCCTTCGAGCAGCCGCGCCATCAGCTCCTTGGCCGCAAGCGGCGCCGACCGCCGGGCCACATCCAGCTCGTTTCGCACGGACAGCAGCGTCTGGAACAGCTCGTCATCGTCCACCGGCTTCAGCACGTAACCGCTCACGCCCATCGAAATCGCCTGCTTCGCATATTGAAAGTCCTGGTACCCGCTGACGAGCACGATTTTGATCTTCGGCCTTGCCGCAAGCGCTTTGGCCGCAAGCTCCAGCCCGGTCATGATCGGCATCCGAATGTCGCTGACCAGGACGTCGGCTTCATGCGCGGCCAAATATTCAAGCGCCTCAAAGCCGCTGCCCACGGCGGCGACGACCTCCATGCCGAGTTTGTCCCAATCGATCAATCGCCGCAAGCCTTCCAAATCCAAACGTTCGTCATCCGCCAGAACGACCCGATACATGCCGTCACCTCATCCCTTATGCAAGAGAGTATACTTTGACCAAAGTATACTCTCCCCGCTCCGCTGAGCCAATCTTTTTTCGATCGAGTTTCCTCGCTGTACTTTGCCTTGCTCTACCTCGCTCGGCTGCCATATCTTTCTGCGGCCTCAGCTTGCATCCCTTATTTCGCGTGCATTTTCGCCAAGTTATCCTGCCACACCTTCGTTTCGTAGGCCAGCAGCTTCGCAAGCCCCGCTTTATCGGCGTCGGCCGCCGCCTTGTCGATCAGCGCGAGCACCTCCTCGTCGCTCTTCGCGTACAGCGCCTTCGCGAACATTTGGCCGTACATATCGGACAGCCGTCCCGCGATTATGCCCTCCTCCGTGCTCGCTTCAGGCATGACGTTCGTAAATTCGGTCATGTCCTTCACCGTTTTCCAAGCCACCTCGTTCTGCGCGATCGTCGACCAGTCGCGCTTATCCTCCGGCAGCGAATATTCGATCTTCGACTTCGCTTTGTCGATAAACCCGGAGTTGCCCGCCCAGTTGAACTTCTCGAAGTTGGTCATATCCTCGGTGCGCTTGTCGATCGGCGTCGTCCGGTAGCTGTCGTTCGGAATCGGCGAGCCGTCGTCTTCGGTTTTGTCCCAATACAAGCCCGGAGGGCCAAAGAACAGCAGCTTCTGGCCTTCCTCGCCGGTAACCCAATCGAAGTAGGCGAAGATCGCTTCCGGATTGGCGGCGTTTTTCGTAATGACGTTCACGTTCCAGCCAAGCGAAATGTAGCCGTCGATCCAAATTTTATTTTTATCAAGGCCTGGCTTATGAATCGGCCAGATGATTTGGTAGCCGTCTTCCGGGTCCTTCGTTTTCAGCTCGTTGTTGCCTTGCCGGCCGATATCGGTCGTCGTGGAATTAAACACGACCGCGACCTTGCCATTGTTGATCTTCTCCTTCACTTGGTCGAGCGTTTGCGTGAACGCGTCTTGCGTCATCAGCTTCTCGCGGAACAGCTTGCTGACGAACAGCATGTACTCCTTGAAGTTCGCATCGGTATAGATCGACTTCAGCTCGTTGCCTGTCGGCACGCCGCGCATGTCCACGTAGAAGTTAAGCTGGTCCTCGGCAAAAGCCGAATACATCATGTACGCGCCTTGCGCGCCGTCGCCTACTTCCAGCGGCACGATACCCGGATATTTGGCTTTCACCTGGGTCAAATAGCTGTACAGATCGTCCGTCGTCTCCAGCTTCGGCGAGCCGAGCTCCTTGTAAATCTTCTTGTTGACGATCCAGCCGCCGTTGCCCATCGGCTTGTTCGTGTACCAGTTCGGGATCTGGTAAATTTTGCCGTCACTCGAGCGCAGCATGTTCAGCGTCGCTTCGCCGGCCCATTTTTTGAAATTCGGGTATTTGTCGTAATATTCGTCCAGCGGAACGAGCAGCCCCGCCGATCGCAGCTTCTCGACGTCGCCGCCGCGATCCATCTGGATGACGTCCGGCAAATCGCCCGACGCCTGCATCGTGCTGAATTTTTGCTGCGCCGCGCCGCCGGATTGCACCGGCACGACCGTAACTTTTTTATTGTCGAGAATCCACTTGGTCGCCGGATTGTCCGCCCACGGATCCGTCACCGCCCAGTCGTAGTTCAAGTAAAACGAGAAGGACAGCGGATCTTTGCCGAACTCGGCGGCTTTATCGTTCGACGTATCGCCCGATTTGCCTTCGGAATTGCCGGGATCGCCGCTGCCGCAGCCGGCCAGCGCGACGCCTAGGCTAAGAACCAACAGGATCGAGCTCAGCTTTTTGTTTTTCGTTAACGCGTTTTTTGTCATAGGTACTCCCCCTATTCTTTTAATGACCCGACCATAACGCCTTTTACAAAATATTTTTGCACGAACGGATACACGATGACAATCGGAATCGTCGCCACCATCATCGTCGCCATCGATAACGACTTGGTCGTCACGCTCCGCAAATTCGCGATATGCGCCAGAGCTCCGGCATTGCCGTCCTTGGCGTGCGTCAGCTGCTCGGTCATAATATTGGAATTCATGATTTGCTGGAGCAGCGTCTGAATCGGCAGCAGCTTCGCGTTCGAGATGTAGATGCTCGGCGTAAACCAATCGTTCCAGTAGCCGACCGCGGTGAACAAGGACAGCGTGGCGATGACGGGCCCGGACAGCGGGACGACGATTTTGAAAAAGATGCCGAAGTCGCTTGCCCCGTCGATTTTCGCCGATTCCTCCAGCCCCCCCGGCAGCTCGAGGAAAAACGTCCGGAACACGATCATGTTCCACACGCTGATGATCCCCGGAACGATCAGTACCCAGAACGTATTGAGCATGCCAAGCTCGCGAACGAGCAGAAACGTAGGGATCAGCCCGCCGCCGAAATACATCGTCACGATGCAGAACATCATGTAATATTTTTTGCCGATTAGCCCGCGCTTGGACATGCCGTAAGCGAATAGCGCCGTGCACAGGATGGACAGGAACGTTCCCGCCAGCGTCCGCGCGACCGAAATGCCGAATGCGTCGATCAGCCGTTTGTCGCGGAACACGATCGCATAGTTGTCGAGCGTGAACTGCCTCGGCCAAAACGTAATGCCTCCGTTCGCCGTGTCCGAGCCAACGTTCAGCGAAATGACAAGCGCATTCCAGAACGGATACAACGTCACAAAACCTAATACAAGCAAACAGATGTAGATGAAAACCTGCAATATTTTTTCGTCCCAGCCGAGCCTCATGGACGTCCACCGCCTTTCCCGCCGCTCACCATAAGCTGTTCCCGTACTTTCTGGCGAAAGCGTTGGCGACGGTCAGCAGCCCGATGCTCAGCACCGCTTGGAACAAGCCGACGGCGGTCGCATACGAATACCGCGAGCTGAGCACGCCGACCCGGTATACGTATGTATCGATGACGTCCGCCACGTCCTGAACGATCGGGTTCGTGCCGAGCAGCAGGATGTCCTCGAAGCCCGCGCTGAGAATGCCGCCTACCGCCAAGATGAAGAAGATGACGACGACCGGCATGATGCAAGGCACCGTGATGAGGAAAATTTGCCGAAGCCGGCTCGCCCCGTCGATGGAGGCCGCCTCGTACAAGTGCGGGTCGATGCCCGCGATCGCCGCCAAATAGACGATCGTGCCGAAGCCGATATCTTTCCAGATGCCGGTCGTCACGAGAATGGCCCAGAAGTATTCCGGCACCGACAGGAAGCTGACCGGCTCGTCGATCGCTCCGATCGTCTGGAGCAGCATGTTGACGCTTCCGTTATCGGTCGACAGCATCGACATGACGAAGCCGGCGACGATGACCCATGACAAAAAATAAGGCAAATAGCTGACCGTTTGAATGATTCGCTTGAACGTCATGTTGCGGACCTCGTTCAGCATCAAAGCGAGCGCGATCGGCGCCGGGAAACCAATGATCAGCTTGAGAAAGCTGATGCAGATCGTGTTCCGGATCAAATTCCAGAACTCCGGGTCCTCGAAGAACATCCGGAACTGGAACAGCCCGACCCAGTCGCTTCCCCAGAAGCCCTTCAGCACCTCGTAGTTTTGGAAAGCCATCAGCACGCCGTACATCGGAATATAGCTGAATATGAAAATAAAAATGAGCGGAGGAATGACCATGATCTGCAATTGCCATTGGCGCCAAAACTTCCGCATCGAGGTTGGTTTGGACGCCGCCGGCCGCAAAGGCCGCAAAGTCGTTTCTGCCTTCACGCTCCTCCTCCTTTCGGGTGTTGTTCTGCTGCAGCACCTTCATTGTACGAGGTAAGCGCTTCCGGCAACACTGGGCAAATCAACGATAATTACAAATTTTCAACGGGTTTGGTTTGCAAGACCTTCGGACGACAAAAAAAGCTTTTCCAGTTTCGGAAAAGCTTTCGACTCTATTGTTATGAAACGCCGCTCGCCTTGGCTTCCGCTTGGCCTGTGGCTAGCTTGCGGTTCTTCTCGATCATCCGCGATACCGCGAATAACAGCATGAACACGATCATAGCGCCAGCCGACAGCCGGTACATGATCGCATATCCGGTTGAGGATGCGATCGCGCCGAGCAGGAATGACCCCGCGGCAATGCCGAGATCGATCGAGTTGTAATACGCTCCCGTCGCTACGCCGCGCCGGTCCGGCGTTACACGCTTAAGAGCCCAAGCCTGCAGCGAAGGTTGAATGACGCCGTAACCGACGCCATAGAACAACGCGGATACGATCAGCATCGCCGTCGAGGTCGTGTAAGACAACAAGACGATCCCGATGAACGTCATGACCGCCCCGAACGGCAGAACGGCTCCCGGCCCTTTGCGATCGAACAGCTTGCCCGAGAACGGACGAACGATCAATACCATCAGCGCATTAAACAGGAAAAACAATCCGGCGTTCGCCAGCCCCGCTTCCTTGCCGTAAAGGGCAATAAAGCTCACCAGACCGCCGTACGTGACCGAAAGCAGCATGCTCATGACGCACGGCAAAATGACGTTGCGGTCGATCCACGACGGCTGCTTGCGCGCTTGCGGTTCCGCCGCCGGTGCCGCGGCTGCCGGAGCAGCGGGAGCTTGGGCTGGCGTCTTCTTCGGAACGCGAATCATCGTCATGAGCGGAATGACGATGAAAGCGGAAGCCCCCGCCACGGCGATCAGCGTGCCGAAACCGAAGTCATTCAGCAGCCATATGCCGATAACCGGCGCAAGCGACATCGATAAGCTCGTAGACAGTCCGAAGTAGCCCATGCCTTCGCCGATGCGCTTGGGCGGTATGACATCGGAAACCATCGTTCCGTTCGTCGTGCCCGCAATCCCGAAGCCGATGCCGTAGACGACCCGAATGACGAGGAAAAGAAACAGCGTGCTCACCCAATAATAACCTGCCGTCGCCAGCGCGAATGTAATCGAGCCGGCCATCAGCAGCGTCTTGCGGTTGGCCGTGGCGAGCGCTTTGCCGGTAAAAACCCGGGCGATGACAGCCGAAACGGCGAACAGCACGATGACGAGGCTCACCATCATATCGTGGCCGCCGAAACGCTCCGCAACGTAAACGGGCAACGCCGGCGTAATCATCTGCAGGTTCAGGAAAAGAAATAAATTGCCCAGTGTCAAAAAAATAAAATCTTTGGTCCACAGCCGATTTGGCCGGCTTGTACTTGTACTATCGCTGCTGCCCATTAACTCAACTCCTGTTTGTTTTCATTGTGATAAGCGCGATCGGCATTGGCCTCCAGCACGCGCAGCGTTTCACGGAACGCCTCGATCCGTTCCCGCGGCACCCCGTCCATCAAATCCTGCATCGACTGCATTTCGATCGGAATGAGCTTATCGGCCATCGCCGCACCTTTCGGCGTAATCCGGATCAAAAACGAGCGCCGATCCTCCGCATTCGCTTCCCTGCGCACCATCTCCTTGCGGTCAAGGCAATCCAATATGCGCGTAATCGTCGGCTGATCCTTGACCGCCCGCGCGGCAAGCTCCTTCTGCGTAATGCCGTCCTGCTCGCGCAGTCGGCATAACACGCTCCACTGCTCTACCGTAATATCAAAAGGCTTGAATCGGCTCGCAAGCAGCTGCGCCATTTTCCGGCTCATCTTGCTGATCTGAAAGCCCAAAGAATCGTCGGCTCTAAATTGATTCAACGTAATCAACCTCATTTGCATTTTAGTTGTTATGCTAATTATATTTACAACAACTAAAAATGTAAACTACTTTATGGCGACTTCGAATACTTTCCCGCCAAAAGAAACGGCTAGCGCCGTCTTGATTGGCGCATGTTTACCGTGAAATATATTACAAAAAAAACAGCGAACCGCCGCCGGTCCGCTGTTTGTGTTCCTTCTTGCTTCATCGTTTCAAGAAACAATTTGCCGCGTAGCGTGATCCTTTCCGGAATCGGCAAGCTTGCCTGGCCAAAACGCCCATTTGCCCAGCAAGACGGTAATCGCCGGCACGAGAAACAGCCGCACGACATCGGCTTGGCTTACGACCAATATTGACCGATGATACGCAGAAAAACGTTCGGAAAAGCCAATTGCTGCATCTCCTCCCGGCTCATCCATCGATAGGCCGGTCCATCGGCCTCATCTTCATTCGCCACTGCGCTTGCTGCAGCCGTTTCCACTCTTGCGGCGGTTATTGCTTGTGATTGCGGTTGTACGTGCCATGGAGCCGATTCCCCGTCAGAGTCCGCAAGCCGGCTCCGATATACGCGCATATTCCAATGAATATGGCTGAACGTATGCTCCGCGTCGGCAAACCATTCCAGCGGGTTCACGGCAAGCCCTTCCGCGTGGAGCTCCTCGCGCAAATAGCCGATGCATACCTCATGCGGCACTTCCCATTCGGGCTCCTTGCCCGGTGCGATCACGTGCGGCAGCTCCCACATCTTTGCGAGCAGCCCCTCCGCCGGCCGCCTGCGCACAAGCAGCTTGCCCTCGTGCTCGCCGCTGCCCTCGATCAACGCAGCAAGCCTCCGCTCCGGACGGGGCGGCTTCGCCTTCGTCTTCACCGGCAGCGATAGTTCCATGCCCTCTTGGCGTCCCGTGCACGTCTCCATGACGGGACAGGTGAGGCAATGCGGCGACTTGGGCGTGCATACCGTTGCCCCCAGCTCCATCAGCGCCTGATTGAAGTCGCCGGCCATACCCGGCGGAATCAACTCATAGATGAGCCGCTCCATGCCGACGCGGGTGCTCATTTTTGCGATATCGTCCTGAATGAGGAAATATCGGGAGAGGACGCGCATCACGTTGCCGTCGACGGCCGGTTCGGGTTTATTATAGGCAATGCTCAGTACGGCTCCGGCCGTATAAGGCCCAACCCCCTTGAGCGAGGAGATTTCCTCCTTCGTATCGGGGACGACGCCGCCGTACCGCTCCTTCACTTCGCGAACGGCGCTTTGCAGATTCCGTGCCCGGGAGTAATAGCCTAACCCTTCCCATGCTTTCAGCACGTTTTCCTCCGGCGCGTCGGCGAGCGCCTCGATCGTCGGAAACTGCTCGATGAACCTGTGGAAATACGGGATGACCGTGTCCACGCGAGTTTGCTGCAGCATCACCTCGGAAATCCAGATATGATAAGGATTGCGGCTGCGCCGCCAAGGCAAATCCCGCTTATGCACCCGATACCAATCAAGCAGCTTGTAGCTGAATTGCTCTACGTGTTGTTGCTGTTGTTCCGTATATCTCATAACTATGCTCCTTAACGCCTGAACGGATGAATTGCGATATGTACCATTATAACCGATCCTTGCCGGAATTGAACTTGTTGTGTCACATCCATAATTCGGCTAAGATGAGGGTAATTCTATCGTATTTCAAGCCGGATTGTATTTTCCACGCTGAATCGTCATACTGAATCCTTACTTCATTCATATCTTCATAACGGAGCTGATCCCTATGTTCAAACAACGAGTCCTGCTTACTCTTGCCGCGGTTGCCTTGTCTGCGGGTATCCTATCCGCCTGCGGCAGCAGTCCAAAATCGACCGCGCTGGACGATGCGGCGGGCGATACCTCTGAGACGAAGCAGGCCAAAGCCGTGTTCAAAAAACGATGCATTTCATGCCATGGCTCCGACCTCGAAGGACGTGCCGGAGAAAGCACCAACCTGCTTCATGTCGGCGCGCGCATGACCGAAGAGCAGATCGCAAATCAAATTAAAAACGGCGGAGATACAATGCCGCCGATCGATGATTTATCCGAGGATGAAGTGAAATCGCTCGCGAGCTGGCTGGCCGCGAAAAAATAAAACAGCGAACATAAAAAAAGCCGGTCACCCGGCTTTTTCCAACCTACCACTCATTGATAAAATACTGATCCTGTTTCGGACGGATCTGCTCATTGGCGGAGGGGAGCTTCACATAACTCCAGCGCGTTGCGCCCATCTCGATGTCGGCAGGGAACAACTCGCCGGCCATCAATACCATCTCCGCGCCCCATTCATTGCTATACACGCCGTCCAAAGGCACCCAGCTTCCGGTTTTGTAGCGATCGTTCCGGCCCATACTTTGTCCCTCCGTTCGGATTTGCCCTCGCATGTTCATGCTCGGCTTCCATTACGATATTCCAAGTATGGGCAAACGGTCACTGCTTTAGTCGCACCTTTCGATTATGGCATAGGCCGACGCCATCGTATCCGAATGCGTGATGCTAAGGTGGATGCGAAGCCCGCTTGGCTTGTCGCAGCCGAGCCGCTGCCACGCGGACGGGGATAACGCGCATATCGGCTTGCCCAGCTTATCGGGAATGACCTCGATATCGCGAAAGCCAACCTGGCTTCCGATGCCGCAGCCGAGCGCCTTGACGACAGCTTCCTTCGCCGCGAACCGTCCGGCGACGAATTCCGCCTGCTTGGCTCCCCGGCGTTCCGCCAGCTCACGTTCCGCATCCGTCAAGATGCGCCGCATAAATTTATCGCGCAGCGGCGGCTCGGTCAGCATCCTGCCGATACGTTCAATCTCAATCAGATCGTGGCCGATCCCTTCAATCATCGCCTGTGATCTCCTCTATCGTGAACTTTGTACTTTCCAGTGTACAACAGATCGCGAGCCAAGAAAACCGACGGGAGTGCCTTAAACCCCGTGGCCAACGCTAGTCTGCTTGCCGCCACCCGGCTGGAATCGGCTCTTGCCGACGAACATCGCCGTCACAAGGCCAAGCGCCGCGACGCAAATGCTCAGAATGAAGCCGTGATTGATCGCCGTACCGACCGCATCGCGAACGAAGTCGCGAATTTCCGCCGGGATGTGGCCGGACGCCCGCATCAACAGCTCCGGATTGGCCATCGTGTCGATTTGGTTCGCCGGAATATGATGCTGCGCCGCTCCTTCAGTAATCGCCCGATTGGAGTCGTTGTTCACGATCGTCGCCATGATCGACGCCCCAAGCACACCGCCGATGCTGCGCCAGAAGCCGACGATCGACGAGCTGATGCCCATATAGCGCGGGTCCACGTTCATCGCGACCGCGTTTTGCGCCACGCTCATGAGCGGCCCGATCGCTCCGAAGCCTAGCAAAATCATAATGAAAATAATGTATCCGTTCGAAACGTCATGCCCCACCGTGGCGAGCAGCACCGAAACGATAATGCCCATCGACATCGTGAATATCATCAGCGTGCGGAAGGCAAACTTCGTCTGCAAAAACCCGAATCCGATCGCGCCAACGATGAGCGAAGCCATCATCGGCGTGAGCAAGCTGTTCGAATTCGCCTGCTGCAGCACTCCAACCGAAAAGATCGGTAAATACGTAACAGCGGAGAACATGATGGCGCCTTGGCAGAAGCAAAGAATGCTTGTTCCGGCAACCATCCGGTTTTTGAACAGATGCAGCGGCAGCACCGGTTCCTTCGACTTCAGCTCGACCAGAACGAACAGGATGCCCGATACGAGCGCAATGGCGAACAGCGATAATTCCTGCCACGAGGTCCATGCATACTCTTTGCCGCCCCATTCCAATCCCAGCATGAGCGAAACCGTGCAACCGACGAGCAGCACCGTGCCCACATAATCGATGTGCGGCTTTTTGTCCGCGCGGGATTCCTTAAGGGCAAACAGTAAAACGAGAAACGAAGCGATGCCGATCGGCAAATTGACGTAAAAGCACCATCTCCAGCCCCATTGCTCCGAAATCCAGGTGCCGAGCTGCGGTCCGGCTACGGACGACAAGCCGAATATGGCCCCGAACACGCCCGACATTTTCGCCGCATCCTTCGGATCGTTAAAGATCGAATAAATGATCGAAAAGCTGATCGGCATGAGCGCGCCCGAGCCGATGCCCTGAACGACGCGGAACCAGATCAACTGGTCGATCGATTGGGCCGTTCCGCACAACGCCGATCCGATCAGGAACATCGCGATGCCGATCAAATAAAACCGTTTGCGTCCGAACAAATCGGACATTTTGCCGAAAATGAGCATCGTGCTCGTAGCGGCCAGCATATATGCCGTAAATACCCACGACATTTTGTCAAAGCCGTCGAAATCGGCCAACACTTTGTTGATGCTTGCCGATACGATCGTATTGTCGAGCGAGGACATGAGCAGTCCAAGCGCCATCGACAAAATGATCAATCCGTTTTTTTGTCTCGCTGCTTGCATGGTTTACATCTCTCCCTTTAGTTTTTTCTCGTCATGATCATCTCCGCTCTTTCAGCGCCTTCAACCCTTCCTCAATAACAACCATTCGGGCTTCATGGTCCGCGATCCCCATGCGCAGGCAAACCTTCTGAGAGAACGACATGTGCGGTTCAAATTGATCTTGCATCGCTTTTAGCTCTCCCATTCTTCTTTCCACCGTCTCCTTCGCATACTCCAGCCATTCTTTCAGCTTGCCCGCCTCCGCATACTCCCCGAAAAACAGCCGCATAAGAAAATCCGACTTCACCGTGTCGTTTTCGAGCGGGCTTGCCATATATTTCGCAAACTGCTCTTTACCCTGCTCCGTAATGGTGTACACGTTTTTGTTCGGCTTGCCCTCCTGGACGACGCTTTCCTTCGTGATGAAGCCTTCCTTCTCCAGCTTGTTTAACGTCGGATAAATAGTGCCGTAGCTCGCATCGAAAAAAAACGTAAACAGGGTTTCGAATTTGTGCTTGATATCGTATCCGGATAAGGATTGGTTCATTAACGTGCCTAGAATTACGTCCTGACTGTTCATGGAAACAAAACCTCCTATGCGAACTTGTTCGCCTCATTTCATATCTCGAATGTTAATATATCAATTCGATATATATCGTGTCAATATATAAACAACTTAAGCTTTAAAAAAATTTTTTCTGCGTATCCTAATACAGGAAACTACAGCAAGGGGGGCATGGACTTGATCGATAAAAGCAAAATATCCGCTCTTCAGCTTGCTATGCTCGTATACCCGCTTCTCAACTCGACCGCTTTATTGGCCGTCCCTTCGATCACGGCCGCCGACGCCAAAAAAGATTTGTGGTTGTCGCCGCTATGGGCTTACCCCGTCATTTTGCTTCAAGCATGGATGATTTTTCGGATTAACAAGCTGTATCCGGGTAAAACCTTCTCGCAAATTTGCGAGCAAATTTTCGGCATCGCTATAGGAAAGCTATTAGGACTTGTCTATATCGGGTTTTATATGTATTTGAACGCCCTCATTTTGCGTGAATACACCGATTTTATACTCGGGATCTTCTTGCCGAATACGCCGATGACGGTGCTGCTCATCTCCATGCTGCTCGTCAGCGCGTTTGCCGCATCCGGAGGGATCGAAGTGATCGGGAGGGTGACGCAGTTTTTTTTTCCTGCTTTTATCGTCCCGATTGTCTTTCTGATGGTCATGCTGATTCCGCAAATGAAACCGGAAAATATGCTGCCGGTTTTCGACAACGGTCCCATGCCATCGATTATCGGCAGCATTACCCCTCTGTCCTGGATGAGCGACGTATTCATCATTTCGTATCTGCTGCCGCATGTGAAGTCAACGGGCAAGGCGATGAAATACTGCATGATCTGCATAACAGGCGTCGTGCTGACCATGGTGTCGATGAACTTGACGACGTTGTTCGTCTTCAACTTGACCGTTGCCGATCGCGTCTACGCCATTCTTGAAGCGTTCCGCAACATTCGGGCCTTCAGCTTTTTCGAACATCTTGAATCGCTTGTCATGGTGCTTTGGATAACGGGAATTTTCGTCAAAATCGCGACGATATACTACATAACCTCGATCGGTGCCGCTTACTTAACGGGAGCACCCGGGTATAAGCGGTTTTTCATCCCGGTCGGGATCGTCATGTATTTTGGCAGTTTCTTCGTCGGCAGAAGCTATCAAGCCGTCATCCAACAAGTCATGACCGTTGGCAACACGTTTATTTTCGGCTTGCAATTCGGCTTGCCGCTTGTGCTGCTTCTGATTGCCGCCTTCAAAAAAAAGAAGCGGGATTCCGCTCCCGCTCCATGCTCTTGATCATGTATTAAATTTTGAACCGGTCGGCCGCGCCTTGCAGCTCTTGGGACATTCGGCTTAACGTCTCCGCCGAAGTCCGGATTTGCTCCACCTTCGCGAGCTGCTCCTCCGCCGCGCCTGCAATTGTCTGCGAATTCGTCGCGGATACGCCGGCGATTCTTGCCATCTCATGGATCGAAGCGGCGATTTGCTGCGAACCGGCCGACATTTGCTCGGTTGCCGCGGACGCTTCCTCGACCTGCGCTTGCACCTGCAGCACGGCTTTGACGATACGGGCAAACGCAACTCCCGTGTCCGACATCATGCTTGTCCCGGACTTGACTTCTTGCTCCCCGCCTTTCATTGCCGCTACCGCGGACTCGATATCGCTTTGGATCGCTGCGATTAAATAGCCGATATGCTCCGTGTTCGTCTTGGACTGCTCGGCCAGCTTCTTGACCTCACCCGCAACAACGGCGAAGCCTTTGCCCTGCTCTCCCGCTCTTGCGGCCTCTATGGATGCGTTCAACGCCAGCAAATTCGTCTGCGCGGAAATGTTGCCGATCACCTGCACGATCTCGCCGATTTCCTGCGATCGCTGCCCGAGTCCTTGCATGAGTTGCGATAAGTTGCCGACCGTGCTGCCGATGACGTTCATTTGCGCAAGCGACCTGCGAATCGATACATCGCCGGTATCCGCCTCGTTTACGGTTTGCGTGGACGCTTCGAAGGCGATCGAGGACGTCTCCGCGATTTTGTGAATGCCTACGGCCATCTCTTCCATCGCGCGCGAGCTTTCCTCGGAAATATGAGCCTGATGGTCGATTCCTGCAGCGATATCCTGAATCGATTGCGTAATTTGCTGCGTCGCTTTTGTCGTTTCTTCGACCGATGCGGCCAACTGCTGCGTCGACGCAGAAACTTGGCGGGCGCTTGAGAGCACTTGCGAAATGAGAGCTTTCAAATTGCCGATCATCAGGTTCGCGTCATTGGCAAGCTCGCCAACTTCGTCGCGATTGCTCACTTTCAGTTCGGTTACGGTGAAATCACCGGCGGCGACTTGCTTGATTTTGCCTGCCACTTGTTTGATCGGTCTGGCGATGCTTTCCGCGAACCAAATAACGACGATCGCTCCCACCGCCAAGCAAACAATCAGCGTAATGAGCAGCGAATGGAGAATCGCCGTTTGCCCTTTATTAAAGTCCATCAGATAGGAGCCTGCGCATATGACCCAATTCCAGCGCGTGTCCAGCTCCGCATAGGTGATCTTGACCGCTTCTTTATTCGTATCCGCACCGGGCAGCGGCCATGAATAATAGGTGAACCCTCCCCCGGCTTTGGCATTCTTAATGATGTCCTGTATGTAAAAAAAGCCGTCGGACGACTGCTTGTCCCATATGTTCTGCCCTTCGATTTTCGGGTGCGCCAGCTCGGTGCCCTTGTCATCCATGATGAACATGTAGCCGTTTTCCCCGATATCGATGTTTTCGTTGATCGGTCTTGTCCCATCCGGCTGCTTGGCGCCAAGAATCATCCGTTTTATCTGCTCCTGCGCCACATCCATTGTCATCGTTCCGGCTTTCACCTGATCATCCAGCACTTTGATCGTTTCGTTAACCAGATTGACGTTTGCGATCAAATTTTTCTGGATTAAGGCATCGGTCTCTTGCTTCGCGACATTATAGCTCATGAACCCGATAACCAGCGTCGGGACAGCCAGCAGCAGCAGTGATACGAGGATCAGCTTCTTGCGAATCGTCATGCGAAAGTAGTTCATGGTTGCTCCCCTCCCAAGGACAATCTCTATAGGTATTTAGTAGTAATATCATATATGCAAAATTATACAAAACACAATAGTCCGGCAGTCTTCTTTTCATAAAAATTGACAAAATATTCGCGAATACGACAAAAAAGACTATCCTCGGTGCAAAAAGACGCACCAAAGATAGTCTTATGGTCATACGCGATTCACTTAAATGCCGGGAATCGGAGAGCGCTTATGCTCGGTCTTCGCATATTGCTTCTCGAGCTTCGCTTGCGCCTCGGAGCTAATGGATTTGCCCTCAAGGTAGTCGCTGTTCTCTTCATAAGTGATGCCAAGCTCGGCTTCGTCCGTTTGCCCTTCCCAAAGTCCGGCGGTCGGCGCTTTGTCGAGCACGCTTTGCGGCACGCCGAGATGGGCGGCTAGCTGGCGAACCTGACGTTTGTTGAGCGTGCTGAGCGGCGTAATATCCACCGCTCCGTCGCCCCACTTCGTATAGAAGCCGGTAATCGCTTCGGAAGCGTGATCCGTTCCGACGACAAGCAGGTTCAGGTCAAAAGCAAGCGCATATTGCACGACCATGCGCGTTCTTGCTTTCACGTTGCCTTTGCCGCCGCGGCTAATGTGGCGATGGATGCCGATCGACTTGAACGCATGCTCCGTTTCGAGCGCGATTTCGTTCACGGCGTCCTCGATGTTCGTCTCCACCGTATGCTTCAGCTCGAACGCTCTGGCTACCGCATAGCTGTCGTCGATATCCTCCTGCGTGCCGTACGGCTGGAATACGCCGAGCGTCATGTACGGCTTGCCCGTTTCGGCGGCAAGCTCGTCGGTCGCCCGTTTGCACAAGCCGGCCGCGACGGCGCTGTCGATCCCGCCGCTAATGGCGATGAGCAGCCCCGTTGTTCCCGAGTTCAGTACCGATTGTTTCAAGAAATCGACGCGCCGGCGAACCTCTTCGGCGGCGTCGATTTGCGGCTTTACGCCCAGACGGGCGATAATCTCCTGCTGCAAGCTCATGAATCACACCTCTTCTACGCGGTTAAGCTCGAATTATTTGCAGTGTTGGTTGAATGCCGCAGTCAGGTCGGCGGCAATTTCAGCTGCGGAGCGGTTTTCGATTTGGTGCCGCTCGATGAAATGAACGAGCTCGCCGTCCTTCAGCAGGGCGATCGAAGGCGAGGACGGAGGGTACGGCAGGAAGTATTCCCGCGCTTTGGCCGTCGCTTCTTTGTCTTGGCCGGCGAATACCGTGAACAGGTTATCCGGCACTGCGTCGTTTTGCAGAGCTTGTGCAACGCCCGGACGGCATTGTCCTGCCGCGCAGCCGCACACGGAGTTGATTACGACAAGCGTCGTACCTTTGGCCGTAGGCAGTTGGGCTTCAACCTCTTCCGGCGTGCGCAGCTCGGTAATTCCGATTTTCGTCAGGTCATCCCGCATCGGTTGAACTATATCCAGCATGTATCGTTCGAATGACATCGACATACATTCATCTCTCCTTATAAGTAAGATACTTTAGATTCGCAAGCTAATAAGCCGATCTGCATTTATTATACATCCGCTAACCTCGAAAGCAAAGAGAAATGAAACAACCACCCAGATGTCTGAGTGGTCTCCTGCTTGTCCGCTGAAATTATGCTTCGGGATTTTCCGGCGGGGCGTCAGGGCCGTTATCCGCGTTCGGATTATCGTGAAACGCCTTGTACGAAGTATTTTTGTCCGGATGCATGTACACGCCCGATTGCGGAGCGATCTTCTTCTCGAAATAATCGCGGTTTTCCGCCGAATGGAAGCCGATATCCTTGAACGGGTGCACCCACTGGTCCCCGGACATCACCTCCGGATCGGTATCCGTCGTCCACTGGTTCAGCGGCGAATTCGGCGATTCGTAATTATGATCCCCGATCACGACGCCGTATTCGTTCACGAACGGATCATGCGGGCCGCGCCCCTGTTGAAATTCCGGCAAAAAATTAATTTCGAACGGGTCCAGGTCATCCCCTGTACTTTGGGCGCCGGTTGCCGAAGCAGTCGGCTGGTTATCCGACTCCGGCGTGTCGTTGCGTTCCTGTTCCATGCGAGATCTCTCCTAGAGAAAGTTTTGTGGAGCTTGACTGCTTATATACTCTTCGCAACAAAACTCGCTTCGTAAGCATATGCTTTGTTTTGTGGAGCTTGCTTCCCACCCGATCAGGTTGAAGGACGGTTAGGTCCGTCCAGTTTTTTGTCGAACCCGGGACTGGCCGGATCCTGCTTGTTGCGTTGATCATTCGCGCCTGGTTTATTGCTCTGAGCCTTTTTCTGCCGCTCTGACATCGATTGGTTCAACTCCTTCGGTTTATCCTCAAGAGTAGCATGCGCAACAAAAGGGGAAAGTATCAACCTTCCCCTCGCGAAGCAAATTTAGGCAACAGGGCGCCGAACAGAACGCACCCTAGATAAACCCATTGTAGCTGCGACAGAAGGTACGCACCTTGTTGTTGCGGGATCAGCAAGGTGGACAACATCCACCCCGCACCTGCGAACAGCAGCGTGTCCTGCAATATTTTGCCGCTGCCCAACCGGGCTTTCTTGTAGAGAAGCCATACGGCGACAATGACGGCTACAGCCGCTAGGCTTAGCGATTCCGGATTCCCCGCATGCCATGCGCCGAGAACCGCAACGCCCGCCAATATACCGACAGAGAGCACGTCACCCAGCATAAGAAGTCGGATTCCTCTCCGGTACGATGCCACAACTACGTAGATAAGAGCCAGCAAACAACCGATCAACAGCTCTGTGGCCGACCCGGTCATGAACAGCAGCATCTTCGGATTTTCCCATATCAGCTCCGGCGATTCCCAGACAAAACCGAATTTCCAAACAACAATCACGATGAGCGCGCCGCTAACGAGCATATCGGGAATGATTTTGGCAATAGCATCCACTCTTCGGCAAACCAGCTTCACCGCTATCCACCCCGCAATTGCCGCAACGATGACAGCGAGCAAGCTTCCCTTGATCATGAAGGAACCTAAGCTTATGATGTCCGGCATGTCTCGTCCTCCTTCTGCGGCGATTCCGCCTTCATGCTTGCTTCTCTGAATTTGCCCGGCGGCATCCCTTTCATTTCCGTAAACACCCGCGTGAAATAATGCACCGATTCAAAGCCGGCCTGCTCGGCGATTTCTTTGATCGAATGATTCGTTGTTTTCAGCTGGCTGACAGCATGCCGAATTCGTTCCTGACGGACATAGCTAATGTAGGTTTGTCCCTCATGCTCGGAGAACAAACGCGATAAATGCCGCTCCGAAATATGCAGGCAGCTGGCGACATCGGCGAGCATCAGAGGCTGCAGCAGGTTGTCGCGAATGAACATTTTCGCCTGATGGAGCGTTTTGGACGGATGCAGCTTCACGACCTGCTCCTTCTCCGATTCTTGCTTGGCTTGAAACGTATGCAGGATGGAGCACAGCAGTGCATGCGCCAGCGAAGCGAGCGTATCCGCCGCCAAATGCTTCGCCTGCCCCGCTTGGGTGAACAGTCCTTGCCAGATCAGCGCAAGCGGCAGGGCGGATGCATCATATTGAATGAAAGCGCCCGTATGCTCCAGCTTCCGGTACAATGCAACGGTTTCCGGCGACGATTCGGCTTCGTTCAGCTCGAAAGCGACATAAAGGACGAACATCCCTTCTTGGCTGCGAATCTGGTGCCAAACCCCCGGCCGCGAAATAAACAGCATATTCGGCTTAATCTCAAATTCCGTTTGATCATCCATATAAGTGCCCGTCCCGTCAACCACATAACATACCTCGTGAAAAGAATGCCGGTGCACCGGATTATCGTAATGCATGCCGTTCGCTCCCCAATAATGAACGTGAAAGGCGGCATCCTTTCCTTTGAGAACCGAATATTCGCTTAATACCGCATCCACCGCAACGCACGATTCCGCTTGAAGCATCATGATCCCCCTTGATCTATTACTCATGGCTGAAAAATACAAAAGTACGGCATCGCTTTACAAAGACGATCCGTCTGAAAAGTATTTATAATTAAAGCATATTAACCTTACATCAATAATTTCCCTGAGGAGATGAATTACTTTGATTAAAGCACAAGATGTCGATTTTTACAACGAAAATGGGTATTTGCTCGTTCGCGGCGTATTCAACCAGCAAGAGGTCGAGGACATGCGCCGTGCCACGGACAGCATCATCCATAGAGCCGCTCAGTCGAAGCATGATTGGAACCCTGCTTGGGGCAACGATTTTATGTCGCCGGAGGAGCTGAAGAAGCTTGTTCTGAAAGGCTTCCATGATGTGCACTACCACGATGCCGCATTTACACGGGCAGTTACTCACCCGAATATGCAAGCGATTGTGTCCCAACTAATCGGGCCGAACGTGCAGCTGCACCATAGCAAAATGCTCGTCAAGCCGCCGGAGAATGGCGCGGCGTTCCCGATGCACCAGGACTACCCGTATTTCCCGCATGCCAACCATACGATGATGGCCGCCAGCGTGCATATGGACGACGCCGATATGGAGAACGGCTGCCTATGCGTTATTCCGAAATCGCATAAGCTAGGGCCGATTCATCATGTAGGCCGCCACTACCTGAGCCATAAAGAGTATCCGATCAGCGACGGTACGCCTTGTCCAGCCAAAGCGGGCGACGTGTTATTCTTCAACTACTTGACGATTCACGGCTCCAACCCGAACAAGAGCACACGCACGCGGCGCAACGTCCTGTTCCAATACCGGGATCCGATGGACCCGCCGACCGAAAACGTGCACGTCAACTGGGGACAAGGGCTGATGATCACTGGTGAAAATCTCGTGTTCCAGGATTATCACGCGGCATATAAGAAGGTTGAGGAGTAACTCTCTTCGTCGAAACAAATAACTGCATGTTTTCCAGTTGTTGTTCAGCACATTGCAGCATTTGATCCGCAAGCATTCGGAATCAGAACTAATTGCTTCATAGCGATAAAAAGAACCTTTGAAACCACGACTCCGTGTTTTCAAAGGTTCTTTTGCACCTAGAGTAAATTCATCTAAAGATCTAGTCCCGAATCTCCACGATCAGCTCAATTTCTACCGGCGTATGGAACGGCAGCTCGTTCGTGCCGATGGCGGAGCGGGCATGCTTGCCATTCTCGCCGAATACTTCGACGAGGAAATTCGAAGCGCCGTTCATGACGTACGGCTGATCGGCAAAACCGGGCGCGCTGTTGACGAGTCCCAGCATTTTGACGACACGGACGACACGATCGAGATCGCCCAAATACTGCTTCATTACCGCCAGGCAGTTGATGATCGTCTGGCGTGCAGCCGCTTGACCTTGCTCAATCGTCAGCTCCGCGCCAAGCTTCCCTTCGTACATCAACTCTCCGTTAATTCGGCAGTCTTGGCCGGACAAGTAAATCAGATTGCCGGTGCGGACGCACGGCACGTACGTAAATCTCGGCTCCGGTGCAGGCGGAAGCTCTACGCCAAGCTCTTGCAAACGTTGTTCAATGACGGACATGATTACAATCTCCTCTCTTGTGCAACAACTGCGTTAATTCGATTCGTTCCGCGGTTCGTCCAAATAGCTATAAAGCGTATATTTCGAAATGTTCAAATACCCGCAAACTTTATCGCCGGCCTTCTTGATCAGGAATGCACCTTTCTCGTCCAGCGTATGAATAAACTTCGTTTTATCCTCCTTTGTCATCGCCACCACGGGTTTGCCGATCGCCTCCTGCGTTTCTTGGATGAGCATATCGAGCAAGTCGCTTACGTTGCTGACGAAGGATTCTTTCACTTCCGGCTGCAAGCTGCTCGCGGTTAACGACTGCAGCGTCTTCTCCGCCATCGTGAGCTGCGTAATGTCGTAGTTAATGCAGATCGACCCGATCGTCACGCCGGCCGAATTGCGCATGTAAAGCGACGTCGAACGTAGAATACGTCCGTCTTTCGTTTGTGTAATATAGTTATAGCGGTCCCCGTTTTGGACGTTGCCCCGCAAAATCTCAAGCCCGAGATTCGTGCCGGGATCGCCCACCTTCCGTCCCGTTACGTGGCCGTTTTCGATCGCAACGATCGTACTATCGTAAGGGCGCGTCAGGTCGTGCAGCACCACCTCGCAATTTTCCCCGAACTGGGCGGCAATGCCTTTGATCATCGCCAGCAAAAACGGCAATTCTTCTTGTACGGACTCCATCTCATCTTCCTCCAACCTCAATTATTCCACATCGTACCACAGATTTCATAAAGATCAAACATTTTTTTAGGTTAGCTAAAAAAAATATTGACACCACCACCACGCCGAACTACGCTATTTGTAAACAGATGCACCACATCCCATGAACGAGGTGATTGACGACCATGTACAACGACATCATCACCCCTGCGGTGATCATCGATCTCGATACGGTAGAGCGTAATATTGCCGCCATGGCGGAGAAAACGGCACGTAGCGGAATCATGCATCGGCCGCATATCAAAACCCACAAGTCCGTACGGCTTGCGCAGATGCAGCTGAAGGCCGGCGCCGTCGGCATTACAGCGGCGAAGCTGTCCGAAGCCGAAGTGTTCGCAAGCTACGGATTCGACGATATCCTCATCGCGCATACGATGATCGGCGAAGCGAAGCTGCGCCGTTTTGCAAGGCTGCATGAAACGATCGACGTCAAAACGACGGTGGACAGCATGATTGTTGCGGAAGGGTTGTCAGGGGTAGGCGTGCGGACCGGGAAACGGGTGAAGGTGCTGATCGAGCTGGACGGAGGAATGAACCGCTGCGGCAGGCAGCCCGGGGAGGAAATCATACGTTTCGCACGGGAAGTTCAGGCGATGCCGGGCATTGAAATTATCGGGCTTATGACGTATTTCGGCAAAATCTATACGGAGGGCGTTACGCCAGAGGCGCTGGAGGAATACGTGGATTATGAGTCGGACACGATCGAAAGGGTCACGAACGAGTTGCAGGAAGCCGGAATCCCGCTGAGCGTCGTCAGCTCGGGCTCTACCCCGTCATCCCGACACGTCGACAAGCTGCGCGGCGTTACGGAGGTCAGGGCCGGCAATTATATTTTTTATGATGCGTCCGCCGTTCAGTTAGGCATCGCGCGGCAGGAGGACTGCGCCCTGCGCGTCATCGCGACTGTCGTCAGCACGCCGCTGCCCGGCATGGCGACGATTGACGCCGGGACCAAAACATTAACAAGCGACAAAGCGCCTCATCGCGAAGGCTTCGGCATCGTTGTCGGTTATCCAGGCGTAACGATAACCGGCCTGAACGAGGAGCACGGATCTTTGCGTTTCGACCCGTGGCAAGTATCTTTTGCCGTTGGGGACCGGATTGAAATCATCCCGAACCATTCCTGCGTGCTGCCTAACTTGTGCGATTCCGTTTACGGCGTGCGCCAAGGCAAATGGGTGGAAACGATACGCATCGATGCCCGCGGCATGAACGTATAGGTAGACACAGGCAGTATCGCATCGTTAGAATTACGCGCCGACCAGATTTAGCGCAAGACGTATGGACGTTTCGACCCGATCGCGAAGAAATGGCTTGACGACAAAATCTCTTGCTCCCGCCGTAATGGCTCGTATGACCATCTCATGATTGCCGACGGCGGAGCAAATGATGATTTTGGCGCTGTTGTGCGCATCCATAATTTTTTTCGTAGCCTCCAGCCCGTCCATCTCCGGCATCGTAATATCCATCAATACAAGATCAGGGTGGTACAAGTTGTATTGCTTGATTGCTTCTGCCCCATTGCCTGCTTCAGCAACGACCCGAAGACCCATACCCTCTACAATATTGCGCAGCATGAGCCGCATAAACGCCGTATCGTCGGCAATCATAATATTTTTCATCGTTTGAACCTCGCTTTCTATTCATCGTTCTTCATGTGCAAGCCATTAGGGGATATTATATTCACCCGTTCTGAACAATCTCTGAACAATTCGACAATATTCATCAAAATTTTCGAAAAAAAACAGCCTGCCGCGAGTTACGGCAGACTGTAAGGCGAGTTTATTCTAGTTTCTTCTCTGTAAAGTTTTTCTTATCGCTATACCGATTCCCGCAAGAATCAGGGCCACACCGGCCAGTTGCAGCGGCAGCGGGCTATCTTCCCCGGTTTTCGGAAGCGTTCCTCCGTTCGGCTTAGGCTTGCCATTGTCAGGCGTCACGCCGAGCGGCACTTCGTCGACATCGATATCGATGAATACTTCTTCTTCATTCCCGTCCTTATCCTTGACGATGACGGAGAACTTGTCCTTGCCCGTATAGCCCGGATCCGGCTTATATTGCCACTTGCCGTCAGGACCTACCGTGACTTTGCCGTGCTCCGGTTGTTTGCCAACCTTCGTCGTGCCGTTTTTCGGTACGGTGACTTTGCCGGTTTTTGGCGTATCTTTCGGTGTCTTCTCTTTAATGTCCGGTTGGCCCGGTTTCGGCTGCGTTCCCGGTTCCGTTGGTTTGCCTGGTTCGGTCGGCTTGCCCGGTTCGGTTGGTTTGCCAGGCTCGGTTGGTTTACCCGGTTCGGTTGGCTTCCCTGGTTCGGTTGGTTTACCCGGTTCGGTCGGCTTCCCTGGTTCGGTTGGTTTGCCAGGTTCGGTCGGCGTACCACCGCCGCCACCGCCTCCACCACCGCCTGTGTAGTAGTAGTCATTTTCTACGGTTATTTTTGTCTCTTTCTCTTTTTCAACCGTAAATTCCGTCAGAGCGTTTCGAATCGCATAACCGGAAGGCGCTTGAATCTCCTCGACGTAATATTTGCCCGGTCTTAAGTCAGTAATTCTTATTTCGCCGTTCAGATCCGTTACGAATGTCGTTAGTGGGTTGCCATGCTTGTCCTTCACGACTTTTTTATCTTTATCTAATAGTCTGAAGTGCGCTCCGCTCAGCTTGATGTCGGGATGTCCCGTATAGATTTTCGTCAGTTTCATCGAGCCCGAAATCATATGGTTGCCGAACTTAAGCTCTACTTTTTTGTCATCCAACACGTCGAACTTCAACGGCGTCGGGTCGAGCACATAATTCGCAGGGGCTTTCGTCTCAACGAATTGGTAGCTGCCTGCTTTCAAGGCTGGGATCGTGAGCTTGCCATCGGCTCCGGTCTTCAGGCCGTCCTTTAGCTTATTCCCCTCAGCATCCTGCAGTTCGAATTCTGCGTCAGCCAGTACGATCGTGTTGTCGAAGGCGTCAACCTTGGTCAGTTCGACGTCGGCGTGGTAGATTTCGTTTTTCATAGTCGCCTTCGAAAGCGCCGTCTGGTTTAGCGTGATTGTGAAAGGAATCGGCGTTGTATCTTTTTTGTATCCTTTTGGCGCTTCGATTTCAATCAGTTGATAATCCCCAGGAGCCATGTCCGGAATCAAAATACTGCCGTTCACATTCGTGACGAGTTCCGTTTGTCCAGCCACATCTTTATAATCTGCGCCGTCCTTCACTTGCAGCTTAAACTTCGCTCCGGACAGTACTTTGGTTGGCTCATCCTTATCGACCTTGGTCAGTTCAAAGGCTTGGGTAATTTTTTCGTTTGCGACCGTGAATGTTTTTTGATCGCTCTTGAAATCAATGACTTTGCCGCCGGCATATTCCGGTGCGATGATATAGCCGCCTGTTGGCGCTACTTTTTCGACCAGCTTATATTTTTTATATTTGTAATTTTTGAATTCAGCCTTGCCGTTTTCGTCGGTTGATTGCGTATCAAGCAAGATTTGCCCCGATGCGTCATACAGCTCAAAAACAGCGCCCTTCAGGGGCTTGACGGGGCTTGCGCCAGCTTCTACCTTCACAACCGTAATGTCCGACTTGCCTGGGGTCGATGCTCCACCGCCCGCTCCCGATAGGGCCACTTCGATCTCTTTGTTGCCGCTGCCGGCAACGTTACCTTGAGATTGCCCTTGGAAATTGACGTTATTGCTGATCTTTTCTCCCTGCTCCGCATTGATGAACGATTGGTAATCCAAAATATAGGTCCGATCAATTGATTGCAGGAATTTAATCGTAAATTTCTCTTTGCCGCCGACTTTATCGAAAGTGATGTCGTAGAATCCTTCCTTCGGCACCTCACTGCCTTTGGTAATCGTGCCGCTGTTATCGCCAGGTACCGACGTAGCGTACAATTTAAAAGAATCCTTCAGCAAGAATTGGCTGCCCGATACTTCGTCGGTTAATTCCGAGTCCTTATTGATATAGGACTGACTTGGGTTAACCGTAACCTGCCAGTAAATCGCCTCCGGATTGGATCCGAGTCCGCATTTACCGCCCTGACAACCGTTTTTGTAAACAAACTTGCCGCCGTGCGCCGGATTGACTTCCGCTTTTTCGTCAAATAATTTTTTGTCGTTGCTTCGATCATACAATGTTGCGTGATTTTCGTATTTCGCATTGATTTGCTTATCTTTAAGACTTGTTTCATACGTAATGCGGTATGCGGAATTGATGGATTCTTTAAACTTTAAAGTAAAACCCTCCATTTTACCGGTCGCAGGGTTTGGAGTAAGTGTATAGTTCGTGAATTCACTTCCGGGCGTTACCCCTCCGTTAGCCGCGATATTCAGCTTATACACCTTTAATGAACCCTCAACAAAATCTTGATCTTGATCCGGTCCTCCGATAAACAGATCGCTGATCTCGGGTGTTGCGATCTCGTGCAAGTTATAGTTGACATCGATCGTCCAAGTAATTTTTTTCGTATTCTCGTTGTACGAGCCTCTTTTTTCTCCATTATGCTTCGTATACGAGTTTGGATCGAGCTCGGCGGATCCATCTTTGGTTAATCCCGTTTGGCTGCCTTCATTCCATGTTACGCTCGCGCCATTCTTGTATTTTACATCCAACTTAGGCGCAACGAATTGAGTGGCATCAAACTCAGTCTTGTACTTGATCTCAATAACGTCCGTCACCGTTTTATTGATTACGATTTTGAACGCCTTGTCGTACGTTGGATCAGGCAAGAGCGTGTAATCTTCCGGATTTAGCCCAGTCACTTGCAGAGATCCCACAATCAACTTCATATGCTGTCCGACGTATGAATCCCGTACAACAACATTGGTCATCGTTTTCTTGTCTTGGTTGAGCGTAAGCTTCCATTCGATCTGTTTCTCGTTATAGTCGACGCCAATACGTTCTTTGACGAAAATCATTTGCGAAAAATGATGCGTATCTTCGGCCATTCTTCCGTCATGCATCGTAACCTTGTTGTTGACATCCCGCCCTACGTCTACCCGAAGCTTAGACTTCGTTTTATATACGATTTCGTAAGCGTCGTGGATGTCGCTAAGGAATGATAACTTGAACTGATTCGAGTCGGCCGTGTAGGATACGGCGTAATCAGTACCTTTTGTTAAGGGCGTTTTGTCAGTCCCATTCCCGGCATTGTCCAAAGTAATTCGGTTTACTTCAACCGAGCTTTCGATCAGTTTTTCCGTATCACTGAACACGTCGTCCAAATAAGCTTTCGCTTGAGGAATTGTTTGTTCATTGAAATTATATTTGATCTTCCAAGTTACCGTTTGTTCTTGCTCAACCGGATCGTATCCACCCTTAACGACGCTTTTCTCCAGAGGTTGGCTGAACTGTACAGGGACGCTAAACGCATCTTTTAGCAATTTCGTGTTCCCATTCCCCGATAAGTATGCATTGTTTTTAAACGAGGTGGTATCCGGATTGCGTTCGGTCACCTTCGTCGTATATTCGACGCGGTAGGCTTTTTTGATATTGCTGCCCATATCGATTTTGAATCCGGCCGGGGTAGTCGTTTTGGATGCCGTGAATGAATTCGTGACATCGGTAAAACTCTTCTCGACACCGTCTATATTGACTTTCAGTTCGAATACTTTAATCGAACTCATATCGATTTCTAGCCCACTAGGGATTTCGTCATTAAATACGGGATTGTCAATCGATTCCTCGGCGATATTAAATACGGCGGACCACTTAATCTCGCTTGGGTTCTTAGCCTTGTCGGCCTGTCCCTTCTTCACCATCTGCGGGTTGGCTTCGTTCTTGAAATGAACCGCTATCGTTTTGAACGTTAAATTGTTGAATTGATACTCAAAATCTTGGTTTGTGCCGTCGCCAAGTTTACTCTTGTCGAATTGGCGCCATACGTAGAAGTACCCTTCAATGTCCTCATCCGCATCGTTGACTTCATCATTGAATGTAAACGTCACTTGCCCATCCGTCGTAATATCGAAGGTGCCGACGCTGCTTTCGATGCCGCCGCCGTTCAACGGTTTGTTTGATATAGCCTCAGCCATCCTAAATTTGTCTGGAAGGTTAAAAGTAAAGGTTGCCCCGCTTCTATATTTCTTCGGAAGCTTCCATTTGAAATAAACGGCGAATGTTTTTCCTACCTCTGGCCGAAAATCGGAGAGCTGCTTCGCATCGGGATTCGGTTTTCCTTCATCATCGACAGGCTGTCTATCCCACATGGTCAGGCTGTCGTAATCAATAATATTTTCCGTAATCACTTCTCCGGCAAGTCCAGCCAAAGCCATAGGCTTGGCCTGCAGGTTTTGATCGCAATCCGGCCGCTCTTCCCCGGTTTGGCTGCCTGCAGCGTGCTCCGTAGCCGATTGCTCGCCCGCAGGTTGCTCTGTGCCGGCTTGTTCGCCTGCTGCCTGCTCGCCTCCAGCCGGGTCTGCCAGCTGCTGCTCGCTGACTTGCTCTCCGCCCGCGGCTTGTTCGCCTCCTACTAGCTCACCGACTGCTTGCTCACCACCAGCTTGCTCTACAACCTGCTCACTACCAGCCTGCTCACCGTCAGCCTGACCACCTCCGGGTTGCTCACCGCCAGCTTGCCCGCCGACGGTTTCGACGCAGCCTTTTTGCTCGTCTCCGGTCGATTCCTCGGTCGCGTTGACCAACGTCGACGGCAGCATCAAGTTCAGCAATAACGCGAATATGACGAATACATAAAACGTCTTTTTGAAATCTCTCATACTCCTAGCTTCTCCTCGCAATTTTGATCAATAAAGCATGAAATCGTACAATTCACTCGCAAATTCCGCGATTGTTCCCCCTCCCTCTAATCCTCTCGCTAGAATCTAACTTGCAACCTAAGTCATTTGATGTCGAACCAAGTCGTATGTATGCCAAACATATTTATAATGGATGCCTCTGAACATTTTCTGAACAACGCAAAAAAGAGTTGAACAGGATATTCCTGTCCAACTCTCCGATATTCGTCAATTAATAAAATTTCGTCATTTTAAAGTCTGCCGCCTTTTTGAACATTTCAGGCGTTTTGCCGTTTTGCACGCGAACGGCGTCATTGGTCGTGTCGATCGTAACCCATTTGTTCTGGTCATTCAAGTAAACCTCGTTCCAGGCATGGTACGTTCCGGGGCTATCCGCTGGATATCCCATCACGAGCTTAGTCGGTATGCCTTCGCTGCGGGCCATGGCCGCGAAAGTCGCGGCGTAGTCGTAGCATATTCCTTTTCCCGCCTTGAAAACATCATCCAAATTAGGTATGTAGCCGGCTTTTACCGTCTTCGCTTTATCGTAATCGTATTTGATTTTTTTCGTAATATAGCTGTAGATGGCCGTGATCTTCTCCTTGTCGGACTTGCCCTTCAAACTGAGTCCCGCCGCTTTGACGATAGCCAGTGTCTTGTCATTCCAATCGACAAACGGCGAAGATTGCAGGAAAACTTCCTTTTGATCCTTCATGCTCAGCGCAATCCGTTCTTTTGCAACGACCTTGTATTTCGTGCCCCCGACGGTTTCCGCGACCATGACGTCATAGTCGCCGTTTCCCAATTGCAACGGGTACTTCGCCCCTTCCGCCAGCTTGTAATCGTAATTGACGCTGCCTTTCGTAATGCGGACGATGCCTGCTTTTCCGTAATTCACGGTAATATACCCTTGCTCCAGAAAGCTCCGGTCAATGATCCCTTGGGATGCCGCCGCATCGGTTATTTTCGGAATGACCAAAAGGAAAATAGCAATCGCAATAGTAATTATTCGGATTTTTTTGAACACAAAAAACTCTCCTTTCGGCAACTGGCTGTCATCTTAGTTTGAACTAAGGAAGACCCTGTAGTTTTGCGTCTCTAGCTTTCGCTAAATTTGCCTTTATCGGTGGAAAGCACCGAAATCAATATGTATCTGTATATATGACGATCATATCACTTGCTTGTCTATTTGTATAGAAAAATTTTACTTTTTGTCGATTTGCAGTTCACCCTTAACGATGAGCCGATGCGTCGGGTTTTTCATCGGATGGCAGGTAACAAGCGTTATTTCCCGCTTCTTCCCGTTGCCCCGAAGGACGCTGACGTCTTCGGGAAGCACATATAGCTTTTCCTTCACTTCATACGTATATCGCACGCTGCCTGTATCTACTACGATTTCATCACCGACTTCCACTTCATCGAGTCTATTGAAGTTTTTCCCGTAGGTCCGATTTCGATGGCCCGCAACGGCGTAGTTGCCGTTTCCGCCTGCTTTGCCCGTATGCTCGATACTGGCAACGGAGAGCGCAAGATTCTCTTTGGTCGCCCCCGACAGAATCGGAAGCTTTAGATTGATTTTGTCAATTTCGAGAATGCCTTCGACTTCTTCTCCCCCCATATCCGGACTGACCGCGAGCGGCTTGGATACAGCTTGGACAGGCTCTTTCTTGCTTGAACCGAGCGGCACGGGAGCTGCTGCAGGAATCTCTTCCTCCGGAGTAAGCGCCTCGATGCGTTGAAGGTTGTCCTCCCACATCTTCAGGATTTTCTCCTGCTGATAGCTTTCATAACGGTCCTTCACCGTAGGATATAGCAATAAAACAATGCCAATCAAAATGAACAAAGCTGAAAGCACTCTGTAAACCTTGTTCCGCATCCGGAATTCCTGCCTTCGAATGAATAATTGCTGCCACCGATCATCATACAACAAGGCACTGTACAAAATCTGAACAACAATCTGAACATTATGAAGTGATGTGCCGCTCATACCATTCCTGAATATATGTCTGGGGAGCCGTCCCCAGCTCGGCAGCTAGAATAGAGCTTAGATCGTCGTATTGTTTCTGGACGGCTTGCTGATCCCCCCGGGCGTAATGCAGCTTCATGAGCCCCCAGTACGTTTCCTCGGCATATGGAAAAGCCTGCTGAATGCGCTGATACAGCCTGAGCGCTTCTATCGGCTGCGCGGAGCCGGCCATAAAATCGGCAACGCCGATCGCATGCTGAAACCATAACAACCGCAGACGTTCTCTTTCGTTCTCGGCCCACAAATAATCGTAATTCGCAAAATAGTCGCCGCGGTACAACTCCAAGAGCCGCTTATGCGCAGGCAACGTATCTTCCGACGGTGCCGCCGTCTCATGGACGGCGCGTTCCCATTCGTCAGCGTCAAGCTGGGTCGCCTTAAGATCAAGCATATAGCATTTCTCCGAGCTGACGACTTCTACGTCAATCCCGCCCGCCTGAAGCGTCTTGCGAACCTGGTAGATAGCGGTATACATCTGAGTCATGCCGTTCTTATGGCCCGATTCGGCCCAAAGCAGCTCCAGCAGCTCTTCCTTCCGAACCTGTCGTCCGCGCTGATGGAGTAAATAAGCGAACAGCTCTTGCGCCTTGACGGTTCTCCACGAAAGCGGCTGGCCTTCGTATTGCAGGGAATGAAAGCAACCGAGCAGCGGAGGCGAAGATTTTGATCCGGCCATTTGATTGCTGCCGGTGCCATAGCCGGCCAATCTTGCGATCGTCGTCCGAAGGCGTTCGGATTGCAGCGGCTTTAGCAAATAATCGACCGCGTTCAGCTCGAACGCCTTCACCGCATATTCGTCGTATGCCGTAACGAACACGATATGGGCATTCGGAAGCACGGCATGGAGCTTCTCCGCCGTTTCAATGCCGGTCATCCCGGGCATTTCAATATCGAGAAACACGACGTCGGGCCGCAGCTCCGCGGCCATCCGAAGCGCCGTGAAGGGGTCTTGGCAGCAGCCGGCGATATCGACGCCCCCGATCTTGAGCAGTTGCCTCTCCAGATCCCGAAGCGCCAACGATTCATCGTCGACCAGAATCGCTCTCATGCATTCTTACCTCCCACACACTCATGTATTATGAAGTGTTTATTCGACAAAAAACGCGTTATTGTTTAGACATTAGGTTCTACGCTTCTTTAGCCTATTTTGTTGCGCAGGAGAAATATAGCGGGGCGGAAAAAGAAAAACGCCATGCCACAATGCGGCATGGCAAGCACAAAAGCACATTCTCTTATTTCGTCAGTTCCGTCTTTTGAAACAAATCTTGCAAAATATAATATGACTTTTTGAGCCGCTCATAATAATTTAATGTTTCCCACTTGTCCCATTGATAGGTGAACATCTCTTTGGACGGAAGAACACCGCCCGTCAAACCCGGCATCGAATAGGCGATTTGCCGGCTTCCGGGAGCATCCGGTTCCCCCTGCCCGTCGGGCCGGTAAGAAAGCACGGCAAGTTTAATTCCTGGCGTTTCCTCGCTTGCTTGAAGCCCGTTCTTCCACAGGTCGCCCATGATTTCGCGGGTGCTTGGATCCTTCACATTCAACAGCTGCCACGGAATTCGGATTTCGACCGTATGCTCCTTGTCGTTATAGGCGACGTCCGCGAGCGAGTCGAAGTCCGGACTGGCCGGATTTCCGCTGCCGTACCGCAGTAACCCGGTTTCATACGTTTCTAGAGGCAGATGCAGCGTTTGGCCGCGGACGTTGGGAACGTTCATGCCTTTGTTCAATACGAGCGTCATTTTATGAAAGACGCCGTTATCCTTTTTGTTCGCGTAATCAAGCAGAGGCATCATATGCAGCCGTGACCCATACTCGTAGTAGGTTGAATCATAGTAGCTATCGACCCAAATCCGCGATTGCTTCGGCCCTCTCAAATCGATGGCGAAGTCGATGCCGGCATCGGTCTTGAGGCCGCTTCCGCCCGGAATCCGGTGCTGGCCTTGATTCGGAATCGTGTCGAGCAGGATCATCGCCCCGGTTTTGGCCCAATCGATCGGCCCGCTGTTCTGCCCGAGGTCGATCCGGAAATACACGTTGCGCGCATCACTGGAGACATACAACTGCTTGATTTCCCCCTGCGGGCCGTCCCCGTCGACAGCTTGAACGGCGGTCGCCTGCATCGGCACGGGAGCAACTTGCGCTCTCGTCCAGTCGCCCGTATCCCCGTCCGCGTGCAGCGCCGTAGCCGGATCGCCCGGTTCGAAGGAAAGTAGCCCGAAATATTGCTCGCTTGTTTGAATGTTGGACCAGAACGGCCGGCGATCGGGATCGTCCAGATCCATCGTATTCCACGTCCGTTTGAACCATTCGTCCTGCCAAGCGAATACGATTCCGCCGGCCATGCCTTCTTTATAAATATCGTCGAACAAGTGTGCGTCGACTTTACCCTGCTCCTGCTCGTTATGGGCCCCCTGGTTCCAGCCCTGCACGTTGCGATGCGTCATCCCCCTTGAACCGGGCACGCCGAACTCGGCGACAAGCACCGGCATACGGTGAGCCTGTTTCAGGTCATGCAGGTATCCTGCGTAGCTGTTCTTCTCCCCCCGGAAATCCACATAATCCGTATATTTCGTCTCATAGTTCATGAAGTCGGGATAATACGGGTAAACGTGGTATGAAGCGAAATAACCGGCTTGAAAATCCGACTTGGCCCAGATCACGTTCGGATTAACCGAAACGAGATCTTCATTTTCCAGCGGCTCGGAAGGATGCTTGAACAGGTCGGTCGTCGGCCAGTTCGTAAAGCTGACCGGTCTTTGCCAATGATACCGGTCCGTTTCGTAAACGGAAATCTCATCCATCGTGCGGGCAAGCCACGCTTCGAACGGGGAAGCATGCTCCGTCCGAAAATAGCGCCCGTCGAAATCCGGTATCCCTCGGTGCTTCTCATTCGTTGCGACAACGACTTCAGGATCCCATTCGATACCGAGCACCCAGCCGAGCACGTATTTCGAAATATCCGCCCGATACGTTCCCGACGCATGCCCCGGGTTGGCCGGCAGATCGGCGTTTCCGTGTATGACATCCACCGTCCGCTGCATCTCACGGATATATTCCGCATCGAGGTCTTCCGTATAAACGTCTTGCGACGAGACCAGCTTCTCCTCGTTAATCCATACGCCGTGCAGCAAATAAATCGGCTTGGCCGCCTTCATGTTATATTCCAGCAGCGCTTCGTAAAAAGCCGGCGGATGCAGCGTATAGTTCCGAATGACATTGGCGTTCATCGCCCCGATTTGCTCGAACCAGCGCAAATATTCCGCTTTCGTGATCGCCGCTTCCCCGGGAAAATGACCGGGTTTGCCCATGCCGATATTAACGCCTTTGATCAACATATCGTTCCAGCCGTTGTTCTTGTACAATTGCAAATATTGCTTGCCTACTTTGGCCGGAATCGTAATTCCCCCGCTCGTTACCGGGGTTGAGTTCTCCTGCTTGACGGCCGGCTCCCGCTTCTTCGCAGATACCTCTTCGAGGATCCGTTTCATCAGCGGACGGTACGCCTTCCAGTAAAAGCTCTGCTGATTGCTCCCGGAATCCCACGCAAAAGCGGAAAAGATCCGGTCCAGCCAAGCTGCCTGATAAAAGTCGGGAACTTCGCCGTTATCCGCGTAATCTCCGGCAAAATAATACGACGTATACGTCCCCGTATCGTTTTTGATCACGGCCGGGAACGTCGACGGAATCCCGAGCGCCTTCAGCTTCTTCTCCCCGGACTCGGTCAAATCGAGGCGGTAATTGGCCAAAACCGCTTGACCGCCCTCGGCTTCGACAACATCGAACCAATAGTTGTACCGCGTCTCAACCGCCGAACCAACAAACGCTTCTCCCTCTTCCGTCAAAGTAAACTCGTTGCCTCGTTCGCCGGAGTCTTTCCCTTCCTCCAATACTTCTACACGGTCATTTTCGTTTACAAAAAGAAACCCCGGCCCCTGAAACGCCCACTTCTTCCCGGACTGCTTCTCATAATTCGATTTCGCCCATGCAGGAAGCTCCCCTCCGCCGGACAAATCCGCGAAATACCGGCCGATCCAGCCCGACCAGCGGACGCCCAATATTTCATACAGCGCCTTTTTGGCCGTCGGATCGGTAGGACTGGCGAACGTATTGAACTCGGCGATCAGCGACGTTCCCTGATAGATCGCGTTTTTGATTTGCTTGATGTCGGTCTGCTGCAATCCTCCGTATATTTTTTCGGATCGATTGCCGAGGGGGGCGTCGCCAGAAAGATCGTCTTTGTAAACGCCGTATGTATCCGTGATATAAAGCAGATCGTAGCCTTTGGACGTATCCAACTCCCGGGCCGTGTAGCTTTCTCCCTCTCCCGGAACGTAGCCGAAATAGTCGTTTTGCAAGGAATATGCCGACGCGTCCTTCTTGACATACTTCCAATAATTCAGAAGCCACATGAGCCCCTTATGTTCACGGTACGTGGTGTCAGGCACCGTCTTATCCAATACGGCCACATTCAGCACTTGGGTCTGTTTGAATGTCCACACGACGAGCGGAGCGGAAATCGCTGCGATGACGATGATCAGCAAAACCGCAAAATGCGTCCAAGATCGTTTCATGGATTGCTCCTCCTTCTAAGCTGAAACCCCTTTGCGCTTCATTTCGCCCCAGCCTTGCTTCCGACCGAACAGCACGGATACGGTTGCACCCACGCGCCATAAAGTAAGCATGGGCCGATACCAGAAAGCTTCCGACAACGCATAAAACAGCAGCCGGTTCAGGTCCGAAATTTTCTGGTATTTACCGAGCCGCCATTCCTCGAGCAGCACGGCGCCCATGGACAGGAACGACCCGTACATCACCATTAAGGCGAACAGCATCAGCGCATATTGAAAATACACTCTGCCCAGGATCAGATCGATCAGCAGCGTCGTATATCCGAAAAACTCAACCAGCGGTCCTAAAAATTCTACAAAAAAATAAAACGGCATGGCGACGAGCCCGATGGTTCCGTACTTGCGGTTGAATATCATTTTGCGATGCGTCCACAAGCTTTCGAACAAGCCGCGATGCCACCTGCTGCGCTGCCTGCGCAAATATTTGAGCGATTCGGGCGCTTCGGTGTAACAAACCGGATCGGCGACATATTCGATTTTGGCTCCCCATTTTTGCTCCAGATTCATCCGGTGCATTCGCACGACCAGCTCCATGTCTTCGCCGACCGTATCCGCTTTATATCCGCCCGCTTGAATGACCCGCGACGTCTTGAATACGCCGAAGGCGCCGGAAATGACGAGCAGCAAATTTTCCCGGCTGAGACCGATCCGCCCCGTCAAAAACGCCCGCATATATTCGATGCTTTGCATCACGACAAGGGGGTTCCGGGAAAGCTTCGTTTCTTTCACTTGACCTTGCACGACCGTGTTTCCGTTCGCAATAAGGACATTGCCGCCGGTAGCCAATATTTCGTCGTCGGCGTTTTCGACGATCGGCTTCATGATTTTCAGAAACGAATCCGGATCCAGAACCGTATCCCCGTCAATCGAGGCAAAATAAGGGTATCTGGACAAGTTGATGCCTGCGTTTAAGGCGTCCGCCTTGCCCCCGTTTTCTTTGTCCACGAGGATGAGGTTCGGATAAATTTCCGAATGGTATACGTTTTTAATCGGCTTCGTCTCGATGCCGTTGCGCTTTTGGTGCACTTTGTTTTTGACCGGCACCATCTTGAACCGCTCGATCACTTTTTGCAGCGTTTGATCCTTGGAGCCGTCGTTCACAACAATAACCTCGAATTGGGGGTAATCCAGCCTCCCGCTGCCGGTAACGAGCGACAGTACGGTGCCGATCACGCCCGCTTCCTCATTGTAGGCAGGCACAAGGATGGACAACGGCGGCGTGAACGAGGAATCCTTCATTTTTTTGTAAGGCTCCACATTGTGCAGGCCCCATTCTTTTCTCAGCCGACCGTACGACAGCAGAAACAAAAATAAATAAAACAAACAAATCGCGATAAAATAAACGAAAATCACCTGGTTGAGGATCAGGAACGGATACCGGAGAATATCTAAAATTTCACTCATAATCAAGACTCCTCTCTGCCCATTCCTGGCATATCGAGCGGGCGTACGGGTCTGCATGCGAGGAACCCATCGACTGAAGCAATTCCTTGCCTTGTTTATATTGGCGTATTGCCTTGGCCGCCTCCGACCGAACGCCGTAAACACCGTCACCGATGAGCCGGTTCAGGAAAGGAATAAACGATTCATGCCGGATACTTCCCATTAACCGCGCAGTCATCAGCTTTTCCCCGGCGGCTTGAGGAGTGTCCCAAAAACCGCTCCCAATGTTTTCCTCCATCAGCTGGACGATCAGATCCGTGTTCGAGACGTACCCTAGCGCCGCAATCGTCTTTAGCGATTTGACCCGAAGTTCGTGATGCTCCGATGTGATTAAATGTTCAAGCAGAAACTGCAGCTTGTCGGAACGCAAATTTTTATCCCGGACGACTTCCAGAATCGCTCCTTGCCACGAACCGGAAAACTGAAAGAAGGAACCCGCAAATTCATCGACGTTATCCTGGTGAACGAGACGGCTCATCAGCTCGTTTAACAAAAACGCGGGAATGTCTTTTGATCCTTTGAGCAGCTCCATTAAATTCTTATACTCGAAATCCGCCAGCAAAAGAAAAATTTCGTACCGTTCTTCCGGGGTGCATCGTTTGGTTGACAAATGCCGGACGAGCTCGTCCTGCATCGCTTCGATTTTGAACAGATCGATAAAATACAGCGTATTCATCCGTTCGCTCCAGCGCCCATGACGAAGCCGCTTCTGATACCGCCGGACAAAATATTGCTCAACGAACGTCCCGATCGGGTCAAACCCTTTATCGAACTTAAAATTGCCTAGAAAACCGCTGAATGTGTCCTCCAGAGCGTTATACTGATATTCCTTGACGGGTACGAAGGATTGGCCTCCTTGCCCGGTAAACAAATATGTTTCGATATCGTGAGAATGAACCTTGAGCCAGCGGGCCTCTTGGGTTCCGCGCCACTGATTCAACGCTTTTCGCCAAACCAGATAGATGTAAATCGCAAGCAGCAGCCCTAACGAAATGACGGCCAGCAGCAGCACAAGAAGGTATGTCATCGCAAACCGCCTATGAGCCGCTTGATTCGGGCGCGAAGCTCCTTCAAGCTAAACGGCTTCACCATGTAATCGTTGGCGCCTCTCTGGATGGCCAGCGCAATGTCGGTTTCCGCCCCTTTACTGCTGACCACGAAGCATAAATATCTTCTTCGGTCGTAGCCGGTGCGGATTCGGCGCAAAACTTCCAGACCGTCCATCTTGGGCATAATACGGTCGACGATAACAAGATACCGTTCATTTTGCCTGTGCCACGGATCTTCGAAAAATTCCTCGCCGTCGGCAAACGTCTTGATTTCGACGTCGTACAGGTTTTCCCCGATATCGGACAGTTGATGCTTCAGCATCTCGCGAATCAACCGGTCGTCGTCGATGATCGCCAGCTTCAGCTTACGGACCGACGCTTTCTTTTCATGCTGCGCTCCGTCCAGCACGAGTCCTCGCCGATCCCCCCGATCCGTTTCGCTTGCGAACGGCATTAGGGCAAGGCATTCTTCCGCCGACAGGCCGGCATCCACGAATTCCCGCACCTTGGAGGAAAACGTTGCGCTGATTGCCCCGTTCGGCGTATCGATAGGCACATCGGCGAACAGCTTCGTAAGCCGGCTCATCAGCTTCATGGCGTCATCTTTGACGGTTTTCGGCAGAACGAGAACAAAACCGTCCTCGACATGATGCGCCAGGCAATCGGTTGGACGAATGCTCTTCTGGATAAAATCGACCAGCGCTTGCGTCAATGCGCTTTTGGTCATTTGGTTCTCTGAAGCTATTGGGTCCAATTCGACGTAAACGAGCGAAAACGTCTCGTGCGACCGTTTCATATCGTTAAGCTGGATTTGAACCTCGCGCTGCAAATACCGATAATTGTTCGCGCCGGTTAATGGATCGATGACGATTTGATCGAGAATTCGCTGCCTTCGCTCGATCAATTTTTTCACCTGCAACAGAAATTCCGTCTGATCCACCGGATGAGCCAGAAACGCATCGGCCAAAATCGCATGCTTCAGTTCCCGTTCCTCATGGCCGATGATGGCGACAAGCGGGATATGCCTCATTTCGCAGTACTCTCTAAATTCTGTCCACTCAGCTGGATTTTGTTTGATTTGCGCCCCGAGAGACTCGGGAAAAATAACGGCACAATCCGGATTCATGGAGTCGAACCGTTCATGGATCTCCGATATCCGATTCGATTCAAGCGCATCGACGCGATAATTGAGCTCCGTCGATCCGGCGGCAATGAACTCGTCATGTCCCCCGTTCACTACGCAAAGAAGAGGACGTTTCTTGGCAACCTGATCGTTCATGATAGTCAACCCCCTTACAACCAATTTACAACCAATAACTATGAAACGAAATGGCCTTCAGGCGCATTATCTGGGCATCGATCATGATATAACAAGAAACTGTACAAATTCTGAAATTCCCCCGCAAAATAGTCCCGCGTACCTATTTACACATATTATTCCAGTAGCAGTTTAATTCGTTTGGCATACATATTGGTGTGGTATATTTTATATTTCGACATTTTTCGCCATTCCCCTCTATTTTGCAGTACATACGCGGGCAATGCAGAGCAGCAAGCAAGGCGGAGTAAACAAAAATGGGCAAAACGGCACGTATCCCCATCTCCCGCGAAGGGCCCAGAACATTTGCAGCCCGCCGATTACGGATTCCCATATATTTCATGACATTTTCCAGTAACCTTATCGGCTCAAAAGCAGTCTAATTATTATCGATAACAACTGGAGATTACATCATGAAAAAATCAAAACGACTTATTCGATTCATCTTGTGGATATTATCCGCAATCGTTATTTTTGGGTTAGGATACAATGCCGGACGTGCCTCCGTATCGACGGCGCAGCAAGCCGATCTACCGCGTTCTCCCGCTGCCGGAAGCATGGATAAGCCTCTGCCCCCGGCAGATGCAAGCGATTCGGCGAATGCGGACGAAACGAAGCCGGGAAGAAGCGATGGCGGCAAGAACTCTGCGGAATCGAAACCGGAAGCAAAGCCGGGTTCGAACGGGAATACATCGGATTCATCGACTGGCAAACCCGCGATACACGTCGTCGCCCAGCCGGATCAAACCGATGTGCTCGTCAATAAATGGTACAAGCTGCCCAAAGGGTACAAGCCAAGCGATTTGGTCGAGCCCGATGTGCCTTATATTTTCAAAGAAAAGGCAGAAAAACGATTGATGCGCGAACCCGCCGCGCGTGCGCTGGAGCAATTGTTCGACGGAGCCGCGAAGGACGGCGTTCAATTGGCCGGCGTATCGGCCTACCGTTCCGAACAAACGCAAAAAACGCTGTTTCAGCGTTATGTGAACAAAGACGGCTTGGAAGCCGCCCGCCGTTACAGCGCCGAGCCCGGGCATAGCGAGCACCAGACCGGACTGTCGATCGACGTCTCGGGCCGCACGGGCAAATGCGCAGCGACGGACTGTTTTGCCGGAACCGACGAAGCGGATTGGCTGGACAAGCACGCTCATGAATACGGGTTTATCATCCGGTATCCGGAGGGCAAGGAAGCCATTACCGGCTACAAATACGAGCCATGGCATATTCGTTTCGTCGGTACAGACATCGCACAGGATATTGTAGAGCAAAATCTCACGCTCGAAGAATATATGAAGGATACCTTGCCGGTGGAAAGCTGAGGGCGTCGCGTTTTTTTCCAAACGATGGCAAGAGACAGGTAGCGGGAGCTATACAGCCTCCAACTCGCGATTTGGCGTTGCATGGCCGTGGTCGACCGCATGCGAACGAAATATGCGGATGTGCCACATGATACATGCCTCGCTTCGGCAGTTTCGGCTGCGATTTTTGGCAAACGTCACGTTATGCGGTATGATACGTTATATATTGAGCGAAACGGAGTTTGCTGAACCTTATGAGTTATGACGTCATTGTAATCGGTGGAGGGCCTTCCGGCCTGATGGCCTGCATCGCGGCAAGCGCGAACGGAGCGAAGACGCTGCTTGTCGACAAAGGAGACAAGCTTGGCCGCAAGCTGGGCATTTCCGGCGGCGGACGCTGCAACGTAACGAATGCGAAAGAACAGGACGAATTGATCCGCAACATCCCGGGGAACGGACGGTTTTTGCACAGCGCGCTGGCAACGTTCGGTAACCGGGACATTATCGCGTTTTTCGAAGGAATGGGCATCCGGCTGAAAGAAGAGGATCGGGGACGGATGTTTCCCGTGTCCGACAAAGCCAAAACCGTCGTTGACGCGCTGGTCGGCCGGGTACGGCAACAGGGCGTGGACATTCGCGTCAACAGTCCGGTTGCGCGGGTGTTGTACGAGGATGTCGCCGGCGGCAATGAAACGCCGCTTGAAAATGCGGCCGGCGGAGGGGACTTGAGCGGCAGCGACCCGGCAGCGGAGCCTGACTCGGCGAATTTACGCCACCGGCGCGTCGCCGGCGTCAAGCTGAAAAGCGGCGAAACGTACCGCGCCCGCTGCGTCATTATCGCGAGCGGCGGCAAGTCGGTGCCGCATACCGGCTCGACCGGCGACGGCTACGCTTGGGCGGAGGCTGCCGGCCATACGATCACGGAGCTGTATCCGACCGAGGTGCCGATCACCTCGAACGAACCGTTGATCCGCAGCCGCGAGCTGCAAGGCTTGTCTTTGCGCGATATTACGCTGTCGGTATGGAATCCGAAAGGCAAAAAAATCATCGAGCACGAAGGCGACATGATTTTCACCCATTTCGGCATATCCGGACCTGCGGCGCTGCGCTGCAGCCAGTTCGTCGTAAAAGTTAGGAAGCAGTTCCAGGTGAGTAAGGTACGGCTGACGATCGATTTCTTCCCGGACAAATCGGCCGATACGGTCTACAGCGAAACGTTGCGGCTAGCCAAAGACGAACCGAAGAAAGCGATCAAAAACGTACTTAAAGGGTACTTGCCGGAGCGGTTCGTTCCCGTCATTCTCGGCAAAGCCGAACTGCGCGAGGATACAACCTACGACAACATTCCGAAGCAGCAATGGATCGAGATGTCCAAACTGCTCAAGGCGTTTCCGCTGGATGCGAACGGCACGCTGTCGATCGAAGAAGCGTTCGTTACGGGCGGCGGGGTCCATCTGAAGGAGATCGATCCGAAGACACTGCAATCAAAGCTGATGCCGGGACTGTTTTTCTGCGGCGAAGTGCTGGACATCCACGGTTACACCGGCGGCTATAACATTACGGCGGCGTTTACGACCGGGTATACGGCGGGTAAAAGCGCCGCGGAGCGGTGCAAGCAGCAATAGCGTTCATCGCCGGAAGTTCGCGGATGATATGACCGGGTATACGGCGGGTAAAAGTGCCGCGGAACGGTGCAAGCAGCGGTAGCGGTTCATTGCCGGAAGTTCGCGGATGGTATGAATACGGTATTGCCGGGGGTGAACCCGGAGCGCTAAGTGTCTTTACAGAAAAAAATCCGAGCCGTCCGGCTCGGATTTTTCAACATTTAAAGCGAATATCGAATCTGAGGCGATATCACTGCAGGCTGACACCGACACTTATGGAATTCCTAGGAGTGCTCACTCCGACTTTCATGGAATTCTAGGAGTGCTGACTCCGATTCCCAGAATTTCTAGGAGTGCTGACTCCGACTCTCATGGAATTCCTGCGATTGTACAGTTATTTTCCTGCGAAACCGCACAAAAACAAAAAATAGCTGCAAATGTGCATCAATCTCGTCCTTCTGCCACCTCACGCAGTTGAGTCTATATAATTGTGTAAAATGCTAGGTTCTCTAAAAAAGGGGGAGCCATAGGCAGAATCCTCGTTTAGAATGTAGTTGTCGAGACCCATTCAGAGGAGGAA
>NZ_JBVYOJ010000019.1:0-154557 GCF_056120465.1 Paenibacillus sp. sgz302148
CCCAGTGTGGCCGTTCACCCTCTCAGGTCGGCTACGCATCGTCGCCTTGGTGAGCCGTTACCTCACCAACTAGCTAATGCGCCGCAGGTCCATCTGTAAGCAGCAGATTACTCCGCTTTTCCAGCTCTCCTCATGCGGGGAAAGCTCCTATCCGGTCTTAGCTATCGTTTCCGATAGTTATCCCAGTCTTACAGGCAGGTTACCTACGTGTTACTCACCCGTCCGCCGCTAAGCTATCCCCGAAGGAATAACTCCGCTCGACTTGCATGTATTAGGCACGCCGCCAGCGTTCGTCCTGAGCCAGGATCAAACTCTCCATTAAAGAAAAGCTGATTTGTGCTCATTTTAAAACTTTGGCTTATTCGCTCGTTGTTCAGTTTTCAAAGAACAATTCGTTTCTTTTTTCGTTTATCGCCGTTTCATTGGCGACCTTTATAATATATCACATTCGCCTACTTCTTTGCAAGCTTTTTTTAAAAAACTTTTTCGAGGTGATTCAGAAACAAAAAATCTGTGATCCATCATCTTTACCTCCGAAGGGGCGAGAAATAATGTACCACAGATCGCTATACAATTGCAAGCTTTTTCAAATTTTGATTACATCTTGTATAAAAAGCTGCCTTTCGATCGTTAAATTGACGATCGTTCCATCGACATTCACCCATGGGCGGGTAGGATTCGCGCGATCGGAGAAGATGATTTCCCCAACGCGGTTATCGCTTAATCGGACGACCGTACCATTGTGGAACTGTGTTACGCGATGGATAAATGTCTGTACGAGCACAGGATCAAGCTTGCCGAACGATTCCGAGAAGATCTGCTCCAGCACGAGATAAGGCGAAGACGCATCCTTGTAGCTGCGTGAAGAGGTCATGGCATGAAATACATCGGCGATGGCTACAATACGGGCATACGTATGAATTTTGCCGTCTCCGACTCCTAACGGATACCCTGTTCCGTCCATTTTTTCATGATGCTGCAACGCAGCTAACTTAACCCCTTCATTCAGCGCGGGAACATTCTTCAGGATGTTATAACCGTAAATCGTATGCTTCCGGACTTCTTCCGCCTCCTCAGACGTCAGCTTGCCCGGTTTATTCAGAAGGGCTGGATCGACCTTCATATTCCCGATATCGTGAAATAAACCCGCGAGTGCGATTTGCATCAGGTCCTTCGGCGGCATGCTGTGCCACTTCGCCAATACATACGAGGTCAATGCAACCATGATGCCGTTATGATACATGTAATCGTGTTTATTCGCGTTTTTGGGTGCGAAGGTCAAAACGTTGTAGTAATCGATTTGGGCAATGAGCGCTTCCAGTTGTGTCCGAATGTCCAACATCGGAACGGGATGGCTGGAATTTGCGAAATTGAACCCTTTTTTCAGCAAAGCAAGCATCTTGTCGTATTCGGCATGGAATGGGTGCGGTGTTGGGTTCGCCTCTTCGCCAGCCTTTAATTCTTCCGCTTTGCCCTGATCTTCAAAACGCCCCTTTGATTCAACCGATACCGACGGTACGAGAAAAGCTTGCAATATTTCGATCTCGCGCAACGTGATGACTTTGCCCTTGTTGAACAGCACGCCTCCAAGCGAGGTATGGACATTCTGATCCAACTTTTCACCGGGCTTCAATTGTGATACGGGAACGATTGCCATCCATTCACACCTTCTTTTCGCCGAATTCCATCTTGCTGTAGAACATTCTCATCCAAAAATTAAGGAAAAGAAGCGAATTAAGATTCGCTTCCCTCTTCATCCTCTGCGTTTTCCGACAAATCGACCTCTTCGCTCTTTTCCGTTGGGCTAACTGTCGAAACCGTATCGTCTTCGCGTATATTGATTAACCGAACGCCCTGCGTATACCGGCCCATCGTGGAAATGCCGGACATGCTCATCCGGATCAATGTTCCCGAAGCGGTAATAATCATCAGATCGTCGTCGTTATTAACGACCTTCAGACAAACGACTGGGCCGTTCTTGGCCGTTACGTTTAGCGTCTTGATTCCTTTGCCGCCGCGCGACTGAACGCGGTATTCGTCCATTGGCGTCCGTTTGCCGTAGCCTTTCGACGTTACGATCAGTACGTCATCGTCGGTCGAGACAACGTCCATATCGATGACGGTGTCGCCTTCGTCCAATTGAATGCCTTTGACCCCGGTTGCGGAGCGGCCCATCGAACGCACGTCCTGTTCCGGGAATCGAATGGACATCCCTTGGCTCGTCCCCATAATAATTTCTTTGTTGCCGTCGGTCAGCTTGACGCCGATCAGATCGTCGTCCTCACGCAGTGTAATCGCGATCAGGCCGCCTTTGCGGATGTTGCCGTAATCGTCAAGCGGCGTTTTCTTAACGACGCCTTGTCTCGATGCGAAGAACAAATAATGCTCCGAATCGAAGCTTTGCACCGGAATGACCGCATTGACCGTTTCGCCCTGCTCGATCTGAATCAGGTTGATGATCGGCGTCCCTCTTGCCGTACGGCCGAGCTCCGGAATTTCGTACGCTTTGATCCGGTACACTTTGCCTTTGTTCGTAAAGAACATCAAATAATGGTGCGAGTTCGTTACGAATAAATGTTCCACGAAGTCGTTATCCTTCGTATCCATACCGATTACGCCTTTGCCGCCCCGCTTCTGGCTGCGGTAGGTCGTTAACGGCAGACGTTTGATGTATCCGGTATGCGTTACGGTCACGATAACTTCCTCTTGCGGAATCAAGTCCTCGTCCAGAATACTGTCTTCGCCGATCGTAATTTCCGTCCGGCGCTCGTCTCCGAATCGTTCCTTGATCTCGTTCAGCTCCGTGCTGATGATGTCCAGCACGAGCTGCTCGTCCGCGAGGATCGCTTTGTATTCGGCGATCTTCTGCAGCAATTCGGCATATTCGGCCTCGATTTTCTCGCGTTCCAAACCGGTCAGACGGCGCAGACGCATGTCCAAAATCGCCTGGGCCTGCTCGAACGATAAACCGAATCGGGACATTAACCCATCGCGTGCTTCTTCGTCGGTCTTTGAAGCGCGAATCAGCGCAATGACTTCATCCAAATGGTCAAGCGCGATGCGCAGCCCTTCCAAAATGTGAGCGCGCGCTTCCGCCTTGCGCAGGTCGAATTCCGTGCGGCGACGAATAACTTCGATCTGGTGCTGCAAATAATGATAAAGCACGTCCTTGAGATTCAACAGTTTCGGCTCGCGGTTAACGAGAGCGACCATGTTGATACCGAAGTTCGATTGCATCGCGGTATGCTTGTACAAATTGTTCAGAACGACGTTCGGATTCACGTCACGGCGAAGCTCGATCACGATGCGCATCCCGTTACGGTCCGATTCGTCGCGCAAATCGGTAATGCCGTCGATTTTCTTCTCGCGCACAAGCTCGGCGATTTTCTCGACCAAACGGGCTTTAATCACTTGATACGGCAGCTCGTGGACAATAATTCTCGCTTTGTTGTTGTTCTCTTCGATCGTTGCCTTGGCCCGCATCGTAACGGAGCCGCGACCGGTCGCGTAAGCTTGCTTGATGCCTTCCCGGCCGATAATATATCCGGATGTCGGGAAATCCGGGCCTTTAATATAATGCATCAGTTCCAGTGGAGTAATATCGGGATTACGCATGAATGCCTGCAATCCGTCAATAACCTCTCCTAGATTATGGGGCGGAATATTCGTCGCCATACCGACAGCAATACCCGATACGCCATTGACGAGCAGGTTCGGGAACCGTGCGGGAAGTACGGCCGGCTCTTGCTCTTCGCCGTCGTAGTTCGGTACGAAATCAACCGTCTCTTTGTTCAGGTCGCGTAGCATTTCGGACGAGATTTTGGACAGACGCGCCTCCGTATAACGCATTGCGGCCGCATAGTCGCCGTCAATCGATCCAAAGTTGCCATGCCCGTCTATAAGCATGTAACGAAGCGAGAAGTCTTGCGCCATCCGGACCATCGTATCATAAACAGCCGAATCGCCGTGCGGATGGTATTTACCGATAACTTCACCGACGATTCTCGCCGATTTTTTGTATGGTTTATCCGGCGCCATGCCAAGCTCCGACATCGCGTACAATATTCTGCGGTGCACCGGTTTTAATCCGTCCCTTACATCAGGCAGAGCGCGGCTGACGATAATGCTCATCGCATAGCTCATAAAGGAATCGCGCATTTCTACGCCGATATCCCGGTCTGTAATCTGGGAATGATTTTCTTCAGCCATGCTTCACCCCTCCTAAAAGTTTTGCGGAGCAAAACTATCTTCGTAAGCATCCGCTTAGTTTTGCGTAGCAAAACTATTTTCGTAAGCTATCACTAAAGTGCGTATTTCAATGCTGCATCTATTTATTTTAAAAATCGAGATCTCTAACAATATTTGCGTGCTGCTGAATAAACTCCCGCCGCGGCTCGACATTGTCGCCCATCAGCGTGTCGAACATCGCATCCGCCTCCATGGCGTCCTGGATCGTTACCTGCAGCATCGTGCGGCTCTCCGGATCCATCGTTGTTTCCCATAGCTGAGTCGCGTTCATCTCGCCGAGACCTTTGTAACGCTGTACGTTGACCTTTACGCCTTCTCCGAATTCCGCCAAAACTTCATCCCGTTCTTTTTCGCTTCCCGCATATCGAACCACTTTATTCCGCTCCAGCTTGAACAACGGCGGCTGAGCGATATAGACATAACCGCTTTCGATAATTTTGCGCATATAACGATAAAAGAACGTGAGCAGCAGCGTACGAATATGCGCTCCGTCGACGTCGGCATCGGTCATTATAATGACTTTGTGGTAACGTGCCTTCGTAATGTCGAAATCGTCGGCAATCCCCGTTCCGAGCGCCGTAATGATCGCGCGAATCTCGTCGTTGGACAAGATCCGATCTAAACGGGCTTTCTCTACGTTAAGGATTTTCCCTTTGAGCGGCAGAATCGCCTGGAAGTGACGATCGCGTCCTTGCTTCGCCGAGCCTCCGGCAGAATCACCTTCGACGAGGAATACTTCGCTGACTGAAGCATCCTTGGACGAGCAATCGGCTAGCTTGCCCGGAAGTGAGCTTACTTCCAGCGCACTCTTGCGCCGCGTCAGTTCGCGCGCTTTGCGGGCGGCTTCCCGGGCACGCGCAGCCTGCAGCCCCTTCTCCATAATCCGCTTGGAGACGGCCGGATTTTCGTTCAAGAACTCCTGGAACTTCTCCGCGAAGAACGATTCGACGATACCGCGGACTTCGCTGTTGCCAAGCTTCGTCTTCGTTTGTCCTTCAAATTGCGGCTCCGGAATCTTGACAGAAATGATCGCCGTCAAGCCTTCACGAACGTCGTCGCCGGACAAGTTGGAGTCGTTGTCTTTAATCATGTTCGTCTTGCGCGCATACTCGTTAATGATCCGGGTCAACGCGCTTTTGAAGCCGGACTCGTGCGTACCGCCTTCATGCGTGTTGATATTGTTCGCGAACGAATAAATGTTCTCGGTATAGCTGTCATTATACTGCAGCGCAACCTCGACTTGAATGTTATCCTTGGAGCCTTCGACATAAATCGGCGGCTGGTGCAACGGCTCGCGATTGCGGTTCAAATATTCGACGAACGAGATGATGCCGCCATCGTATTTGAAGTTGCCGGATGCGCCGGTGCGCTCATCCGTTAACGTAATTTCGATCCCTTTATTCAAAAAGGCAAGCTCGCGAATCCGTGCTTGCAGCGTATCGTATTCGTATTCGGTCGTATCCGTGAAAATTTCCGGATCCGGCTTAAACGTTACGGTCGTTCCCGTTTCTTCGGTTTCGCCGATCACTTTCACGTCATATTGCGGCACGCCTCTGCGATATTCCTGACGGTGGATTTTGCCGTTCAATTTGACCGTCACCACGACAAGTTCGGATAGCGCATTCACGACCGAAACGCCGACGCCGTGCAAACCGCCGGACACCTTGTAGCCTTCGCCGCCGAATTTGCCGCCTGCGTGCAAGACGGTCATGACGACTTCAAGCGTCGATTTTTTCAGCTTCGCGTTTTCGCCGACAGGGATCCCCCGCCCATTATCGATGACGGTAATGCTGTTATCCTGATGGACGATGACGTCGATTTTCGTGCAATAGCCGGCCAGCGCTTCGTCGATACTGTTGTCGACAACTTCCCATACGAGATGATGAAGACCTTTGCCGCTCGTCGAACCGATGTACATGCCGGGTCTTTTGCGAACCGCTTCAAGACCTTCGAGTACCTGTATCTGGCTTTCATCATAAGTATGCTCACTCATTTGCCTACCTCCATCTACTTCTTCTTATTCAGTATAGCACGGGTTAAGGCGCAACAAAATGATGGGCGCGCTTTTTCAACGTCGATGACGAGATTGGTGAATAGTATATTTTTTCAAGGGTGACGACGATGGACTTCGCTTCCTCTTCCCCGATCGTCTCCACGGTTTTGCTTTTGATCGCATGAGAAATAAATTGCTTGGACAGCTTGGACGATTGCTCTATCGATATATCAAAAATCGCTACGAGTTCCGCGGAACGAATAATTTTTTCCCCGCCAAGATGGATGTACATCGTTTGCCAACTCCTTCGCATAGGGTGCGCCTTAAGCCGGCGGCCGCCGTACGCCCTACAGTACTTTGCCTTGATCCACGTGGAACATATTCGCGCCTTGAAGCTTGTTCAAGTCAACGCTTTCGATGCCGGTCGTCGTAATAAACGTCTGCACCTTGCTCTGGAACGTTTCGATGAGCTGCGTCTGCCGATTCCGATCCAATTCGGACAATACGTCATCCAGCAGCAGTACCGGATATTCGCCGATTTCCTCGCCGATCAGCTCGATTTCCGCCAGCTTGAGCGACAAGGCGGTCGTCCGCTGCTGGCCTTGCGAGCCAAACGTTTGGGCAAACTTCCCATTAATGTAAAAGGACAGGTCATCGCGATGCGGTCCGACAAGCGTCATGCCGCGGCGCATTTCCTGATCCTGCATTTGTGATAACTTTACCATAAATCGGTCAGATAAAACAGCTTCATCTTCCAACGCGTCGTGCTCTAGCGACGGATTATAGACGATTTCGAGCCGTTCTTTGCCATTTGTTATGCCATCGTGAATTTTTTCCGCCCACACTTGCAGTTTTTTTATAAAGCTTTGCCTTTTTTTCATGATTTTAACACCGCTTGCCGCGAGCTGCTCATTCCAGACTTCCAACATGGCCGCGTTCAGGTTGTGCTGTTGGTACGACTGCTTCAAGTAGTTGTTGCGCTGCACTAAAATTTTCTGATATTGCTGCAGCTCGTACAAGTACGCGGGGTGAACCTGGCCGATCTCCATATCGAGAAAACGCCGCCGGATGCCGGGATTTCCTTTGACGATTTCTAGGTCCTCCGGGGCGAACATGACGACGTTTAACGATCCGATAAAATCGCTTAGTTTGCGCTGCTCGAGCCCGTTGATTTTCGCTTTTTTGCCTTGCGTCGAAATCGACAGGTCGAGCTTGCACAATCCGTATTTCTTATCCACCTCGCCCGAAAGATGGGCAACCGATTCATTCCAGCGAATCAGTTCTTTATCCTTCGACGTCCGGTGGGACTTGGTCAAGGCAAGAACCAGAATCGCTTCGAGCAAATTCGTCTTCCCTTGGGCGTTCGAGCCGATAAAAATATTAACCTTGTGGTCGGTACTAATCTCCAGTTGATCGTAATTGCGATAATCGCGTACGGTTAATCGTTTGAGGAACAAGGCTCATGCCTTCCTTTCGACCGCAAACTTCCCGCATCCGTCCACTTCGACGGTATCTCCGTGGTACAGCTTCCGGCCGCGGCGGTTTTCCGGCTCGCCGTTCACGATCACTTTCGTTTCCTGCAAAAAGAATTTGGCATGTCCGCCGGTCGAAATGCAGTCGGCCAGCTTCAGAAATTGCCCGAGCGTAATGTATTCCGTTTGAATCGCGATCGATTTCATGCCGCTTTCCTTCCTCTCCGCATCAATTCGTCGTTCGGTAAGGCAAAATGAGATGCTGGCTTTCGACATGATCCGTCGGCTTCACGATAATCGGCTTCATCGCGCCGGAAAATCCGAGATGAATCGACTCGCTGTCGATAACTTTGAGTACGTCCAGCATATATTTCGAGTTAAACGAAATTTTTAAGGGTTGTCCCGCATAATGCTTCGCTTCGACCTGCTCTGTTACTTTGCCGAGCTCCGACGAGCTCGACGAAATTTCGATCGTTCCGTTATCGAGCGTCTGCAGCCGTACGATGTTCGTTTTTTCCTCGCGTGACAATAGGTATGCCCGATCGATCGCATCGGTAAACTGCTTCGTGTCCATAATAAGTTCTGTTTCGAACGTTTGCGGAATAATCTTGGATGTATCCGGGTACGTGCCTTCCAGAATGCGCGAATAAAACAGCACATGGTCGACCTTGAACAGCACTTGATTGTCCGCGACGACGATATCGACGACCGTGTCTTGATCCGGAACGATTTTGCTAAGTTCATTCAGCGTTTTGCCGGAAATGACAACATTGCCGAATTGGATCTGCTCATCGGCTTGAATATTGGCTTGGCGGCTTGCGAGCCGGTGACGGTCGGTTGCAACGAACTTCAATTGGCTTCCTTTCAAATTCCACAAGACGCCCGTCAGAATCGGCGAAGATTCCGTCGTGGAAATCGCAAACACCGTTTGACGAATCATCGTTTTGAGCAGGTCGCCGGATACGGAAAATACATGGTTTTCCTCAATGCTTGGCAATACCGGATACTCCTCCGGATCGAGGCCTACCATCTGAATTTCGGTAGAACCGGAACGGATAAAGGTATGAAAATGCTCAATGACTTCGATTTCTACTTCTTGCGACGGCAGCTTCTTGACGATTTCCGAGAAAAATTTAGAAGGCAAAACGACGCTTCCCGTACGGATTATCTGTACAAGAACATCGTCGCCGGCTTCGGTCGGAATAAAGCTCTGAATCGATATATCGGTATCGCTGGCGGTTAACGTTACGCCGGAATGCGTCACATCGACCTTAATGCCGCTTAGAATCGGAATCGTCGTACGGCTGGACACCGCTTTGGATACATTCTGGATCGCTTCGTTCAATACGTTTTTTAAAATCGAAATTTTCATCGTGTCGCTCCTTAAGCCATATTCGTGATTCGTTCCGCCGAAGGTTCTAAAGTTATCCGCATGTGCATAGATTAATATAATATATATTTTTATTAGTAATCGTAGTAGGGACGTCTAATATGTGGATAACAAAGGCGAGACGGTATAGAAAAAGCCTATCCACATGTGAATAGTTTGTGCATAGGCTCCCCGGTTGTTCACGTTGGATTTTTTATTTTTTCCGTCAAATTATGAATGATTTTGTACAATTCCTGGTCCTGCTGCAGCACGCCCGTAATTTTCTCGTGGGCATGGATGACGGTCGTATGATCGCGTCCGCCGAACGCTTCGCCGATTTTGGGCAGCGAATAGTCGGTCAGCTCGCGTGCCAAATACATGGCGATTTGCCGCGGAAATGCGACGGCTTTCGTCCTTTTTCGCGCTTTGAAGTCTTCGATCTTGAGCCCGTACAGCTCGCCGACCTTCATCTGAATGTCCTGGATCGTAATCATCTTCGGCCGGCTGGACGGAATGATGTCCTTCAGCGCTTCCGCAGCCAGATGGGACGAGATATCGGCATTAATCAGCGAAGAATAAGCGACGACGCGAATAAGCGCGCCCTCCAGCTCACGGATGTTCGTATCGATTTGGTTGGCGATGTACGTCATCGCTTCGTTCGGAATATCGAGGTTCTCCGCTTTCGCCTTCTTGCGCAGAATGGCGATCCGCGTCTCGAGATCCGGCGGTTGGATGTCGGTCGTCAGACCCCATTCGAACCGGGATCGGAGTCGGTCTTCCAGCGTCGGAATTTCTTTCGGCGGCCGGTCGCTCGAGATGATGATCTGCTTGTTCTCTTCGTGCAGCGCGTTAAACGTATGGAAAAACTCCTCCTGCGTCTGCTCCTTGCCGGCCAAAAACTGAATGTCGTCGATCAATAATATATCGATGTTCCGGTACTTGTTCCGGAAGCTTTCGCCCTTGTTGTCGCGGATCGCATTGATGAATTCGTTCGTAAATTTCTCCGACGAAATATAAAGCACGCGGCTATTCGGGTTATGCTCCAAAATGTAGTGCCCGATCGCGTGCATAAGGTGCGTTTTGCCTAATCCCACGCCCCCATACAAAAAGAGCGGATTGTACGATTTGGCCGGAGCTTCGGCGACGGCCAGCGAGGCGGCATGCGCGAACCGGTTATTGACGCCGATGACGAACGTATCGAACGTATATTTGGGATTTAGCATATTATAGAACGGCTCGTCCGCAGCGGCGGCAGCCGGCTTCGCGATCTGAACCTGCGGCTGCTGTACGGCGACGTCCGGCGACTTCGTATCTTCAATAAACTGCACTTCGACCTGGCGGTCGAGCAGCTCGAATACCGTCTCGCGAACCATCTTCGTATAACGGTTCTGCAGCCATTCCACTGCAAACGTCGAGGGCGCCGTGATGACGAGTTTCTCATCATTGAATACAGCAACCCTTGTCGATTTGAACCATGTATCGAAGCTTGGTTTGCTCAATTTGGTCTGAATTAAAGACAGCACTTGCTGCCATAATTCGTAATTATGGCCATCCACAGGTACGTTCATCTCCTTCAAAGTAATGACAAAGGTGCGGTACGGCGCATGCCGCAAATAGATGAGGAATATCGAATGGTGTCGAAAATATCCACAATGCTCAGAGAATTCTTGAGGAACTTATACATAGGGATGAACTTTGTTCACAATCTTATCCACAGGCTGTTAATAACATTGAGGAAAAATCGGAGCCGCCCACAATCAAAACACTATCATCATAGCAGATAAACCCTTATTTTTCAACGAATCGCCTGTTTTTATCCACATATTCAACAGGTTGTGTATATTTTTTATCTACACCACTACATATTGTTTATAATTTGTTGAGGACCGACCTTTTTCGCCAGCGCTTCGATTTTTTTATACACAGTTCGCGCTCTGTTGATAATTTTCCTGTTCATTTTTACTTATGCACATGTTCCTAAAAAGTGGCACGAGGATCGCCCAGCTTTTGTTTGACTTTTGGAACCGAACATGGTTTAATGTATAAAGGTGTTTTATGCGTAACGTATTACCTGTGAGGGGGTGCATTCTAAATGAGACCGACGTTTAAACCGAATGTCAGCAAGCGCAAAAAAGTACACGGTTTCCGTAAGAGAATGAGCACGAAGAACGGACGTAAAGTCCTGAGCGCTCGTCGTCAAAAAGGAAGAAAAGTACTGAGTGCGTAACCGAACGAGACCACGGCATGTGGTCTTTTTTAGTATAAAAAGGTCGATTTTGCCCAAGTATAATAATGGATAAAGAAACGTTGATCGTAATCCGAGTCCGTTTCAAGACTAGACGGAGAGTTGCCCTTGCAAAAACAATTGCGTTTAAGCCGTAGAGAAGATTTCAGCAAAGTGTACAAGTTCGGCAAATCGGTGGCCAATCATCAATTGGTGCTGTACGTGCTGCCGAATAAGGAAGCGAATCCGTTCCGGGTCGGCATTTCCGCCAGCAAAAAAATAGGCAATGCGGTCGTCCGCAACCACATGCGCCGTTTGCTCAAAGAGATTATGCGGCTGCACGAAGCCGAAATCGCGGAGCACTTCGATTTGGTGTTTATCGTCCGCAAGCCGGCCGTTTCCATGGAGTACGCACAGCTCGAAAAAAGCGTGTTTCATCTATTAAGGAAAGCTTCTCTCTTGAAAAGGTGAGGCTGTTTCTTTGTTGTCTAACATATGGTATAGTTTAGTATGGATATGGACGGTTCAGAGAGGAGTTTTGCATGTTGTCTCGAAAGAATTCGCGGAAATGGTACGTACTCGCGGCTCTTGTTCTGCTAGTATTGTTCCTGTCAGGCTGCACACAGAGCGGCCATACGACGACAACCGAAGGATTGGCCCAGGGCAACTTCTGGGAGAAAAATGTCGTTTACTATTTCGCTTTAATGTTGGATACGTTTGCAAACTGGTTCTGGGGGCAATACGGTTTATCGATCCTGTTGCTCACGGTTATCGTTCGCTCGCTTATTTTGCCGTTGACGATCAAGCAAGTGCGCAGCTCGAAAGCGATGCAAGCTTTGCAGCCTGAATTGAAGAAATTGAAAGAGAAGTATAAGGACGATGCGAAGAAACAGCAGGAAGAAACGATGAAGCTGTTCCAGAAGCATCAGGTTAACCCGCTAGCCGGATGTTTGCCGCTTATTATTCAAATGCCGGTGTTTATTGCGCTTTACAACGCGATTTACACAAGCCAGGTCATTCGGGAACATAGTTTCCTATGGCTGAAGCTGGGCGAACCGGATCATCTGTACATTTTGCCGGTTATCGCTGCGGCAACGACGTTCATTCAATCGAAAATGATGGCGTCGCAGGCGGCACCTCAGATGAAAGGGCTCATGTTTATTTTCCCGGTGCTGATTTTCGTTATGGCCCTGAACTTCCCGGCGGCGCTGCCGCTTTATTGGATCTACAGCAACATCTTCACGATCGTGCAAAACTATTTCCTGTATGGAGGCTCTAAGCAGAACAAGGAGGTTCCTTCGAAGTGAAGAAAATTGTCGTATCGGGTAAAACGGTAGAAGATGCATTGAAGAATGGGTTAGCACAATGGAATACGACCGAAGACCGCGTGAAATTGACGGTGCTGGAGCAACCGTCGAAAGGGTTGTTCGGCCTGATCGGTTCGAAAGACGCCAAAGTCGAGCTAGAGTATATTCCGGATGCCGTCGAAGAAACGATCTTGTTTTTGCAAAACGTATGTCAAGCGATGGATATTGACGTTTCCGTAGAAAAGCAAGAAGACAAAGACGGTGTTATTCTGAATTTGACCGGCAAGGAGCTTGGCATGCTGATCGGCCGCCGCGGCCAAACGCTTGACTCGCTGCAGTATTTGGTCAATATTGTCGCTAACCGTTATTCCGATTCCTATCTTCGTATCGTGCTCGATGCGGAAAATTTTCGAAATCGCCGTAAAAAGACGTTGGAGGAACTGTCCGACCGGCTGGCAAGCCGTGTGATCCGAACGCGGAAAGAGGTCGTGCTTGAGCCGATGTCGCCGCAGGAGCGGAAAATCATTCACGCCCAGCTGCAGGACCATCCGAAGGTGAAGACGTACAGCAAGGGCGAAGATCCTAACCGCAGAATCGTCATTACGATGCGATAATGCGCACATGATGAAATGCAATGACTTCGCGCATGCGACGCAGTCATTGCATTTTTTGTATATACCAAGAGGAGCTTGTCGTTCAAGTTCGACTCATAGAGAAAGTAACGGTTGGCAAGCCTATGGAATGGAAGGAAAAGAGGTGGAGCGGATGATGTACGATACGATAGCGGCCATTTCGACGGCCGTCGGCGAAGGCGGCATCGCGATTATACGCGTGAGCGGTCCCGAGTCGATCGTTCGCGTGGATGGCATTTTCAAATCGAAAGAAAAACTGACGGATGCGGCTTCGCATACGGTGCATTATGGACACATTGTCGACCCGGAGCGGAACGAGCGGATTGAAGAGGTGCTTGTCACGTTGATGCGGGCGCCGAGATCGTTTACGATGGAGGATGTCGTCGAGATTAGCTGCCACGGCGGGGTCATCTCGGTTAAGAAGGTGATGGACCTGCTGCTGCGCCAAGGGGTTCGGCTGGCCGAGCCGGGCGAATTCACGAAACGCGCGTTCCTGAATGGGCGCATCGACTTGTCGCAGGCGGAAGCGGTTATCGACTTGATCCGGTCGAAGTCGGACCGGGCGTTTTCGGTGGCGCTGAAGCAGGTGGAAGGCGTATTGTCGAATCGGATCAAAGAACTGCGGCATATATTAATCGAATTGATGGCGCATGTCGAGGTGAATATCGACTATCCGGAGCACGATGTCGAATCGATGACGGCGTCGCTTATTCAAGATAAATGCAATATCGTTATGGCCCAAATCGACGAATTGCTGAGAACCGCGAATGAGGGCAAAATCCTTCGCGAAGGGATCGTTACCGCGATTATCGGGCGGCCGAATGTCGGCAAATCGTCGCTGCTCAATGCGCTCGCGCAGGAGAATAAGGCGATCGTAACCGATATTCCCGGAACGACGCGAGACGTGATCGAGGAATATGTTACGCTTGGCGGCATTCCGCTCAAACTGCTGGATACGGCGGGAATGAGGGAAACGTCGGATATTGTCGAACAAATCGGCGTAGAAAAATCGAAGAGTGCGCTGGCCGAAGCGGACCTGATTCTGCTTGTGATCAACGGGAACGAGCCATTGCATGAGGATGAGCTTCAGTTGATCGAGCAGGTGAAGGATCGGCAATCCATCGTGATCGTGAACAAAAGCGATCTGCCGCGGCAAGTCGATATGGATGCGGTCTATGCGGCATTCCCGCAAGAGTGCGTCGTGCTTGCGGCGGTGCGGGAGCAGAAAGGCATGCGTGACCTGGAGCAGGCGATTTCTTCGTTGTTTTTCAGCGGCAAGCTGGAGTCGAACGATTTGACTTATGTGAGCAATGTCCGGCATATTCATTTGCTGCGCGCGGCATATACTTCACTCAAGGATGCATATGAGGCGGCTGAAATGCGGGTCCCGATCGACATGATCCAAATCGACCTACGAAGCGCCTGGGAATCGCTTGGCGAAGTGATCGGCGATGCGGTAGGAGACTCGCTCATCGATCAAATTTTCTCCCAATTTTGTCTGGGTAAATAGATGTAGGGATGACGGGAAGTAAAGAGGAGTAGGGGGAGAGAAGGAAAGTTGTAGCGCGCAATTGTCTTGTCTAGTGAAATTCAGTTTCACTCTGTGAAGACTTTGTGTAGGATGTTCTTTTCTTTCTTTCTTCTTGGCAAGAAAAATGTTATCCACTTGTGAATAAGTTTCCGAAATAAACGGTTGAATTTATCCGCAGGGATGGTGTTGACATACTTGTCCGACTGTGGACAACGATAAATTATCGATAGGATGTATCCTATCAACAATTGTTTTGCAGCATGCAAAACGTTAAGGAGGGTTTAATCATGGGATATCTGGCAGGGGAATACGATGTCATCGTCATCGGCGCGGGCCACGCAGGCTGCGAAGCGGCATTGGCATCGGCGCGGATGGGCTGCGAAACGCTGCTGCTCACGATCAATCTGGACATGGTGGCTTTTATGCCGTGTAATCCGTCGATCGGCGGACCGGCCAAAGGCCATGTCGTTCGCGAAATTGACGCGCTCGGCGGAGAGATGGGGCGCAATATCGACAAAACGTTCATTCAGTTGCGGATGTTGAACACAGGGAAGGGACCTGCCGTTCACGCATTGCGCGCACAAGCGGACAAATTCATGTACCAGCACGTGATGAAGAAAACGATCGAGGAGACCGATCATTTGACTTTGCGTCAGGGGATGGCGGAAGAGCTCATCGTAGAAGACGGCGTATGCGTTGGCATCGTGACGAAGACGGGGGCCGAATACCGCGCCAAGTCCATCGTTGTGACGACGGGCACGTATTTGCGCGGCAAAATCATTATGGGCGAATTGATGTACGAGAGCGGGCCGAACAATCAACAGCCGTCTCTGAAATTGTCGGAGAGCTTGCGCAATATCGGTCTTAAGCTTGTTCGTTTCAAAACCGGAACGCCGCCGCGGGTGCACAAAGATACGATCGATTTTTCGAAAACGGAAATTCAGCCCGGCGACGACAATCCGAAATTTTTCTCGTATGAAACGACCTCGTCGACGAATGAGCAAATTCCATGTTGGCTGACGTATACCTCGGAAACGACGCATCAGATCATCAGCGATAATCTGCATCGTGCGCCGATGTTCTCGGGAGCGATCGAAGGAGCGGGGCCGAAATATTGCCCGTCGATCGAAGACAAAATCGTACGGTTCAGCGATAAGCCGAAGCATCAGATCTTCCTGGAGCCGGAAGGACGCCATACGTCGGAATATTATGTCCAAGGCTTGTCGACAAGTATGCCGGAGGATGTGCAGTTGAGCATTTTGCGTTCCATACCGGGGCTTGAAAAAGTCGAAATGATGCGAACCGGCTATGCCATCGAATACGATGCCGTCGTTCCGACGCAATTGTGGCCGACACTGGAGACGAAAGTGCTGCCGAACTTGTTCACGGCAGGACAAATCAACGGCACGTCGGGTTATGAGGAAGCGGCAGGGCAGGGCATCATGGCCGGCATCAATGCGGCGCGCAAAGCGCAAGGCAGGGATGGGGTCGTCATCGACCGTTCGCAAGGCTATATCGGCGTCATGATCGACGATCTCGTGACGAAGGGAACAAACGAGCCTTACCGGCTGCTCACATCGCGTGCCGAGTACCGGCTGCTGCTGCGTCATGACAATGCGGATTTGCGGCTGACGCCGATCGGTTACGATATCGGTTTGATCACGCAAGAGCGCTTTGATCGTTTTATGCATAAAAAAGAGATGGTAGATCAAGAAATCGAACGCCTGAAAACGACCAAAGTTCGTCCGGAGGAAACGATCCAGCAAATCTTGACTGAAGCGGGCAGCGTTGTTCTCAATAACGCGGTCGATCTGATCTCGCTGCTTCGCCGTCCGGAAGTGACGTATGCACATATCGAGCGGATGTCGCCGTCGCAGGCTGAATTGACGGATGAAATGAAGGAGCAGGTCGAAATCCAGATCAAATATTCCGGCTACATCGAAAAACAGCTGTTGCATGTGGAACGGCTGCAGAAGATGGAGAAAAAGCGGATTCCCGAGGATATCGTATATAAGGACATTCACGGATTGGCGAATGAGGCAAAAACAAACCTCGAACAAATTCGCCCGATCTCGATCGGCCAGGCTTCCCGGATCGCCGGCGTAACGCCTGCGGATATTTCCATATTGCTCGTCTATCTCGAACATTACAACCGCGTGACCGCGGCAAGAGGGTAAACTAACGATGGATCAAACCTATACATTATTTAGCGGTATGCTTTCCGAACAGGGTATTGCTATAAGCGGTCAGCAATGGCAGCAGTTCGAGACATACTACAAGCTGCTCGTCGAATGGAACGAAAAAATGAATTTGACGGGAATAACGGAAAGAGAGCAGGTGTACGTAAAACATTTTTACGACTCTGCTTCCCTTTCTTTCTTTTTGCCTATGAATGAAGTCCATACGATGGCGGACATCGGCTCGGGGGCTGGGTTTCCAAGCCTTCCGTTAAAAATATTGTTTCCGCATATCGATGTCATGATCGTCGACTCGCTCAACAAACGCATTCAATTTCTTACCCACCTTGTCGGCGAACTCGGACTTACCGGGGTGACATGCGTGCATGGCCGGGCGGAGGATGTTGCCCGTAACCCGAACTATCGGGATAAGTTTGACCTCGTCACTGCAAGAGCGGTAGCCCGATTAAACGTGTTAGCCGAATTTTGCATGCCGTTTGCTCGGAAGGGCGGCAAGTTTGTTGCGATGAAGGGTTCGGATCCGACCGAGGAAATTACGGAAGCAGGCTATAGCTTGAAGCAGCTGAACGGCAAATTAGAGCATGTTCATCCTTTTACGCTTCCGATTGAACAATCGAGTCGACACATTATCGTTGTTCACAAAAATGACAATACTCCAGCAAAATACCCGCGCAAAGCGGGAATTCCTCTAAAAATGCCGTTAATCGGCCGTTGAATGTTCCACGTGAAACATTATTTTTAGGAAGTCTCATGAGGTCAAGCAGGAAATCGAAACAATCGTGGAGAATTAATAAAGTGATAGCAACTTGACTAACTAGACGATGTGTGTGGGCAGGATAAACGGTGATTGTAGTCATATACAACTTTCACCCTATACAGATCTTCATTTCCTAAATAAACGGTTCGCTTCATAAATGGCGATTGCCGTTTATTCTTGGCGCATTCGTTTGTGGCACTTCTCTTTTTTTCTTCAAAATGATAGGGTCATAGTAACTCTGATGGTGTCATCGGTCTTATGCTCTTCCGTTGAAGAAAAAGCTTGAGTAAACGCATACTTTCAAACGTGGTTTGCAGTGAAACGTTCGGCACGGCATAACATGGGGTACGTATCCATGTACCGCTGACTGCCTAATTTGTGAGCCTATTGGCGAATATCTCGGTGACACAAACGGTTTTGTATCTTACATAATGTCGGGTGGTAGCAAACGGTATGAAGGAGCAATTATCGAAATTGTTTGGTTTAACGGAGAAGACGAATACGGACGAAGTAAAAAGCATACCGGTAGCTGACATTGTACCGAGTCCGTATCAGCCTCGTACGATATTTGATGACGAGCGGATCGATGAATTGTGCCAAACGATAAAAACGCATGGCGTCATTCAACCGATCGTCGTACGAATCCGTAACGGCCGTCATGAGATTATTGCCGGTGAACGGCGATGGAGAGCGGTCAAAAAACTTGGACTGGAATCGATCCCTGCCATTGTCCGCGAATTTAACGATTCGCAAGCAGCGTCGATTGCGTTAATTGAAAATCTTCAGCGTGAAGGGTTAACGGCTCTTGAAGAAGCGATTGCTTATCAGAAGTTGATTGAGCTTCACGATTTAACGCAAGAAAGCTTAGCACAGCGATTAGGAAAAAGTCAGTCGACTATCGCCAATAAATTACGGCTGCTGAATTTGTCGGAGCCGGTCAAGAACGCCTTGCTCGATCGCAGCATTACGGAGCGGCACGCAAGAGCGCTTCTTGCATTAGAATCGGAAGACCTTCAGGTGAAAGTTCTGAAGGATGTTGTCGAGAAAGAGCTCAATGTCAAGCAGACGGAAGCTCGGGTCAATTTCTATAAAGAAGCGGCGAAGATTAAGAAATCGAAGCGGGTTTCTTTTACAAAAGATGTCCGTCTTGCCGTCAATACGATTCGTCAATCGGTTGAATTGGTGTCGGGCTCCGGACTGCACATCAAAACGGCCGAGCAGGATCATGAAGATCATTACGAGATCGTGATTCGTATACCGAAACGATAGGCCGAATTACAATATATGTAACGCTGAGAAAGCGGCATCGACCGCTTTTCTGTCGTTTGTGCGGTTTTCATCGGTAAGAACGCGCCGATTCAGTCGGCGCAAGTCGTTTATCTTTGGGGAAACGATGTTAATGAAAATGAACTTGAGGTGGACAGGTTGTCAAAAATTATTGCAATAACGAATCAGAAGGGTGGGGTTGGTAAAACAACAACATCCGTCAATCTTGGGGCATCGCTAGCTTCGCTTGGCCGCAAAGTTTTGTTAGTTGATATCGATCCGCAAGGGAATACGACGAGTGGCATCGGCATTAATAAGGCCGATGTTCAGTATTGTATCTATGATGTCATTATTAACGACATTCATCCGAAGGATGCAATGGTCGATACGAATATTCCGAATTTAAAAATCATCCCGGCAACGATCCAGCTCGCAGGTGCCGAAATTGAACTGGTGCCTACGATTTCCCGCGAGGTACGATTGAAAAAATCGCTGCACCTCGTAAAGCATATGTTCGATTATATATTGATCGATTGTCCGCCGTCGCTTGGCATTTTGACCGTAAATTCACTTACGGCGTCCGACTCGGTGATCATTCCGATTCAATGCGAGTATTATGCGCTCGAAGGATTAAGCCAACTGCTCAATACAGTTCGTCTTGTACAGAAGCATTTAAATACAAGTCTTCAAATTGAAGGCGTATTGCTGACGATGTTCGATGCAAGAACGAACTTAGGCATTCAAGTGATTGAGGAAGTAAAAAAATACTTCCAAGAAAAAGTATACACAACGATTATCCCGAGAAACGTTCGTTTAAGCGAAGCGCCGTCCCATGGACAATCCATCATCACCTACGATCCGAGATCGAAGGGTGCAGAAGTGTATCTTGAACTTGCGAAGGAAGTGATTACGTATGAAAAGTAAGGTCGGTTTGGGCAGAGGACTGGAAGCATTAATTCCATCGCTAGGCGTGAGCGACGATGACAAAGTAGTCGACATTCCGTTAGGGCAGCTGCGTCCGAATCCATATCAGCCGCGCAAGCAATTCAATGACGATTCGATCAAAGAACTGGCGGAGTCGATCAAGCAGCACGGCGTCATTCAACCGATTATCGTTCGTACCGTACTAAAAGGCTACGAAATCATTGCCGGCGAGCGTAGGTTCCGCGCATCTCAATTTTGCGGCAATGCAACGATTCCCGCAGTCATTCGCAAATTTTCCGATCAGCAAGTCATGGAAATTGCACTGATCGAAAACTTGCAGCGCGAGGATTTGAATGCGATTGAAATCGCAGTAGCCTATCAATCGTTAATTGATTCTTTTTCTTTAACGCAAGAGGAGCTCAGCTTGAAGGTTGGGAAATCCCGTTCTCATATCGCTAACTTCTTACGTTTGCTTGGATTGCCGGAGCAAATCAAAAATCATGTTTCACGTGGAACATTATCGATGGGACATGCGCGTGCGATTGTCGGTGTCAAAAACGACGCGATGAAAAAAGAGTTGGCTGATCTGACGATCAAAAACGAGTGGAGCGTTCGAGAGCTGGAGGATGCGATTAAAAAGCTGGAGGAGAAGGTTAAGGAAAAAGAAAACCAGAAACCGAAGCTGAAGAAGCAGGATCCATACATTACGCAAGTGGAAGACAGTTTGCGTGACCTGTTTAAAACAACGGTGAAAATCAAACACAATAAAGATAAAGGGAAGATTGAACTGGCGTATTATTCCCGGCAAGATTTGGACAGATTGCTTGAATTGCTGCAATCGAATGCATAATGATAGCTGTGGCATATCTCGGTTGTTTTCTTTCTTCGGAAAGATTAAACTAAGATATGCTACTTTTTTTCGGTGCAAATCGTCATGGAAATGTAGTGGAAAAAAGGCGAACGTTGTTCGGAAGTTCAATGAATGCTTAAATGGGCGGAATGAGGATAATATTCCACCGGAAACCAATGGACAGAGGGAGACGGTCGAACCGTTTTCTGAAATTATAAGAAGTAAAAGTTTGTCCTAAACTTATCTGATATTTCATCGGTAAACGAATACGCCGAAGTCAAACCGTGCTAGCCGTTTATCCTTGTGTAGACATCTGATCCGTATATCCTTGGAAAGGGAGTGAAGGGATGGGGGTTGTTTATCTAGACAATGCCGCATCATCGTGGCCGAAGCCGCCTGCTGTTATCGAGGCGATGAGTCAGTGCATGCTGGAGTATACGGCGAATCCCGGAAGAGGAAGCCACCAGATGGCTGTGCGCGCCAGTCGCGTATTGTTCGAAACGCGCAAAAATTTAGGCAAACTATTCAAGGTGAAGAACCCGAACGATATATCGTTTTCGCTTAATACAACGTCAGCGTTGAATTTAGCGATTCAAGGCTTTTTGAAACCGGGCGATCATGTGGTGTGTACCTCCATAGAGCATAATTCGGTGCGCAGACCGCTCGAGTATATGAAGGCCAAATTCGGCGTTCGCATTACATATTTGCCGAGTGACCCCCAGGGCAGACTCGATATCGCGGATTTAAAAAATGCACTGCGGGCCGATACGAAGCTCGTTGTATGCAGCCATAGCTCCAATCTGATGGGTACGATTATACCGGTAAGCCAGATTGGTGAGATGACCCGGGCTAGAGGGATAAAGCTGCTTGTAGATGCGGCTCAGACGGCCGGCGTATTGCCGATTGATGTTGAAGGCATGGGGATCGATATGTTGGCTTTTCCGGGGCATAAGGGGCTGCTGGGGCCGCAAGGGACCGGAGGATTATACATTCATCCGGAGCTTGATCTGGAGCCGCTGCATTATGGTGGAACGGGAAGTCAATCGGAGGAAATCGATCAGCCGAAGGTGAGGCCCGACCGATATGAAGCCGGGACGCAGAACACGCCGGGCATCGCTGGACTGAATGAGGGCGTCAAATTTGTGCTGCATGAGACGGTGGAAACGATCCATACTAAAGAATGGAGCTTAACGCAGAAGATGATGGACGGACTGCGGCGAATAAACGGCGTGCGCATACTTGGACCGGACATCGGCGAGGACAAAACGGGGATCGTCGCCTTTCAGCTTGAGCAGGCGGATAGCTCGGAGGTTTCCTTTATTCTCGATCAAAGCTTCGGCATCGCGGTCCGTGCAGGTTATCATTGTACTCCGCTCGCGCATCAGACCGCAGGTACATCGGATAAAGGCGCCGTACGAGCGAGCGTCGGATATTTTACAGGGGAACAAGAGGTGGATGCTTTAGTCGAAGCGGTGAAGGAAATTTCCGTTCATTTCGCCGGAGGGACATCGTAAATTCATGGAGCCATTGTGCAGCCTAGAGCGACAGCATAGACAAGAATAGAGGAGAGAACAAGGTGTCCGACATACTGAACGATTATATGCCGATCATTGCAGCGGCTGCTGCTGTGGTCATGTTATTTTTTTTCATCCTCGTGATCCAATTATCCGTTTCGTTAAAACGTCTGCGCAAACGTTATGCGCAAATGATGAATGGCACCGGCGTGGAGGACTTGGAGCAAGTGATCATCAAGATGCAGCATACGATCCAGGAGCTTCAGGGACGGAGCGAAGACCACGGGTCGCAGCTGCACCATTTGGCCGCTTCGATGATGAAGATGAAAGGGAATGTCGGTATTGTCCGGTACAATGCGTTTTCGTCGGGGCTCGGCAGTGATTTGAGCTTTTCGCTGGCGGTTGTCGATGAATATCAGAGCGGTATTGTATTGTCCGGCATACATAGCCGGGAAGAAACGTATGTGTACGCGAAGCCTGTGCAAGAGGGACAATCCGAATACAAGCTTACCCCGGAAGAGAAGCAGGCACTTACTCAAGCCTTGCAAAAGAAATAAAGGAACCGCGTATTTGTTTGATCGCATAATAGAGGCTGTTCGCAATGATATCTGACATTTTCATAACAATGCTGAGCCGCGTGTTCTGCAGAACGAAATATTCCATAAATCCTCCTACATTCACGATCCCGGTAACATGCATATCCCCGACCGGCGGCAATTCTTTGTTCACGCCGGCCCCGGGCTTCACGGGTCCACTGCCGACTTGAATGACACCGACGCTGGACACTTGTCCCAAACAAGCGTCGATACCGACAATATAAGGTTTGCTTGACGAGGATTGAATGTGATTCAACGTATCTTGTAAGTTAACGGCATGGACAGGTTCATCCAGCGTACCGTATAAACGAAAACCCGGATTGCGGTATTTGCTTAAAGAAGTACCGACAAGCGGTCCCAAAGCATCCCCCGTCGAACGGTCGGTCCCGACACAAACGACAATAATTTCGCGATCGCTTGAAACGGCGGACAGCTGCTGGACCATTCGTTCGGTAAGCTGGGTATGAACCGTGGAATCCGTATATGAAACTTTGAGTACGGGCGTCTCTTTTTTTTCATGGCGATCGATAGAAAACATCGGCATCCCCTCCGTCTGCATGGTGTTACTAGTATATGGATGGGGGGAATCTTTTATACGACGTACAAGGCTTTTAGAGGAAAATATATTTTCGAGTGCGAGATAGTATAATGGTTATGCGAAGAATGCTTCTTGTAAGCCACATGGACAAAAATGATGAAGAAGGACGGAATGCGATGGACATGCTGATCGCTTTTGACTCTACACAGCAAGCGCTTCGCGCGGAGATGCTGCTGGAATACGCCGATATCGAAATCGACATCTGCCCGACGCCGAAGCAAATTACGGCAGGTTGCGCTTTGTCCATTCAGTTTGAGGTGGAAGCCTACGACGAGGTCAAGTCGATCATCGAAACGGAACGGGTGGAGATTCGTGGAATTTTTAAGAAACAAGGCGAAAATTATGTTAACATGTGAATAGAAACGTTATACAAAAAGTTATGCAGACTGTGGATAGTGTAGTATAAAAGGGGGAGAGGGTAGGTATGGAGCGAAAGCAATTCCAGCTTGGGGATGTCGTGCAGATGAAAAAAGGACATCCTTGCGGCTCGAATGAAATGGAAATAATTAGGATGGGTATGGACATTCGAATTAAATGCGTAGGCTGCAAGCACAGTGTTCTAATCCCGCGAGCCAAGTTTGAAAAAAACTTGAAAAAGGTGCTGCGGTCAGCGGAACAAAAGGATGGAAGCGAGAGCGGAACCGGTTTATAATAAGGCATTCGCTTGTTCATAAATAGAGCTTGCAACATGAAGGTGTTTGTGCTACAATAACAAATGTCCGCTTTTTCAGACACGGAGAGGTACCCAAGAGGCCCAAGGGGGCTGACTCGAAATCAGCTAGGCGGTTCATAGCCGTGCGTGGGTTCGAATCCCACTCTCTCCGCCATGATTTATCATCTTCGAATAGTAGGGGATGAGAACCCACGGAGGGTTCGTCGGAGCATAAGCTTCGAAGCATTACTTCGCAGTCGCGGAATGAAATGGAGCGTATCCCACTCTCTAAATCCGCCATGGAACTTTCAGTAATACATATATATCGTAAACTAATCTTCAGCGTTGAATAAATGCTGGGGATTTTTTATTTTTTAATGAGTAATTCAATCAAATAAACAAAAAGAGATCCTTTCGGATCTCTTTTCGTCTCCCGGACGGGAGATGACGGTACGATTTTTTTGGATTTTTACTTCTCTAACATCTACAGAGAAACCTCGGTTGCATTGTTATTACAATACAATGTGTTTACAAGCACGGGTACGTGTCTTTAGCACATCCCTCCGCTTCTATATCGAGTAGAAAAGATCGTCCTTCGGTTGTTTCGCTGACTCGTTCAACGGAACCACACCTCTCTTCGTACCGTCGATATTATAATGTCCGGATCGAGCATTTCTTATGCAAGGCGGTCGAAGAAATGTTATTTGGCTTTCCGTTTCCATTTGCGGTCTTTATTCGTCGGTTCCGGGAACGGATCGCCCTTCTTTAAGGATATGTGACGGGGGTTGTTAATTCCCATATGAAAATCGTTTTCGCCAACCTCGATATATTCCCCGTTATTCGGCGCTCGGTCACCCATGCTGAATTCGGTACGTTCGCCCATGAGATTCACCTCCATGTCGAATTAGATTAGGTTCAAGCGTTATTGTTACCGTTAGATGAAGGAAAGATGTTAAGCGAAATGTTCCAGAGCTGAGCGTAAAGATTCAATCGGCGCTGGCTTGAAGTGGCACTTGCCATGCCTGGTTCATTTTGCTATAGTTATATGGTGCGAGTTTTATTCCTCGCTCCTTGCTCCCATGCCTTCAGGGCAGTATTTCGTTGAAATACAGCGGGGCCGTTTAGTCCAAAAGGAGGTGACTACAATGCGCAAATATGAAGTGATGTATATTATTCGCACGGATATTGAACAAGAAGCTGTTCAAGCGACGGTCGAAAAATTCCAAGGCATCATCTCCAACGGTGGCGAAATTACGAAGCACGATGTAATGGGTAAACGCCGTCTTGCGTATGAGATCAACAAGTTCCGTGACGGAGTGTACGTATTGGTTAACTTCAATGCAACACCTGAAATCGTAGCTGAGCTTGAGCGCGTAATGAAGATTACTGACGAAGTAATCCGTTACCTGATCGTACAAGATGTTGCGTAATTAACCGTGCAGCAGTAATAATCGCAGGGGAGGGATTAGATTGCTTAATCGTGTCATTCTCATCGGCAGATTAACTAAAGATCCGGAGTTGCGGTACACTCCTGCAGGAGTTGCCGTAACGCAGTTTACGATCGCGGTAGATCGTCCGTTCAGCAGCCAGCAAGGCGAGCGCGAGGCGGATTTTATCCCGGTTGTAACGTGGCGCCAGCTAGCGGAAACATGCGCGAACTACCTTCGCAAAGGCCGGCTGACAGCGGTGGAAGGCCGACTTCAAATCAGACATTATGATAATAACGAAGGTAAACGGGTTTACGTGACCGAGGTTATTGCCGATAATGTCCGGTTCTTGGAATCCGCCAACCGTGAAGGAAGCGGCGGAGGCGGAGGTTTCGTACGTGACGATGCTCCACCAAGCAGTGGCGGCGGATACGGCGGTGGCGGAGGCGGTCGAAGCTCGAACGCATCGCGCGGCAATCAAGACCCATTCTCCGACGACGGTAAGCCGATTGACATTTCGGACGATGATTTGCCATTTTGATTGGAAAGGACTGAGATGAATGAGCTTCAAACCAAGAGATAACGAAGATCGCGGTGACAAAAAGTTCGGCGGACGCGGTAAAGGCGGACGTAACAAACGTCGCAAAGTGTGCTTCTTCACTGTAAACAAAATCACGCACATCGATTATAAAGATATCGACTTGCTCCGTAAGTTTATCAGCGAGCGCGGAAAAATCCTTCCTCGCCGTGTAACGGGAACAAGCGCTAAATATCAGCGTATGCTCACGACAGCGATTAAACGTTCGCGTCAAATCGCTTTGCTGCCATACACAACGGAATAGTTGATGGCCGAGAACGGCAGGGATTCCATCCCTGTCGTTTTTGTTTTTTAGTGCGAGGCGTGTAGGGGCAGTGCTGTGGGATATGAAGCAGGCTAGGATTGGATATGTGGTGACGGATTGACATGGGCTGCCTTTCTTTCTATGATTAAACTATCAGACAGGTTTACAGCTCTAACGCAGAATAACTTGGAAGGATAGGTGCACTTTGATGAGAAAAATCAATAAAATGCAGATGCATGAGATAGTGGCAAATGAAATCAAAACATACATAACCGTCAATAAGCTGGAGAATGGCGATAAGCTGCCGTCGGTGGAGAAGATGATGGAGCTGCTGGGAGTCGGCCGGTCCTCATTAAGAGAAGCGCTTCGTTATTTGGAGGCGACGGACGTCGTCGAAGTGAAGAACGGCAAAGGCGTTTACGTGAAGGATGGCGACTTGTATCACATATCCGCCAAGGTGAAGGTCGAAGATGAGAAAAACGCGTTATTGTACGCGCTTGAGGTACGCCGGGCAATGGAGGGGGCTGCTGTCGAGCTTGCGGCTTTAAGGGCGACGGAGGAACAGCTGCAACAGCTCGATCTGTACTTGCACCAACTGGAGACGTTGGAAGGCAAGGAGAACTCCGCGGCTGATATGAGGTTCCACCAGACGATATATGAAGCCTCCGGCAATCCGGTACTTCAGAGCCTTGTAGAATCGATATGGGCGATGTTCCACCAGTTCTGGGTCGCACCGTTCGGCAAACAAGAAATATTCGACGATACCCGGCCGCTGCACCGTACGATGGCCGAAGCGATCCACAGCAAAGATAAGGTTCGGGCACGGGAACAGTTCGATCGCATGATGGACATCGTGGAGACAGCGATTCGCAATGTATAAGTGTAGCAGAGTATGTAAGGCATCAGATGAATTTCAAATTTTCGCTCGTCCAAGTGTTGACAGTGACCATACTGTATACTATAGTTTTTTTATAAGCAACCTGTATGACAGGTACATAGTTGAATAGGGTGAAAGCAAGCAGTCATTCGTGAAATAAGCTACACGCTCAGTCACAGGCATCGCATAGATTCGGTTATAGAAGGCATAAGTCTTTTATAATATAAAATCCGATTTTATGGGGGGTTGCTTCTTGAAGCTGAAGGGTAGAAAATTGGGGTTTGTCGCGGTAGTCCTGTCCATGTTCACCAGTATCGCAGCAGGGTGCAGCGGGGGCGGGGACGGAAATACGGTAACGCTGAAAATGATCGAAAGCTTGACGAGTCCGACGCGAACGGACGTCATCAAACAGATGATTGCCAAGTTCGAGGAGCAGAACCCGAACATCAAGGTGGATTTGATTTCGCCGCCGTTGCAAAGCGCAGACAACAAGATCGCCCAGATGCTCTCAGCCAAAGAAGAGCTCGATGTACTGGAAGTGCGGGACATAACCGCCAAGCAGTTCGTCACAAACAAATGGATCGAAGACTTGAAAGCGTATACAGACAAGTGGGACGGCTACAAGACGTTAAACAGCAATGCTTTGTCGATGGCCACCTATATTGACAATACGCCTTATTTTATACCTTATGGGTTATATCAGAAAATCATGTTTTACCGCAAAGATTGGTTCGACGAGAAGGGGCTTACACCGCCGAAGACGTGGCAGGAGCTTTATGAAACCGGCAAGAAGCTGACCGACCCCGCGAACAACCGTTACGGTTATTCATTCCGCGGCGGCGCAGGGGCGAACGGCTATATTACGGAGATCATTCAAGATTATAACGGCAACAACATCAATCCGGACGACTCGATGTTCCTGAAAGACGGAAAAACGATGTATTCCTCGCCGGAAGCGGTTGAAGCGATGAAGATGTACATGAACATCTATAAGGATATTTCGCCGAAGGATTCGCTCAACTGGAGCTATCCGGAAATGGTCGAAGGGTTCGTGTCCGGCGTAACCGCGATTCTGCTGCAGGACCCGGAAGTGATCGACGTGACCAAGCAGAAGATGAAGGAAGGGACTTGGGCGACGGCTCCACTGCCGACGGGACCGCAAGGGCAAGCGCACTTCGGGGTTGGCGCGGCTGGCTGGGGCATGACCTCCTATTCCAAGCATAAAGAAGAAGCATGGAAGCTGATACAATTCTTATCGAGCCCGGAGGAAAACCTGTTCTTCACGAAAAAGGTCGGACTCATCCCGATTCATACGACGGCTGCGGACGACGAGTTTTTCAAAACGGGAGCGTATGCCCCGTATCTTGAAATGAACGCCAAGCCGGAAAATTACGTCGCCGTGAAGCCGGCCACGGACTATGCGGGCTCGGGTGAATTCAACAAGATCAATCAGGAAGACGGGCAAGCGCTCATTCTGAACAAGATGTCGATCGAAGATGCGCTCAAGAAGTGGGACGAATACTGGACGAAAGAAAAGCAGAACAAGAAGTAATGCTCCGCGGCGGCGGGAAAGCTGACGCTACCCGTCGCCGTTTTGTTCAAATATAAGATCAGGATGGCGCTAGCCGGTATTCTATCTTAGAGAATGAAGCAGGAGGGACGGAGCATGAAGAGAGAGCCTTTTCGTTTGGCCGCGTTCCGTTTGAGCCGGACCAGCACGTTCATTGTTTTGTGCCTGCTGCCCGCGCTGTTGCTTGTGGCGGGATTTACGTATTACCCCATTATTCGGGGTATCGGCATGGCGTTTCAGAAGTATACGCTGTTCGACTTGAATGATGTCCATTTTATCGGTTGGGATAATTTCAAAGCGGTTTTCAACAATTTGCAGTTTTCGGATACTTTGATCAATACCGCTTATTGGGTATTCGTATCGTTGTTTTTTCAATTTTTTCTCGGGTTCATTCTGGCGCTTATGCTGCAGAAGAAGTTTCGCGGTCGGGGCGTATACCAAGGGTTTGTCTTTTACTCGTGGGCGATGTCCGGCTTCCTGATCGGTATCATCTGGCGTTGGATGTACAACGGGCAAATCGGCGTCATTAATGACCTGCTGCTCAAGACGGGGCTCATTCAGGAGCGGATCGCGTTCCTGTCCGATCCGGGTTGGGCGATGGCTGCGGTCATTACGGCGAACGTCTGGTATGGGATCGCGTTTTTTGCCATTATGCTGCTCGCCGCGCTGCAATCGATTCCGGGCGAGCTGTACGAGGCTGCCGATATGGACGGTGCGGGCTGGTTCCGCAAGCTGATGAGCGTGACCGTGCCGTACATCATGCCGACGATTATCACGACGACGCTGCTGCGCGTCATCTGGATTTTTAACTCGCCGGACCTGATCTATTCGCTTACCGGAGGTGGGCCGGCAGGTTCGACGCACATCTTGACGACGTTTATGCTCGATAAAATTATTTTCGCGGGCGACTATGGCCAGGCTTCGGCGGTTGGCGTCGTTGCGATCGGCATTTTGGTGCTGTACACGTTGTTCTACTTGGCGGCGACCCGTTCCGAGAAAGCGGGTGACTTCTGATGAATTCGAAGCTGCGTACGCTCGGACTCGGCGGGAAAGTGCTATATTTGTCCGTGTTTTTCGTCTTCATGGTGTTTCCGCTCTATTGGATCGTCATTACGTCGCTGAAGCCGCAGAACGAAATTTTTATGCTGCCGCTGCAATATTGGCCGGAGCACATTACGTTTGAAAACTACATTAATATTTTCAAAATATCGAAGTTCCACATCTACATCGTCAACAGCTTACTTGTCTCGCTTGTAGCTGCCGCAGTCGTTCTTCTGATCGCGATGCTGGGCGCATACGTCTTGGCGAGGTTCACGTTCAAGGGCGGCAAACAGATCATGTTCGCCTTCTTCCTGACGCAAATGATTCCGATGTTTATCGGCTTCGGACCGCTGTACGTGATGATGTCGAACTTCGGGATGCTGAACAAGCAAATCAGCCTCATTCTGATGTATACGGTCGGGCTGATCCCGTTTAGCGTCATCATCCTTCGCGGCTTCTTCCAGCGCATTCCTTCGAGCTTGGAGGAGGCGGCGATGATCGACGGCTGCTCCCGCTTGCGGGCACTATTCCTCGTCATCGTGCCGGTCATGCTGCCGGGCATCGCGGCAACGTTCATCTTCGCTTTCGTACAAAACTGGAACGAGCTGTTCCTGTCGATCATGATGATCGACCGCGAGTCCGCGAAGACGATTCCGGTGGCGATGAACGCGTTCATTACGAAGTTCGATATCGAGTGGAGCTCGATGTCGGCGGCTACGGTGCTGTCGGTTATTCCGACGGTGATTTTGTTCGCGCTCTGCCAGAAGCTGATCGTCGAAGGGCTAACGCAGGGGGCCGTGAAGGGGTAAGCGGGAGGAAGGCGAAGAAGGCGAGAAGGATTTAGTGACCGGTGAGCAAGGCAAGATCGAGGAATTGATTAAGAAGCGAGAAGCAAGAAGGCAGCAAGTGGGAAGCGTGAAGAAAGCATGAAGCCAGCGGCAGGACAAACAATCGCTTGACGAAGGTGGGGAAGATGAGATGGCATCGAAGGAGAAGATGAGCCAAGCCGCCGGGTCGCTCGATCCGCAAACGCTTGTCGTACACGATGAGCATGATGAGGTGCATTACGGCGCCGTCACGATGCCGACGTACCAGAACAGCCTGTTCACGTTCCCGACGCATGCCGCGTTCGATGCGGCGATGGACGACGGTCGCGGCCGGTTCGTCTATACGCGGGGCAACAACCCGACGGTGCGCGCCTTGGAGCAGCGTTTAGCCGCGCTGGAGGGCGGGGAGCGGGCGCGCTGCTTCGCGTCCGGCATGGCGGCGATTTCGTCGGCGATCCTGTCGACGGTTCGTGCGGGCGATCACATCGTGTGCGTCGATCAAGCTTATGGGCCGGCTAGGCAGTTCATGTCTGCGTATTTGAAGCGTTTCGGCGTGGAGACGACGTTCTTCGACGGAACGTCGGTCGATAGCTTGCGGAACGCGATGCGGCCGAACACGAAGACGATCTATCTCGAAAGTCCGACGAGCATGGCTTTCGAGCTGCAGGACATCGAAGCGTGCGCCGAGCTGGCCCGCAGCCGGGGCGCCGTCACGATCATCGATAACACGTGGGCGACGCCGTGTCATCAATCGCCGCTGGCGCTCGGCGTCGATTTGGTCGTGCATTCGCTGACCAAATATATCGGCGGCCACAGCGACGTCGTCGCAGGCGTCGTTATCGGCTCCGAGGAGCGGATGGAACGGCTGAACGCGGACGAGTTCATGCTGCTCGGCGGCATCATGACGCCGCAATCGGCGGCGCTCCTGCTGCGGGGTTTAAGGACGCTGCCGCTGCGCATGGAGAAGCTGCAGGCAAGCGGCTTCGCGATCGCCCGGTATTTGGAGCAGCTGCCGTTCGTGGCGAAGGTGAACCATCCCGGGCTGGAATCTCATCCGCAGCACGAGCTGGGCAAGCGCCAGATGACAGGGTACAGCAGCCTGCTGTCCTTCGAGACGAAAGGCGTGCCGCTTGCGCTGATGCGCCGCTGGGGCGATGCGTTGGCGTATTTCCGGATCGGCGTCAGCTGGGGAGGCTACGAGAGCCTCGTCATCGTCTCACGGCAGAGCGAAGCGCAACAGGAAGAAGGGACGGTAAGGACAAGGCTGTACATCGGGCTGGAGGAGTCGGCCTTGTTGATCAAGGATATGGAGCGGGCTTTCTGGGAAACGGGAATTGTATAGTTTTGTTCGTTCAATAGCAAAGAGGCTCTTCCTCAAAAGCAGATTGCCTGCTTCGGAGGAAGAGCCTCTTTTGGTGCGAAAAATATAATCATACGAAAAAGCCGGTTAACCTACCGACGTCTTCAACTGCTCCAGCTCGGACGTGACTTTCTCGATCATCTGCACGAACGAAGTCAGCTCTTCGGAGCTGGCCGCTTGAGTGCGCGCCTGCGAGGCGGTAGAAGCCGATTCGCTCTGCACCATGTTCACGATGCGGGTAATGCCGCGCAGCTTGTCCGTAATTTGCTCCAGCGATTCCTTGGAGCGGGAAGCGAGCTTGCGCACTTCGTTGGCGACAATCTCGAAGCCGCGCCCTTGATCGCCGGCACGCGCCGCTTCGATCGCCGCGTTCAAGCCGAGCAGGTGCGTCTGATCGGATATTTCGCGCATGAGCGAGCCCATCGAATCGATATGCACGACCTGTTCGTTCAGCTCTACCATCATGCCATGCGTTTTCTCTTGCGATTCGGCGGTCTGGATCGCCGATTCCGCGACAGACTGGCTGCTGGAAGACAATTCGACCATCATCGATGCAAGCTCCTGAATGGCCGAGCTAATGCCTGTCAGCAGCTCCTGCTGCTCGTCGACAAGCCGTTCGACTTTCGCTTTTTCATCCGCTTCGTAAGCTTCAAGCACGAATTGCGCGTCGAGGTTGAACATCTTGGTCAAAGCATGGACAATAGGCAGCCAATCGTTCGGCAGCACGCGCTGGAGGTGGGAGGTTGCGATGTCCAGGTAGAGCATGTAGGTACCGAGATACCACTGCGTCGGTAGACCGATCTTGGAATGGATTTTGCCGATGAACAGCCGTTTCTCGATAAATTCCATGTCGATATGTCCGGCTGCAAGCGTCATGAAATACCAGCGCTGCGTTTCTTTAAGCCGATCGAGCGTGCTGAATTTGTTGATGATCGCGACAAGCTCGGGCTGTCGCGTTATCTGATCGTACAGCTCGTCCACGAGCGTGCCTACGATTTGCTCGAACTCGGCTTCGCGGCTTTTGAGCAGCTGTAAATCGGACTCTTTCAAGGCCACGTAATCGAGCTGCTTCTTGCGTTGTTCGCTCAGTTGAATCATGTTAGCAGTTCCCTCTCTTTACCTCTATAATGGTATATGTAGACATTCGACGCCGATCGACAAAAAACCTTTGCAACAAATAGGAAGTCAAACTTAAGTCCGAGACGGAGACGTTCATCGGATAGGGCTAGAGATGGCACGGGTCATGGCTTTTTCGCCATGTTCCTGCGAATACTTGCATACCTTTTACATATCGGCTCCCATCATGTTAAAAGTTAGTTCTCGCGCTCAAGCCAAAACGTTGGTAAGATGAATTGGACGAATGGCGTTCCGGAATGGAACAAAATGGAGGAACGTACCGTAAATAAAGAGAGATCGTGAACGCTTACAATTTGGCTTTCCTCACGGAAAGCTTGAAAGGAGAACACGAAATGAACGTTGCTTTTTTCTTATTGCCCAAAAGCGAGGTCGCCTGCATGACCATGGATGCGACGCTGCGCCAGACGCTGGAGCGGATGGAGTTTCACCGGTATACGGCTGTCCCGCTATTGAACGAGGTCGGCGAATATGTCGGGACGGTAACGGAGGGAGACCTGCTCTGGTTCATGAAGAACACGGCGGGCATGTCGTTCGATCAGACGTCGCGGTATTCTTTGTCCGAGGTGCCGCTTCGCCTGAAGAACAAGACCGTGCATATCAATGCGAGGATGGAGGATTTGATCCTGCTCGCCAAATCGCAAAACTTCGTCCCGGTCGTGGACGATATGAACAAATTCATCGGCATCGTGCGGCGCAGCGATATTATCGATTATTGCCGCAAGCTGCTGCTGGCGGACATAGAGGCAGGAAGCTAACTCCGGTAAGGCGGCGAGGGGCAGGTCGCGCGAATCTTCTGTACTGTAAGACTTTTGTGGTATAATGTGTACATTATCAATTGTCGTAAGAGGTGAACGGCTTGAAGCCTGGCTTAACGTCCGCTCTATGGAGCGGCTTATATTTTGTGCTGCTTGTTTCGATGGTATCGCCGTTTAACTTCCTGACGATCAGCTTTGTTATGATTCCGCTCGTCATCATGTACGTCCGTTTGACTCCGCTGCGATTCGCCTTGCATTTGGGCGTTGTGCTTGCCTTGGCGTTTTTCGCGCTGGGCAGCTTCGGCTCGGCCGTTCTGGCGATCACGTTGTTCTTCCTGATGCCGGCTATTCTGATGGGCCATCTATACAAGCGGGGAAGCGCGGCGCGTACGGTCGTTACGGCGGGCGTCGTCACGATGCTGGGCGAGCTGCTGCTCGGCTTGATCATTGCCGCGGCGTTCGGCATGAATGCCATGCAAGCGCTAGGAGACCTTGTGCGCGCGAGTCTAGCCGATTTCCAGAAACTGGCGCCGGGCTCGTTATCGACGGGGATGATCGACGACATCATTACGCTCATGACCCAGATGATCCCGCTTTATTTGATCGTATTCTCGCTATACTATGTCGTCATTACCCATGCGCTGAGCCGGCTGCTGCTGAAGGCGCAAGGCTTCGCCGTACCCGCGATGAAGCCGATGAAGGAATGGATGCTGCCGAAGTCGACGGTCTGGTATTACCTGATTGCGCTGACGCTGGACTTTTTCGTGAAGAAAGAGACCGGTTCGACGGTGACGATGATTCTGCTCAATTCGATCCCGCTCTTAATGCTGCTGTTTTCCGTGCAGGCGCTTGCTTTTTTCTTCTTCCTGGCCGACCGCCGGGGGTGGGGCAAGGCGCTGCCTTTCGTCATGATCGTACCGATCGTGTTGTTTCCGCCGCTTAGTTTGCTCGGAGTTCTCGATGTGGCGTTTCCAATCCGTAAAGGAATGACGAAATCATAAGTAGGGGCGAAGATGAATGCCTAAGTTTTTGTTGAATCGATGGCATGGGCTGCATATGATGTGGGCTTTCATTTTCATGATGGTCCTCATTATCGTTGTAGCGTGGTATCAGTGGGTATATGGCGTTGTTGGGCTCGTCGTTTGCGGTCTGCTCGGCTATTATACGATCGTGGCGGAGAAGGCGTTCCGCAAAGATTTGTACGCCTATGCGGGGACGCTGTCGCATCGGGTGAAACGGGCCGGAGGCGAGGTCATCAGCGAGTTGCCGATCGGCATTTTGCTGTATAGCGAGGAACGGATCGTGGAGTGGCACAATCCGTTCGTCGCCAAAATGCTGGAGCGGGAATCCGTAGTGGGCTCTTCGCTGGATGAGGCTTTCTCTGCGTTTAAAGGCAAGAAGGAAATCAAGGACGGAAAGTTAGATATTACGGTCGGCAAGCACGTGTACCAGGTGACGATCAAAGCCGAGGAGCGGCTGCTGTATTTCACCGACATTACGGCGATGACGACATTGTCCAAGCGGTATGAGGACGAAAAAATCGCGATCGGCATCGTGGCGATGGACAACTTGGACGAGGTTACGCAAGGGATGGACGATCAAGGCCGGACGGCGATGATGTCCCGGGTGACCGGGGAAATTACCGAATGGGCGTCCAAGTACAACATGTTCCTGAAGCGGATTTCGTCCGATAAATATTTGATGATGACCGATACGAAGTCGCTTCGCGCGCTGGAGCAGACGCGCTTCGAAATTCTCGACGACGTGCGGGAGCTGACGCTGGAGCACAAGCTGCCGCTGACGATCAGCATGGGCTTCGCGGCCGGCGTCGACAGCTTGACCGAGCTCGGCACGTTGGCGCAGACGAGCTTGGACGTCGCGCTTGGGCGCGGCGGCGACCAGGTGGCGGTGAAGATCGGACAGAAGCTGACGTTCTACGGCGGCAAGTCGAACGCGGTGGAGAAGCGGACGCGCGTCCGCGCGCGCGTCATCTCGCATGCGCTGCGCGACCTGATCAAGGAAAGCGACAAGGTCATCATTATGGGCCATCGCATTCCGGACATGGATTCGATCGGCGCGGCGATCGGCGTCCTCAAGGCGGCGCAGCTGTTCAATAAGGAAGGCTACATCGTGCTGGAAGGCATCAACCCGTCGATCGATCGGCTGATGGAGGAAATCAGCGGCGACGAGAGGCTGCAGAAATGGTTCATTACGCCGGAGCAGGCGCTGCAAATTACGACGGCCCGCTCGCTTGCGGTGGTCGTCGATACGCATAAGGCGTCGATGGTGAAAGAACCGAAGCTGCTCCAGCAGACGCATCGCGTGGTGGTCGTCGACCACCATCGCCGCGGCGAGGAGTTCTTAAGCGACGCCGTGCTGATCTACATGGAGCCGTATGCCTCGTCAACCTGCGAACTGGTGACGGAGCTGCTCCAGTACATTCACGACCGGGTATCGCTGGATGTGATGGAGGCGACGGCGCTGCTCGCGGGTATTACGGTCGATACGAAAAATTTCTCGCTCCGCACCGGCTCCCGTACGTTCGAAGCGGCTGCGTTTCTGCGGCGGAACGGGGCGGATACGGTGCTCATTCAGCGGATGCTGAAAGAGGACCTCGACGAATATATCGCCAAAGCCGAAATTATGAAGCATGCGGAAATTTTGTACGATCATATTGCCGTAGCGGTCGCGGAGCCGAATCGCAAATATTCTCAGTTGCTGATCGCCAAAGTAGCTGATACATTACTCAATATGACCGATATTATGGCGTCGTTCGTCGTATGCGAACGGAATGACGGGCTGATCGGCATCAGCGCCCGTTCTCTGGGGAACATCAACGTGCAAATCGTGATGGAACGGCTTGGCGGCGGCGGGCATTTAACGAACGCGGCCGTTCAGCTGGAAGGCACGCTCGCCGAGGCGGAAGCCCGGCTTAAGCAAATATTAAATGAAATGGCAGAGGAAGAGGGGTTGTTCGAATGAAAGTCATTTTTCTGAAAGACGTCAAAGGCCAAGGCAAGAAGGGCGAAGTGAAGGAAGTTTCGGAAGGGTATGCGCGCAACTTTCTAATGCCGAAAGGACTTGTGCAGCCGGCGACGGAAGGCAACGTCAAGACGCTGGAGCAAATGAACGTGTCCGAACAGAAGAAGAAGGATAAGGAAAAGGAGCAAGCGAAGGAGCTGGGCGACAAAATCGTCGAGATGACGCTTGTGATCAAAGCGAAATCGGGCGAAGGCGGCAAGCTGTTCGGATCGATTACGAGCAAGCAAATCGCGGACGAGCTCGCCGGCCAAGGCGTGAAGATCGATAAGCGGAAAATCGAGCTCGACGACCCGATCCGCACGATGGGCGTGACGAATGTCGCCATCAAGCTGCATCCGGAAGTGAAGACGACGCTTAAGGTTCACGTCGTGGAGGCGTAACCGATGAGCGCGAGAAACGCGAACGCGAGAAACGCTTTCGTTACCGGCCCGGACATGGACGCGGCAGGCGGGGATTTGTTCTTCGACCGGGTGCCTCCGCAAAATCTCGAGGCCGAGCAAGCGGTGCTCGGCGCGATTTTGCTGGAAGCGGAAGCGCTCGTGTCGGTGATGGAGAAGGTGAAGAGCGAGGACTTCTACAGCTCGGGTCACCAGCATATCTTCGAGGCGATGGCGCAGCTCGGCGAAGAAGGCCAGCCCGTCGATCTCGTGACGCTGACAGCGCGGCTGCAGGACCAGCAGCTGCTCGAGGAAGTCGGCGGCGTCAGCTATCTTTCGAAGCTGGCCCATGCGGTACCGACGGCAGCGAACGTCGAGTATTACGCCCAAATCGTCGAGGAGAAGTCGATGCTGCGACGGCTCATCCGCACGGCAACGCAAATCGTCTCGAGTGGTTACGTGAGCGGTGATGACGTCAGTGAAATCTTGAACGACGCCGAGCAGCGCATCCTCGAAATTTCGAACCGCCGCGCGGCAAGCGGCTTTATCTCGATTCGCGACGTGCTGATGGAAGTATTCGAGCGCGTCGAATTTTTATATGCCCATCGCGGCGGGGTTACCGGCATTCCGTCCGGCTTCCCGGACCTCGACAAGATGACGGCGGGCTTCCAGCGCAACGACTTGATCATCGTTGCGGCGCGCCCTTCCGTCGGTAAGACGGCGTTTGCGCTCAACATCGCGCAAAACGTCGGCGTCCGCTCGAAGGAAACGGTCGCCATTTTCTCGCTAGAGATGTCCGCGGCACAGCTTGTGCAGCGTATCATATGCGCCGAGGCGAACGTCGACGCGCAGCGGATGCGGACAGGTGCGCTCGAGCCGGACGACTGGGAGAAGCTGACGATGGCGATCGGCGCCTTGTCGGAGGCGGAAATTTACATTGACGATACGCCGGGGATAACGGTATCGGAGTTGCGTGCGAAGTGCCGTCGGCTGAAGAAGGAAAAAGGGCTTGGCATGATTCTGATCGACTACCTGCAGCTCATTCACGGGCGCGGCAAGCCCGGCGAGAACCGGCAGCAGGAAGTATCGGAAATTTCCCGTACGCTGAAGCAGATAGCGCGGGAGCTGGAAGTGCCGGTTATCGCGCTGTCCCAGCTATCCCGGGGCGTTGAGCAGCGGCAGGACAAGCGGCCGATGATGTCCGACCTTCGGGAATCGGGCTCGATCGAGCAGGACGCCGACATCGTTGCGTTCCTGTATCGGGACGATTATTACGACAAGGAATCGGAGAAGAAGAACATCATCGAGATCATCATCGCCAAACAGCGGAACGGTCCGGTTGGTACGGTCGAGCTTGCGTTCCTCAAAAGCTTCAACAAATTCGTCAGCCTCGATCGAACGCATCAAGAAGGGGCGTAACGGAACAGGGTCCTTGGCCTCGGACGGCCGCGCCGGAAGAGGACGTGACGAAACAACATCGCCGGCCTAGGGCCAGATGTGTCCGGAAGGGACGCGTGACGATACAACCTCATAAGCCCCGATCGGGAAGCATCAAGAAGAGGAATAACGCAACGACGACAAAGCAGGCCTGCCCGGCAGCGCCAAACAGGCACGTACGAAACGACAAGGGGCCGAGGCCCTGCAATCGAAAAAAGCAGCAGAAGCGGATCGGATGTCCGAGGCTTCTGCTGCTTTTATTTTTCGGTGCTAACTTCGGTGCTTACCCTTTAAAGCTGTCCTGCCATTTCAGCAGCTTGTTCTCCAGCAGGCGTACGAACGAATCGGTCAGCTTGCCGACGACGGCGAATACGATGATGCCGACGAACACGATGCCGGTCCGCATATAAGCGCGGGCATCCTGGATCATGAAGCCGATCCCTTGGTCGGCGCCCATCAGCTCCGCGACGACGAGGCAGAGCCACGATACGCTGAGCGACAGCCGCAGGCCCAGCAGCACGTTCGGCATCGCTGCAGGCAGGACGAGCTTCGTAATTTGATGAAACCGGCTGAACTCCAATACGCGCGCCACGTCGAAAAGCTTGGAATCGACGCTGCGGACGCCGAGAAACGTATTGACGTACATCGGGAAGAAGGCGCCCATGGAGATCAGCAATATTTTCGAAAATTCCCCGAATCCGAACCATAAAATAAATAACGGCGTAATCGCGAGCAGAGGAACCGTTCGCAGCATTTGAACCGTCGGGTCCAGCACTTGCTCCGAACGCTTGGAAAATCCGACGATCAAGCCGAACACGAGTCCCAGCGCTCCGCCGAGCATAAATCCGGATAATGCGCGCACGACGCTGACCTGCAAATGATGAAGCAATTCACCGCTTGTCAGGATGTCCCAGAAATCGGCGATGACGCTAGTCAGAGGCGGCAGCATTTGCGGCGAGATCAGCTCGGCCGACCCGATCACTTGCCACAAGATCAGGACGAGGACGGGCAGTATGCTTCCCATCGCAACGCGTTTTATGAATGAAGGGCTTGTTTTGACAGTCATTGTTGTAGGTTTGTCTGACATCCGGTGGCTCTCCCTTTCTAGATTTCCCAGGAAATTTCCGACTGTTCCGATTTCTCCAGCGTACGGAAAACACGGGTCCGCAGGTCTTGGAATGCGGAGCCGACCCGGCTCCGAGGATAAGGCAGCTCGTTCGGGATGACCGCCTTCACGCGCCCCGGTCTTGCATCCATCACGACGATCTGAGTCGATAGAAATACCGCCTCGTCGATGTCGTGCGTCACGAGCAGCATCGTCGTCCGGTTGCGCCGCCAAATGTCGAGCAGCACCTCCTGCATATGGTTGCGGGTGAATGCATCGAGTGCGCCGAACGGCTCGTCCAGCAGCAGCACCTGTGGCTCGCGCATGAGCGCCCGGGCGATGGCGACGCGCTGCGACATGCCTCCGGACAGCTGCCGCGGGTACGCTTTTTCGAAGCCGTCCAATCGGACAAGCTGAATCATGTCCTGTACCCGCTGCCGGACGGCAGGGTCTTTAAGCCGCAAATCGGCGGCGATGTTCTTCTCCACTGTGAGCCACGGGAACAAGCGATGCTCTTGAAAAATAAACCCTTTCTGCTTGCTCGGCCCCTCGACCGGCTTCCCGGCGAGCAGAACGTCGCCTTCGTGCTCGACGTCGAGGCCTGCGACGATTTTCAGCAGGGTGCTTTTGCCGCAGCCGCTTGGCCCGATGATCGCAATGAATTGTTGTTCGTTTATGGTTAAATTAACCCCATCCAGCACAGGGGTGACCGATCCGGCGGTATGAAACGTTTTATTCAAATGTCGAATTTCCACAGCAGGGGTTGTCATCCGTTTCCTCCTTGAATCTCCATGGATCAAGCTTTTTCTGCATGATTGAATGTTGTTCATCATACCATTTCCGATTAATCCAGTAAATTATCTTTGGTTTATAGGGTCATAACTATCCGTTATGCCAACCTTACGCAAATTGTTGTATTCTCGTAGTAGGTATTTCAGGAACTCTTTTTGCGCGATGGAGAAATGTTTGTTCTTCTTGCGGGCCCAGCCGAGCGAGATCTGATTCGGTTCATGGCCGACGAGCGGAATGGCCACCATGTCGCCGTTCAGGATAAAAGGGTCATGCAGCATGCTGAATTCGATGAAGAAGCCGATGGCCACATCCTTTGCAATGGTGCGTTTCAGAATCTCGACATTATTAGAAGAGAAAATAACATTGACCGGTCCGTATTTCTCCATGAAATCATCCAGAAACCAATTCGAGTAGTTGCCGTCGATGTTCACAAAAGGATATCCGAGCACGTCTTCGGGCGTTACGGCCTTTTTGGACGCAAGGGCGGAGTCTCGGCCCACGCAAACGACAATCCGGGAATCTAGAATCCGGTTCAGGATCAGATCCTTCACTTGTTCCTGCTCATGGCCGTCCAAATAGATCAAACCGAGGTCGGTCCGGTCATCCTTCAAATCCTGCACGATATCCTCCGAGTTTTTCGAAACGATTTCGAGCCGGACTTTCGGGTAATCCTTCTTGAACGAAACGACGGAGCGGGACAGCAGGTCCATAAAGTTCGGGCCTACCGAAAACCGTACTTCGCCCTGCAGGAGCGAGCCGACCATTTGCGATTGTTCTTTGATTTCCTCGATCTTGGCCAGAATGTCGTTGATTTTATCGATAATGATTTCGCCCCGGCGGGTCGGCGTGCAGCCTGCCCGGGATCGGTTGAATATTTTGACCCCTAATTCCTCTTCGAACTTGGACAACGATTTGCTGATGCCGGCTTGGGAAACGTGCAGCTGCTTGGCGGCGATGGAAATGGAACCGGACCGGGCGATGGCCGCAATATATTCAAAATGCTCGACGTTCATTCGAGACCTCCTTTACATAACCAAAATTCATGGATGTATATTTCATAGTTATTTTACAAGATTACTCGGATATAATACAATCGGAAAAAATGATAATTTACATCCATGAAGGAGAATGACCATGAGACCCGCACTACTCGTAAAAAAAATCGCTTTGCTCGCCGTTGTGGCGCTATTCGCAGCCATTGTGCTTACCGCTTGCGCAGGCGGCTCGAAGGATGGTTCCGGCAGCTCCGGTAAAGACAAAGTCACGGTCAATATCGCCATCAACGGCGGCCTTAATCTATTAAGCATCGCCAAAAATAAAGGGTGGTTCGAGGAAGAGTTCAAGCAGCATAACGCCGAGGTCAAATGGAACGAATTCCAGAGCAGCGCCCCGCTGCTGGAAGGGATCGTCGCGGACCGGATCGACTTTTCGTTCATCGGAGACGGGACGCTCGTTACCGGCGCCGCGGCCAAAACCCCGATTAAAGCGATCTCCGTTACCGGCGTTGAAGGCAACCAGAACAGCGTTATCGTGAAGCCGGACAGCCCAATCCAGTCAATTGCCGATTTGAAGGGGAAAACGATCGCCATCGCCAAAGGCTCCTCCGCCCACGTATTTCTCATTAAAGCGCTGGAGAAGAACGGCTTGAAGGAATCGGACGTAAAGCTCGTGCAGCTGCAGCCCGATGAAGCGAACCCTGCGTTCCAGACGGGACAAGTGGACGCCTGGGGCATCTGGGATCCGTTCGTCACGACGGAGGTGCAAGAGAAACGCGCCCGCATCGTGGCGAGTGTCAAAACGATGAATTTCGTGGCGCCGGCGATTATGATCGGCCGGGACAAGTTTCTGCAGGAGCATCCGGATTTGACGGAAGCGTATTTGAAGGTTTATCAGAAGGCCGTCGAATGGCTGCCGAACAATATTGACGAAGCGGCCGAGATTCTGTCCAAGGAACGGAAGATGGACAAAGCGCTCGTGAAGACGCTGCTCGAAAACACGCACTACATCAACACGCCGATTACGGACGAAGTCGCCAGCGCGATCCAATCGACGGCTGACATTTTGTTCGCGTCCGGAACGATCAAAGAACAAACCGATATGAGCAAGTTCCACGACAATTCGTTCATCGATAAAGCGTTGAAGAAATAAGACAACAGGGGAGGGATCGGCATGAGTGCAAACCGAGCGACTTCGGTTCACAATTATTTGCAGACGGCGGTCAAAATCAGACAAAGCGTGGAAGGCGCGCCTGAGGTGCTGCTGAAGTGGCGTCCGGGACCCGGCAAGTGGAGCATCCACGAGGTCATCGTCCATTTGATCGATTCGAACATCGTGAATTCGTACCGGATTCGCAAAATCATTTCCGAGCCGACGACCGATCTCGTGACGTTCGCTCATGAGGATTGGATTCGCAGCCAGCGGCTGGACGACGTGCCCGTCGCGGAGCTGCTCGAGGCGTATGACGCCATTACGCGTTACAACGGGCTGCTGCTGCAGCGACTCGATGATGAGGAATGGAACAAATTCGGGATGAAGCCGAATGAGCCGATTTCGGTCGGGCATATCGTCGACCAATTTATTTGCAATCACGTGGAGAAGCATCTGGGCCAGATCGAGCGCAACAAAGCCGCATACGCTTCGGCATCGGCGCAATAACCCGACGAGGAGATGAAGGCCGCATGGCGGTAGAAGCGAAAGTGCTTGAACAATTGCTCGCGCAAGCGGAGGCTGCGGAGCTCCAGGGTGAAGTCATCGCATGGAGGCGATATATGCACCGGCATCCGGAGCTCTCGTTCGCCGAGCATGCGACGGCGCAATATATCGAAGACACGCTGCGCACGTTCCCGAATCTGATCGTCACGAGACCGACGGCGACAAGCGTCATGGCAAGGCTGATCGGCGGCCGTCCGGGCAGGACGCTTGCGATCCGCGCGGATATCGACGCTTTGCCGATCCAGGAGGACACGGGGCTCCCGTTCAGCTCGGAGAGCGAAGGCGCGATGCATGCGTGCGGTCATGACGGGCATACGGCGATCGTGTTGGGCGCGGCGAAGGTGCTGTCAGAGGCGCAGCCTTTCCTTGCGGGCGAGATCCGGTTCTTGTTCCAGCACGCGGAGGAGCTGCCTCCGGGAGGGGCAGAAGAGATGGTCGCCGCCGGGGTGATGGACGGCGTCGATTGGGTGATCGGCGCGCACCTGCAATCCCCCGTCGAGGTGGGCAAAATCGGCGTCATCGCCGGACAAATGCTCGCATCGCCGGATACGTTCCATATTACACTCACCGGCAAGGGCGGGCATGCCGCCGAGCCGCATAAGGCGGTGGATACGATCGCGATCGGCGCGCAGCTCGTCGGCAACCTGCAGCTGCTCGTGTCGCGCTGCTTTAATCCGATGGACCCGCTTGTCGTATCGGTTACGAAATTTATCGGAGGGCATACGCACAACGTCATTCCGGGTATCGTCGAGATGAGCGGCACGGTTCGCTGCATGAACCCCGAGGTGCGGCAGGAAGTGCCGCGGCGGATGGAGCAGATCATACAGGGCATCACGGCGGCGCACGGAGCCTCCTACGAGCTCAAATACGAGTTCGGCTACCGACCGGTTATCAATGACGAAGAAGTAACCCGGATCGTCGAGGAGACGGCCATCGAGCTGTACGGCGCAGAGGCGTTGTATCGGATCCAGCCGAGCATGTCGGCGGACGATTTCTCCGCGTTCCAGCACAAGGCGCCGGGGACGTATTTCAACATCGGGGCGGGGAACCAGGCGCAAGGCATCGTTTACCCGCACCATCATCCGAAATTTACGATCGACGAAGGCTCGCTCACGATCGGCGTCAAAATGTTCGTTGCGGTCGCCGCGAAGCTACTCTAGGCATAAAGGAAAGAAAAACAGACGGGAGAGATTCCCGTCTGTTTGCCGTACAATTCTATCGAAAGCTGCTGTCAGTCTGTTCGATTGATCAAAATCGATTCGCATTCCCTATTTCCGCATACTCGCTATTCCACGATATATTCCTCGAGCACCTCCTCGACTTGATGCACGAAATCATCGGATGCACCCCAGTCGAAGTTGAAGAACATCCCTTGCGAGCTGCCGGTTGCGATGGAACGAACCTCGGTTACGCCTTTCAAGTCGTCGATAATGACCACCAGTGCGGCGCGGTTGGAGGTCCGCATATAATACTTTTCAAATACGAGCGTTCCGATCGATCGGCCGCCCCCCACATCGTGAAATTCCTCATGGATCAAATCGGCGTTCATTCCGTCTTGCACAAGCGATAAAGCTTGAGATGGAGTTATATTGACATGAAAGCTTGACTGGCTCATTGAGCACCCTCCTTGATCATATAGTATGCGATACGCAACCCGGCGCCGGAAGTTTCGAGAGAAGGCCGGGAATAAGAAATTCGATTGAAATCTTGCTTCATGTTCGCGTAACGGGAGGCGCATGGAACTGCTGCGATGGCATGAAAGGGGGAGTCTTGCATCAATGCCGCAAGTTCTGGAAATACTATGTCCCGGTTCGGACGGAAAAAGCCGAGACGCGCGAAGAAGAAGCAGCCTAAGGAAGCACGACCGCGAAAATACGACGATTTAAACAGAATGTAAACATACGATGAACAATCGTGTCCAATATCCGAACATTCATAATGACAAGGGTGGAATTGTTCGCTTTTTCATTGACTTTACTTGAATCGACTGCTAAACTAGAAGTGCTGCCTTGGCGCCAGGGTTCCGTTTGGGATGGGAAAAACGCTTTAGCGCAGCAATATCATGGTGTGATGAACACCCGATGGGGGTACGCTTTATGTCAACGGTTGTCGTAGTTGGAACGCAGTGGGGCGACGAGGGCAAAGGGAAAATTACCGACTTTTTGGCGGAGAGCGCGGATGTTGTAGCAAGATATCAGGGCGGCAACAATGCGGGACATACAATTCTCATTCAGGATAAAAAATATAAGCTTACGATGATTCCATCCGGAATTTTTTATCGCGATAAACTTTGCGTCATCGGCAACGGCATGGTTATTAATCCGGCCGCGCTGATTGAAGAAATCAAGTACATTCATGACAACGGATTTACAACGACGAATTTGAAAATCAGCGATCGCGCGCACGTGATCATGCCTTATCATATGGTGCTGGACGGCCTGGAAGAAGACCGGAAGGGCGCGAACAAAATCGGTACGACACGCAAAGGGATCGGCCCTTGCTACATGGATAAAGCGGCGCGCTGCGGCATCCGGATCGCCGATCTGATGGACGCCGAAGAATTCGAACTGAAGCTTCGCCACCTGGTTGCCGAGAAGAATAATCTGATCGAGCAAGTATACGGCGGCCAGGGCGTCGACGCGGAAGCGATTCTGAAGGAATACCTGGAATACGCGGAATTCCTCCGTCCGTACGTCACCGATACGTCGGTCGTGCTGAACGACAACATCGATGCGGACAAAAAAGTGCTGTTCGAAGGCGCGCAAGGCGTCATGCTCGACATCGACCAAGGCACGTATCCGTTCGTTACGTCGTCCAACCCTTCGGCCGGCGGCGTCTGCATCGGTTCCGGCGTTGGCCCGTCGAAGATCCAGCAGGTTATCGGCGTTGCCAAAGCGTATACGACACGCGTAGGCGACGGTCCGTTCCCGACGGAGCAGTTGAACGAAACCGGCGACTGGATTCGCGAGAAAGGCCACGAGTACGGAACGGTTACCGGCCGTCCGCGCCGCGTCGGCTGGTTCGACAGCGTCGTTGTCCGCCATGCCCGCCGCGTCAGCGGCATTACGGGACTGTCGCTTAACTCGCTGGACGTGCTGACCGGCCTTGAAACGGTCAAAATTTGTACGGCGTACAAGTACCGCGGCGAAATTATCGAGCATTATCCGGCCAGCCTCAAGATGCTGTCGGAGTGCGAGGCGGTATATGAGGAAATGCCGGGCTGGAGCGAGGACATTACCGGCGTGAAGACGCTGGAGGAGCTTCCTGCCACAACCCGCAACTATGTGGAGCGCGTATCGCAGTTGACAGGCATTCCGATTGCGATCTTCTCCGTTGGCCGCAACCGCGAGCAAACAAATCAAGTAACACCGATCTATTAAGATCGGCTCCATATACGATGATGTACGAAGATGCCCTTGCAGTCGAATGACGACTGTGAGGGCATCTTTTTGTCTTTTTATCTATCCTCGCGATTATTGCTGGCAGCATTTTTGGTCGAAAACCGGGAGGAAGCAGCACATGCAAATCTAGCAATCTTCCATACTATGATTGTAAGAGCGGCAGCTCTAATTGATTCATAGGAGGACGAATCATGAGCGTAAAAATCGTATCGAAAAAAGTTTTCAAGCCAAAAGTAAAAATGAGAACTACCGGTACTAAAAAATGGTGCGGTTTCGGCAGAAGGCCGAACAATAATCAACTCATAATCGTTGTTTTGTTTATTCTTCTGATCATTATCAGCAACCAATCCACGGCTGCGGTCCGCGGTCGGAATATACGCAATATTAATAAAATGCTGCTAGGGATATTGGCCTCTAAATAAGAATTTGGCCATGTGAAAAGGCTATTTTTACAACACAGGAATGAAACATCCCCCCGCTAGTTAATACTGGTAACAAAACGAGCTCCGGCGGCAAGGGGATGGAAGGCATGAAAATTGCGTTATGGCTGGCGAAACTGGCGGCAAGTGCCGTTCTGGTCAGCGTATTGACCGTGTTTACGACATGGTATGTGGTGAACGGGTATATCGAAAATATGCTGCAGCGGTTCAATATCAATCTGCAAGGGCAGTCGTTCCAGACGATGGATTTTTTGAGCGGCATGCTTGGCGGAAGCGGCAAAGGAAGCGTTGACAAGACGGCAGGCGGCGGAGACGGCGCGAAGTCCGGGAACGGAAGCGGAACGGCGGGCGACGGCGACGCGAAAAGCACATCAGGCGGAGCGGGTTCGAGCGGAGGCGGCACGAAGAACTCGCAGGAGGGTGCGGGCGAAACCGGCGGTACGGCGCAAGGAAACGCGCAGGGCGACGAGTCCGGCGACGGTAGACCACCGCACGGGGATGACGATGCGGTACCTGTATTCAACCAGCAGAGCGGCGGCGGTCTTGTCATGACGCCGGAGGAAATTACGAAGACGAAGAGCAAGGTCAGCGAAAGCGACAAGCTGGAGCTGTTCAATCTGCTGACGACGAAGCTGTCGCCGGAGGATTTGCAGACGATTTCTAGCTACGTTGAAGACGGCATCACGGAATTAGAGCTCAACGAGATCAAGCAGGTGCTCGCCAAAAGCTTGAAGGACGACGAGTACAAGAAGGTGCTCGATATTTTGAGCAAATATTGAGCCTATAGCAGCAGGAGCCCAAAACGCGAATTAAAGAAAGGCCGACCCTTGGAAGGTCGGCTTTTTTGGCGTTACCCTATTGCCGGGGAATCGTGCTGTATCCTGCAAAAATCGGTCGAAAAACGGCTCCATTGTGGATCATATCCGACCTCCGCGAAGGTCCAAAATGGCGATTCGAGTTGATCAAGGGCGTAAAGCTGTGGTACAGTAGATACCGTGAGCCAGAAAGGCGGTTTTTTCCGCGTTTTTGGTCAAATTTATTCATAATACGGCGAAAGGAGACGTTCATGCCAAGTTTCAGAGCGAAGGATTGGATTCTAGGCGCTTTACGCAAGACGAAGGCGGCCTTCAGCAAGGTCCGGCAACAGCAATTACCCTCCGCAACAACACGAGTTGCAGGCGGTACGGCTCAACTACTGAAACGATATCGTAAACATATAGCACTAGGGGTCGGCGCAACGGCAGTTGTGGTTACCGGCGTTCTAACAACCACTCATTACATTGAAGCCAATACTTTTGAAATATATCACGTTTCCGTAGACGGCAAGGATGCCGGTGTTGTCAGCAATCCGAAAGTTATCGAGCAGCGATTGATCGAGAAAACAAAAGAGATCGAGGACAAATACCCGAACGTACATATGGTCCTCAACACCGATAAGGTAACATACAAAAGTGAAAAGGCTTACAAAGCGAAGTCGGACGACCAAGCCGCTTTGAAGCAGCTGGACAGCTTGATCACGGCGCAAGCCGTCGGCGTGGAGCTGAAAATTAACGGCAAAGTCGTCGCGATCGTCAAAGATCAGGAGACGGCGGATGCCATTCTGGAGAAGTACAAGGGCAAATATGTTCCGCAGAAGCAGACTCGGGTGGGTATCTTGTCCGCCGACAGCGGCAAGCCGCAGCAGAACAAAACCGAGGTGAAGTCGGTCTCGTTCCTGGAGAAGGTCGAGACGGAGCCCGCCAACATCGAGCCGGATGAGGTGCTCGATCCCGAGCAAGTGATCAAAATGCTCGAGAAGGGCGACACGAAGCCAACGAAGTATACGGTGCAGGAGGGCGACTGCGTTTCTTGCATCGCCAGCAAGTTCGATATTTCGAAGCAGGTCATTTACAAGAACAACAGCTGGATCGAAGACGATATGATCAAGGTCGGCGAAACGCTGGATCTCACGGTGCTGCAGCCCGCGCTGAACGTGAAGACGATCGAGCAAGTGACCGAGAATGAAGAAATTCAATACGATACGATTTACGAAAAAGACCCGTCGCTGCCGGCAGGCAAAACGAAAATCATTCAGCCGGGCAAGCTCGGCTTGAAGAAAGTCATTTATAAGCTGACGAAGCAGAACGGGTTGCTCATGGAAGAGGAGCTTCTCGACGAGCAAGTGGTCCAGAAGCCGCTGCCGGCGCGCGCGAAGCGCGGCACGAAAATTATGGGCGAGGGCTCGGGGAAATTTGCATGGCCGGTGATCGGCGCAAGGTTATCGAGCAGCTTCGGCCAGCGCTGGGGTCGAACGCATAAGGGCGTCGACCTCATATCGAGCAATCGGACGATTCTGGCGGCAGACGACGGCAAAGTCATTTTTGCCGGTCAGAAGGAAGGGTACGGCAATTGCATCATTATCGATCATAAGAACGGCTACGAGACGCTGTACGGACATCTGAGCAAGATCGGCGTCAGCAAGGGCGACGTCGTGCAGAAGGGGACCAAGATCGGCGTTATGGGCAACACGGGACATTCGTTCGGCACCCATCTCCACTTCGAAATTCATAAGAACGACGGATTGCAAAATCCGATGAAATTTTTGAGCCGGAAATCATAATATTCTTCTTTCCGAAGGATGCGAAGGAACACGAAAAGCTGAAAAGCTAGTTTATCGAATACAAATTTTGGAGTATTCAATAAACCGGGCTGCAGCGCCGTGTTCCTTTCTTTTTTGTGCAGGTATGGTAAACTAGACTTAAGAATCTGAGTTTGTCAGGTGGTGTAAATATGAACGGAAAAATATTGGTTGTTGATGATGAGCAGCCGATTGCGGATATTTTGAAATTCAATTTGGAGAAAGAAGGCTACCAGGTCATTTGCGCCTTTGACGGCGGAACGGCGGTGGAGCTTGCGTTCAGCGAAAATCCCGATCTGATCCTGCTCGATCTGATGCTGCCGGTGAAGGATGGCATGGACGTCTGCCGCGAGGTGCGGACGCGCCTGTCTACGCCGATCATTATGCTGACGGCGAAGGATACGGAGCTCGACAAGGTGCTCGGGCTGGAGTTCGGCGCGGACGACTACGTGACGAAGCCGTTCGGCACGCGCGAGCTGCTCGCTCGCGTGAAGGCGCATTTGCGCCGGCAGACAAAAGCGGCGCAAGCGGCCGCACAGCAGAGCGCGTCTGGCGGCGGCGCGGCAGCGGCTTCGGCGGCGCAGCAGGGGCTGAAAATTTTCAACCTGCTGATCGACACCGACATGTACGTCGTGTACAAGGATGGCGTGGCGTTGAATTTGACGCATCGCGAATATGAGCTGCTTTATTATTTGGCGAAGAACAGCGGCAAGGTCATGACGCGCGAGCATTTGCTCCAGGCGGTATGGGGCTTCGAATATTTCGGCGACGTGCGGACGGTTGACGTGACGATCCGGCGGCTGCGGGAGAAGATTGAGGACGATCCTAGCAAACACGAATATATTCTGACTCGCAGAGGCCTCGGCTATATGATGCGCAACCCGAAAACAGGAGGCTTGTAATGAAGGGCATCCGATTCTTCCAATCGGTTCAGTTCAAGCTCATCATTATTTACGTCCTGCTCATTCTGATGGCGATGCAGCTTATCGGGGTTTATTTCGTCAGCACGCTGAAGACGAGCCTGGAGAACAGCTTCACGAGCAACCTGAACAAACAGGCCGATCTGATGGCGATCTTCGCGGGCTCGAAGCTTGCGGCGAACGCATCGGACCAAGAGGATGGCGGCAAAAAACGGAACGAGGATTTGAATAACGTCGTACGCACGTTGTTCAACATCAGCGGCGCGGAAATCCAGGTCGTCGACGCCAGCGGTACGGTGCTGACGACGTCACAGCCGGACCATGCCTCGTACGTCGGAAAGAAGAACAAGCAGACGGTTGTCATCCGGGCGCTGCAAGACATCAAGGATAACGAAGAAGATATTATCGACGAGGACAATACGCGCAAGAAGGTCATCGCGAAGCCGGTGCACAACGGCGACAAGGTGGTCGGGGCCGTCTATATCGTCGCGTCGATGAAAGAGCATTACGATACGATGGAGCGGATTAATCATATTTTTATTACCGGAACGCTGTTCGCTTTGGCTTTTACGGCGGTGCTGTGCATCATTTTGTCGCACACGATCACGAATCCGATCAAGGATATTACGCGGCAGGCAACGGCGGTGGCGGACGGCAAGTTCGACCAGCAGGTGAAAATCCTCAGCAGCGACGAGATCGGCCAGCTCGGCGAAGCGTTCAACCATATGACCGACCGGCTGCGAGAGGCGTTGTCGATCAACGAGGAAGAGAAGGAGAAGCTCGCCTCGATTTTGTCGAACATGAGCGACGGCGTCATCGCGGCCGACGAGGTCGGCACCGTCATCGTGATGAATCGGCGGGCGAAGCATATGCTCCAGCTGAACGACCATACGATGAACGGGCTGGACATCGCCGGGGTGCTCGGCATTCCGAAGACGCGCATCGGCCAGCACGTGATGGGCGAAGACAACACGTCGATCATCCGGCTTGAGCGGGGGGACGAGGAAGAGCAAATCGTGCGCGTCACGTTTACGGCGATTCATCGGCGGAATCAAGGCATCGCCGGCACGATCGCGGTGCTTCAGGACGTGACGGAGCAGGAGGAGCTCGACCGGTCGCGGCGCGAATTCGTTGCGAACGTGTCGCACGAGCTGCGGACGCCGCTCACGACGATCAAGAGCTACGTCGAGGCGCTCGACGACGGCGCGATGAACGAGCCGCAGCTGGCGCAGCGGTTCGTCGGCGTCATTCGCAGCGAGACGGAGCGGATGATCCGGCTCGTGACCGACCTGCTGCATCTGTCGCGGCTCGACTCTAAGCAGGCGACTCTGCGCAAGCAGCCGACGAACGTGATGGAGATGCTCGACGAGGTGGCGGATCGGTTTTCGGTGCAGGCTCGCCAGAAGGCGATCCGCTTGCGCGTGACGGCGATCGACGGCATCAAGCCCGTCATGCTGGACCGGGATCAGATCGACCAGGTGCTCGACAACCTGCTGTCGAACGCACTCAAGTTTACGCCGGAGGGCGGGTTCATTGAGATCGGCGCGCGGAAGCAGGACGCGGATTGGATCGAATTTTGGGTGAAGGATACGGGGATCGGGATTCCGAAGAAGGATTTGAGCCGCATTTTCGAGCGGTTTTATCGCGTCGATAAGGCGCGATCGCGCAGCATGGGCGGGACAGGCCTCGGCCTCTCTATTGCCCGGGAAATTATCCGGGCGCACGGCGGCTCGATCGTATTCGAGTCGGAACTGGGCCAAGGAACGAAAGTCATGTTCACGCTGCCGATCGTTTCGGAAGGGGGCGAGCCGGCATGATGGAGAAGGGCAAAACGATCATCCTGACGGTGCTTGTCATCGCGAGCGTGCTGCAAAGCTATTATCTCGCTTACAGCACGCCGAACTTCGTGCCGGTCGAGAAGCTGGATACGGACTATGTGAAGACCGAGCTGATGGGCACGGAGGAGAAGGCCGAAAACCTTATTTTCCCAGAGCAAATCATCGTGCATTACGGCGGCTCGAAACATACGATGCTGTATCCCGATACTTCGTTTTACAATTTTATTTTCAAAGCGCTGCAGAAGCGGGAGCTTGGCGGCTTCCAGCGCAACTCTGTGCTTAGCTATGACTGGGACGATATTCGCAACAATGACGAGGGCATCGAGCTTAATTTCGGCCGGGCGATTCCGCTGCAGTTGCTGCAGAAGATCATGCAAGTCAAGAGCGAGGCGCTCCTGCTGAACGACGCGATCGAGAAGGTATGGATTTTCGCCAAAAATACGCATGAAGACGTGCGGACGGTGTTCTTCAGCCAGGACGGCACGACGGTGTACGAGTCGACGAAGGCGGATTTGTTCTACAAAGACATCGAGCAATATCTCGGTTATGTGCAATATCGCGACGGCGAGCGCTCGGAGTTCGGGACGACATATCATACCGTGAACGGCAAGTATTATGTCCCGGACCAGCCGCTGGAAATGATCCGGTACTCGGTTCCTTACACGGTGTTCACGCCGGAGCAAATGCAGAAAAACCTGTTCGTCGATCCCGGCATTACGCGCAACATTATGGAGCGGGACGGTTCGGAGATCTATACGGACGGCAAGCGGGGCTTACAGGTGAAGATGGAGCAAAAATGGATGAGCTATTCGGACCCGGTTGCCCCGGCCGATGCGCCGACCGATCTGAGCGAGAACCTGTATTCGGCGGTGCAGTTCATTAACCAGCACGGCGGCTGGAACGGCAAGTACCGGTTCGGCAACGTGCCGGATGGCCGGACGGACGGAAGCATTATTTCTTTTCAGCAATATTACGGAGCGGCGCCTTCCGGCTCTTATCCGATCGTGTCGGAATCGAAATTCAACTTCGGCTACATGAAGCTCACGCTGCAGCAAGGGCTTGTATCCAACTACGAGCGGACGCTGATCAATCTGGACCGGACGGCGTCGGACAAGAAGATCGTGCGGCTGGAGGGTGGCGAAGCGCTGGATAAGCTGATCGAGAGCTTCCCGGCGCGGGCGCTGATCCGGAACGTTTTCCCGGCTTACCGGCCGGTGTACGACGAGAAGCACGTGCTCCTCCTGCCCGTATGGGCGGTGGAACTGACGGACGGTACGCGGCAATATTTGAAGTAAGCCCGGAGTATGGGGCATGCAGAATATATCCAGGCGGCTTGGCTGCTGTTGAGAGACTGTGAAGCCGGCGCAGGCTGGAATCATCCGTTCGGTTGGCGGACGGACAACGATTGAGAGATAGGATGCTGTTCGTAAAGGAGGTTTGGTCATGGATTGGAGTAAAGCGAAAACGGTGCTGATCTTTTCGTTTCTGCTGCTCAATGTGCTGCTGGGATACCAGCTGTGGATGGATGGCCGGGAGCGGATGAACTCCAATCCGGATCTGACCGGGCTGACGGAGGAAACGCGCCGGACGATGCAGGAGAAGCAAATCCGGCTGGAGTCGAGCATTCCGTCGGAGACGCCTTATTTGCGCGAAATCTCGGTGCGGCTGGACAACCGTAAGCTGGTGACGCTGCCGCAGCCGGTCGACAGCAAAATCGTTTTTTCCGACAAGGACTTGCGGCAAGGGCTGAAGGGTGCGATCCCGAATATCGAGGCTTATGAATTCGACCAGGCGGCCAGCACGGAATCGGTGTGGGAGCTGCACCAGCTCGCGGACAACGGACTGCCAATGTTCGATGTGAAGCTGGAGCTGGTTTATAAAAACCAGAAAATCGACTCGTACCGGCAGCAAGTCGCGGAAGTGCTGCCGTCGGACAGCGAGAAGGACCAGAAGGTGCTTCCGGCTTATAAGGCCGTAGCGAGCTTGATCGATAACAAGCTGCCTGCGGGCACGGTCATCAAGGATGTGCGGCTTGGCTATCACGGCCAGTTGTTCAACTCGGACGACCAGGTGCTGGCGCCTTCGTGGCGGATCGTGACGGAGAGCGGGCAGCTGTATTATGTGCACGCGATCAGCGGCGCGGTGGAAGTGACGCAGAAGTAGGCGTCCGCCGCTTAATTTTCCTAGTTTTTCGGATGGGACTAGTTATAGAGTTGGCTTGAACTGGAATAGGATGAAGTAAGCAAGGTAAGGATGGGGAACGATGGGGATGCGATTTACGGTTTTGTCGAGCGGCTCGACGGGCAACGCGATGGTCGTGCAGAGCGATGACGCGGCGGTGCTGATCGATGCGGGGCTTAGCGCGAAGCGGATCGAGGAGCTGCTGGAAGAGAGGCAGCTGAGCGGCAGCGATTTGGACGCGATCTTCGTGACCCATGAGCATTCGGATCATATTAAGGGTCTTGGTGCGGTGGCGCGGAAGTTCGATCTGCCCATTTATGCGAACGAGAAGACGTGGGAAGAGCTGAACAAGCACGTCGGAAAGATTGCCGAGGAGAAGCGGGTCGTGATGGAGACGGGAGAGGCGGTCGATTTTGGCGAGCTGAAGGTTGAGTCGTACGCCATCTCCCACGATGCCGCGGAGCCGGTTATGTATTGCTTTCACGAGGGAGACCGGAAGCTGGGGCTTGCGACCGATCTCGGTTATATGAGCGAGAAGGTGAAGAACGCGCTGGCCGGTTCGGATGCGCTTGTGCTGGAGTCGAATCACGATATCGAAATGCTGCGCATGGGCAAGTATCCGTGGAACATCAAGCGCCGGATCTTAGGCGATATGGGCCACTTGTCGAACGAGGCGGCCGGCGAAGCGCTCAGCGAGCTGCTGATGCACAAGACGAAGCGGGTGTATTTGGCGCACTTGAGCCGCGACCACAACATGATGGATTTGGCAAAGCTGACGGTGAACGACGTGCTGCAGAACAACGGCATTTTCACGAAAAAAGACGAGCTGCAGCTGATGGATACATACTTCGATCGGGCTACGAAATGGGATGTTGTGGGCGAGGACTAAGCATCGGGTAAGCGTCCAGCTCGGCGGCTTTTCTCTCAATCTCGTGGCGCGTGACCACGCCTTTCTCGACCAGCAGTTCGATGATCGCATTGATGAGCAGGGCACTGTGATAATGTTCCGCTTTTAAATCAGCCAGTTTTCCGATAAAATCAACTTGATCAAGGTGCGAGTATATTCGATTCATTTGAAATTCTCTCCTTTGGTTTTGTATCGTTTTCGGTTTCGGTTTCGTTAGAGGAAACTCTACTTGTATTGTAGTCTTCGAGTTTCGAAGTTATTCCTATTGAGCCTATGAAAATATGATTGAAAACGCCGCTATTAGTTTCGGGGAGCGGAATCGGCGACGCAGCTGCGAGGGGAGAGAGCTGGGATGAGCTTGTTTGAGGACGATTTTTATTCGACGAAGGTATCGCGGCGGGCACGATGGGATAAACCGTTTCCGCGGCGCAGGGGCCGGGGCGGAACGTTTGGCATTGCTGCGATATCGTCGCTCGGGGGCGCTCTGGTCGCGGTGATCATTATCAGCCTGGCTCTAGGCGGCGGTGGCGGTGCGTCCAGCGGCAGCAGCAATGCGGCCGGGGCGAACTTGTCGGCCACGAAGGCAGGCGACGACGGATTCGACAAAGACGGAGCGACGGATCGCGTCGTGCAGGTCGTCGCGAAGGTCAATCCGGCGGTAGTGAGCGTCATCAGCAAGCGTAAATCCTCGCTGAGCGGCTTGTTCGGCGGTGGCGGATCGTTGCCAGGGCAGGACAAAGGCAGCGGCGATGCGGCACAAGGCGACGATCCGGGCGTAGGCGACGAAGGCCAGGGTCAGGACGGCGCCAATGGCGATAAGCCTTCGGATGGAAACGCTGACAGCGGGGATTCGGAAGACGGCGCATCCACGGACGGCGATGTTTTCGGCGAACTGCCGATGGAGACGGGGCTCGGGTCCGGCGTTATTTTTCAGAAGGATGGGTCCAAGGTTCTCGTCTTCACGAACAATCACGTCGTCGAGGGCGCGGAGCAGGTGGACGTCGTTCTGCCGAACGGCGAGCATCGGCCGGCCACGATTATCGGCAGCGATAATATCAGCGACTTGGCCGTGCTAGAGATGGACGGCAAGGGTATCAAGACGATCGCCGAGCTGGGCGACTCCGACGATGTAAAGAAGGGCGAAACGGTTATTGCGATCGGCAATCCGCTCGGTCTTGGGTACTCTCAGACGATTACGAAGGGTATCGTCAGCAATGTGCATCAAGTCATTCCGGTATCGCTCAACCAGGACGGCATTTATGATTGGGAGCAAGAGGTCATCCAGACGGATGCGTCCATCAACCAAGGCAATAGCGGCGGGGCGCTGGTCGACCTGAACGGGCGCGTCATCGGCATCAACAGCATGAAGATCGCCGATATGGGCGTCGAGGGACTGGGCTTCGCGATCCCGATGAATGTGGCGCGGCCGATCATCGACAGCCTGATCGAGCACGGGAAAGTGATGCGGCCTTATCTTGGCGTGTATACGCTCGATTTGAACAATTATTTCACGATGGAACAAGCGAAGGATCGGAAGCAGCTCAAGCTGCCGAAGGACGTGCAGAGCGGTGTCATCGTGCTGGAAGCCGTTGGTCCGGCGCTGAAAGCGGGGCTGCAGCTGAACGACGTGATCGTCAAGCTGGACGATCAGCCGATCGGAAGCACGCTGGATTTGCGCAGGTACTTGTATACGAGCAAGCAAATCGGTGAAGAAATGGAAGTAACGTATTATCGCGGCGGGGAGAAGCATACGCTGACGATCGAGCTTGAGGAGAAGGAAGATTAAGCTTTGTCGGCGGTGCGGGGTTGGCTTTCGCCCGCGTCAACTATAGAACTGGACACGGAAGGATTGTTGGAATGTACGTTGTTTGCAAAGACCATGTGGAACTAGCGATCGATATGTTTGTCGATGAATACGAGGATGCGCCGGATTTGATCGATCTGGAGGAGGTTCGGTTCTCCGACTGGACGCCGCCGACGCATTGCGACCGGTGCTCGAATCCGGCACGATTTTTGATTGTGTAACGGCGCGGGGGCACTTGGTGGACGAAGGACCGACCGGTGGATGAATTTCTCAATTTGGCGGGCTGAGAAAGTGGCGCCGATATCGACGCATGGAGCATGAAATGGCGGGAGAGCGGGACGTGGCAAGGGGAGCTAGAGTGGATGCTCCTTAGGGCCGCGCTCGTTTTTCCGCTTTTTGTCTATTGGTGTCGGGGTGGGACTTGCCATGAGGGCGAGACAGGCCTGGAAAGTATAAATTTGTTATAAGGGGCGTTTGCAGCATGTTTGTGCAGATTGTAACGGTGGGCAAGCTGAAGGAGAAATATTTGCAGCAAGGAATCGAAGAATATGCGAAGCGGCTGGGCCCGTACTTGAAGCTGCAAATTATCGAGGTGCCCGACGAGAAAGCGCCCGAGACGATGAGTGACGCCGAGGTACAGCAGGTCAAGCGCCGCGAAGGCGATCGCATCCTGAGCCACATCCGCCCGGAAGCGCACGTTATCGCGCTGGCAATCGACGGGCAGATGTGGTCGTCGGAGGAGCTCGCGGCGAATCTCGACAAGCTGGGCACCTACGGCACCAGCAACATCGCTTTCGTCATCGGCGGCTCCAACGGTCTCGCCGACGACGTGCTCCGCCGCGCCCAGCAGAAGCTATCGTTCGGGCGCGTGACGTACCCGCACCAGCTGATGCGGCTGATCCTGGTGGAGCAGGTGTACCGCGCGGTGAAGATTATGCGGGGGGAACCGTATCACAAGTAACGGCAAGTTTTTTGGTGGAGAGCAGGCCAACTCCATGCCTGGCAAGGATTTTCTCATGTTGGGTTAGCACCGCTCTCGGGTTTATTTGCTTCTTTGGTCACAGTATATTTGGAGTTATCCTTAACTTCTTCATCGGAGGGGGCCGAAACGCAAATTTACTTGTGTTTCAGAAGTGTCAGAACTGACAGGGAGCTACTGACGCAACTTAAGGTTCAAAAAGAGCGGGCTGGGGTTGGACGTGCTGTCCGCCAGTTCTCTTTCTCCTCAGTTTTCCGCCGCGCAAGTTGTTCGTACTGGGCTTTCAGTTCGGTCAGGCGTTCAACAAAAAGGTCGTCGTCAACGGTTCCCTGTTTCGAACAGCTTGTAGAATCTCTTGCGCTGGCTCTCTATCACCGCAAGTTCCTTTTGAAGGGGGTCACACTTTTTGCTCTGTTAATCTTCTTGACAATGTCCTCCATTTCGACAGTCGCCTCCTTGTAGTCCCCCTTGTGCCTAATCTCGACCTCTATGCCACAGGATTTTAGATTCGATTTCACCTCACGAATCCGTCGGCTCAAAGCATGGGGAGCTTTTGAAGACAGCGCCCGGAAAACAGAAGAACCCTTGGAAAGTATCCAAGAGTTCTTCTGTTTTGTTATTCGTAGTCGGCCAGTCCAAGGTAGTGCAGCGAGAACAGGTTTTCGAAGCCGCTCGCGGAATACATGCCTTCGAATCCGAATAAGAACCGCGAGGTATTCTTGTTGGCCACGGTCAGGGCCGCGTATGCGGCGTCCGCCTCGAAGAAGCTCTGCAGGCGGGTTTTGCCGCTGCCGATCGCCTCGTAATACTTGTAGACGAAGAAGAGCGGATTATCCCACTCCAGATGCTCCTTGTCCACCGCGACGTAGTCGTTCCAGTCGTCGCCCGTCTCCCCCTCCGGAGTGGGAACGTGGAGCCACAAGAAATTATCGACTCCCCTGCCGAACTGCGGGACGGTATGGGCGATAGGGTTGATCATTTTTCCCTTCGCTAAGCCGTCATGGACGACGCTGTCCGCGTCCAGGCCCGCAGCGGCGTCGAAGTTCCAGAGGAAGGCTGTATAGTAGTTCGCGTTCAGGCCGACGACGCTCTTGCGGTCGAAGAAATACTCCATACTATCTTTTTTCAGGGAAGCCCCACCGCTGTCACCCCGGCTGCCCACCACAAGGTCCATTACTCCGGACTTATTCTCCTTAGCCAAGTTCGCGGCCAGCTCCTTATAGAAGATACGCTGGTCGGTGTTCTTGAAGAGACCAAATTCCTTATCCTCTTTCAGACGTTTCATGAAGAATGCGATGTCGTCCTGGGCAGTGTCCAGCCCTTTTTGAAACTCGACAGGAGCCGAAAGGGCGACGGTCGGAACGGATTTTCCCTTGATCTGCTTGCGGTAGGCGTCGTAATTGCCGATGTACTGGGCGATCTCGCCCTTCGTCAGCGGCAGGCGGGAGACAGGCCATTCCGGAATGACGCTGATCGGAAGCTTCTCCTGAACGATACCGTAGACGGAGACGTCCTTCAGGTACTTGCTGTCGTTCTTGAAGTTGGAATAGAGGAAGTCGGACACGAACTTCACGTTCTTATTTTCCTCGACTCCGTCCCACTCGAAGTTGCCCGGGAAAAACTTCATCTTGTGGACGTAGGTGAAGGAAGGCACATCGCTAGCCAAGCCGAAGATTTGAATCCCGGCGACCTTTCCGCCGAGTTTTTTCTGCTCTACTTTCAGTGCGTCATACAATTCAGGCGCGGTCTTGAACTGCGCCGTATCTAGCAAAACATTATGGGTGCTACTGAACTTGTTCACGAACAACTTAATCGAGGCCAAGTCCTGGGCAGTCACCTTAAGGCTGTTGTAGACGAAGTAGTAGCGACCTTCCGGCGCAGCAGCGCCCGTACTGATGATGACTTGTTTGCGACTTTCATCCCATTTGACATCAGCTCCGAAGCTCTCCGCAACGAACCGGGCCGGGACGAAGGTTCTTCCTTCAATTTGGGTTGCGGCCACATCTAGCGGGACGGTCTTGCCGCCAACTTCAGCCTTTGTGTCATTCAGTCGAAGTGTGACAACAATGTCATTCTTTTTCCCTGTGATCGTCTGGGTGGAACCTTCCCAGCTTACCTCCGCGCCTAGGCTCTCAAAAATGGCTCGGAGCGGAACCATGACACGACCGTTAATCTTTTGTGGGGCGACATCGAAATAGATGGGGCGGCTGTCAACTGTCGCCGTGATTTCGGTGCTTCCTCCGCTGGCGGCGGCAAGGCTACCAAAAGGAAGCAGGGTGCAGATCAGAAATATTAGGAATACAGAAGTCCATTGAAACCTTTTCACGTGGGTCTTACCTCCTAGGTTGGCGTTGTCATGTCCATTTTTTCACAATACCTGATTTTGGTCAATTGCGAATTGTTTAGATGGGAGCTACAGCTTTTTGAACGTGTTGTTGCTGTAGACATACTCGTCGAAAAGACCCTGAGAGCCGAACGGCAACAGAATCCGGCGTACCAGTGCGCCGGAAGTGCCCCAACCCGGCGCAGAATGACAAGGTCCTGCTGTCTCTTGATGATCCTCATTCATACTTCCCTCCTAAAAATGAAAATGACCCTTCGAAAAAGGGGTCTTGGCGCTGGGTCAAGAATATGATATATGGAAGACATCGAATATTATTCGGCTTTCAAAGAAACAAATCGGAAGAATCGCTCCAAAACAGGAGGTTACATATGAGTTCTATTCTAAACGTTATAGAAAAGCTAAAGTTGAACGTCTTGAATGTTGAAGATGTACCAGAGTCATTTAGTTCTGATGTATACAAACTTACTCTTGCCAGTGGAGAAAACGTTTTTGTAAAAATTCCATTTAACAAGGATAAACTATATCGTGAATTTCAGATGCTTGAAACATTAAAGGGTGTAATACCTGCTCCTAAGGTATTGGACATTTGGTACGGGGATGAAAGTACTACTGGAGCATTGCTTCTTTCAGCAATTCAAGGTATGCCTTGTACAGGGGACATCGATGAGAAACTCTCTTTTCAAATTGGCGTGTATCATGCTATGCTCCATGAGGTTAAAACTCCCGGGTACGGTTACCATGTAACCGATGGTTTTAAGTTACTTGACCAAAATAATTGGAGATTACATATCAAAAGTAATTTTGAAAAGTGGAAAGAGCCATGCAAAGAGATTCTCGACTCAAAATTGTACGAAAGATGTATTCTTCACTTTGATGGAGTTTTCTCTGCTCTACCGGATCCTGACGGACCATGCATTGTTCACATGGATTTTAGACCAGGTAATATATTGGTGAATGGTAACGAGGTTGCTGGCATTATTGATTTCGAGAGTGCCCGTGGTGGATCGTCGGAAATAGATTTTACAAAAGTCAATCGATATATCTGGGAAGTCAACCCGAGAACAAAGATACCGTTCATTGAAGGTTATCAATCGATTCGACCTATGTTGGCTCTGGAAAGAGTGCTGCCATTTTATGATATTTACGATGCTTTCAGCGCAGTTGTTTGGTGTATAAACAGAGGAATTGAAAAAAATCAAACGTTCCTTCAGGAAAATATTCTTACTTTAAGGAATTCGGTGGGTTATTGAGTATAGTTGTTAGATTTGATAGGGCAGGCCATCCCACAAAGGATGGCCTTTAAACTTGCCGTTGCAAGTTATGAATCGCCCTATTGCAGCGTCTCCATCATCGCATAAAAATATTTAGGGTCGCCTGTAGTGAAGTAGTTATACCACGCTTCTAACGTATCTTCCGCAAACAGGTCTAGCCGTGCAATAACCTCGCGCGCTAATAGCAGTGCACCCGCTGAGCCGGTTGTGATCAGATTGCCATCGGAAATGATTTTCTCGTCTTTATACCAAGCAGCGCCTTTGTATTTGGGGCTAAAAAACGTCAAATACTCCAGACTATTACTCGTATGCTGACGATCATCCAACAACCCGGCATCCGCAAGCGCGAGTGTCGCTCCGCATATGGCCGCAACATTGCCGCCGGCATTCAGAAGTTGTTTTGCATTTTCGATGATTGGCCCATTCATGGGATCTTTCCAATTATCAGCCCCTGGCAATAGCAATATCGCGGATGTTTCATGCGTAATTTCATCTACTGTCAGATCCGGAACTATTGTTATTCCGCCCTTTGTCGTGATAGGACGGTTGGAAGCTCCGACTGTTCGTACGGGAAGACGACTTCCACGATTTTTGAAATATTGGCCGGAGTTGAGCTCCGCAGTAACAAAGCCAAGCTCCCAGTCCGCCATCGTATCCAGCACATAAACATAAGCGTATTTCATAAGTTCCTCCTTGGTTATTTATTATTCGGAATAATGTACATGGATAAATCGTATCAGTTCATTGGCCAGAAGCTCGGGCTCCTCCAGCGCTGCAAAATGACCGCCGCGGGGCATTTTGTTATAGCTTCGCACATGTAGCGAACGTTCAGCCCAACTTGCGGGGAACTGGATTTCGCGTGGGAAGAGCGCGATACTTGCCGGTACTTTACGTGTCGCTGTGATCGGCGGAGCGCTATCTTCATTCGCTTGATTGGCCATGACAATTAGCCGATACATGCGTGCGGCAGATCCGGCCGTCTCGGTTAGCCAATAGATCATGATATTCGTAAGAAGTTCATCCCTTCCCCCGAATGCATCATCTACGGTCTCGTCGCCAGCCCCCGAAAGGATCATGCTGACGATCCAAGACGCCAAGCCAACCGGCGAATCGTTAAGTGAATAGGCGAGTGTTTGCGGTTTGGTAGCTTGCAGCTTCAGATAGGCCCCCTCTGTCTGAACCCAGGTCTGCGTGTCTAGCATGAACTGCCGATCAGCAGGGGACATTTCCGTCATATCTTCTCTCCCGGTTGGATACCCAGCATCTGTCAACAAGATCGCTTTCACAACGTCGGAGTGATGCGTTGATAACATTGTCACGATTCCAGTGCCGATGTCACCGCCGCAAGCCGCGAAGCTCTCGTATCCGAGTGTTTCTGTCATCATTTTGGCAAACAGGTGGGCGACTTGCTTCGGTGTTGTGGTCTTTCGATCCGAAAATCCAAAACCGGGAATCGAAGGCACGACAAGATCGAAGGAGTCGGATAACAGAGGGATCATCTTGTGAAATCGGTAGAAGCTGTCGGGCCAACCATGAACGAGCAATAGCGGCACCGCTTTTGGATTTTCGCTTTTAACATGCACGAAATGAAGGGTTGTTCCCTCTATAACAGTCTTGTATTGCGGCAAGGCATTTAATCTGACTTCATGAATACGCCAGTCATACTGCGTTCGCCAATAATCGATCAATTCTTTCATATAACCGAGATCTGCACCCATATACCAGCCTTCCCCAGCTGCTTCATCGGGCCACCGCGTATGATCCAGCCGCGTTTTCAAGTCTTCAAGATCTGATTTCGGAACATTGATTTTGAATGGAGTCATGATAGCTGATCTCCCCTTTCAAGCTACAGAATTTGATAGCTGCTTTCTGCATTGTAAGGGGACGACCAAGAGAATGTATTGTATATTTTTTCCCGAGATCTAGCTAGTGAGAGGGATGTGATTGGGGTGCAGGCTTTTTATAACGCGATACTCGGTCGGAGTGAGGCCGGAAAAGGACTGAAATTCTTTAATGAAATGGGACTGATCATAATAATCGCAAGACATGGCAAGATCGGCCCAATCGATATCATGGCTCTGTCTGATTAGACGTACCGCCTTTTGAAAACGCATTAAACGACTAAACTTTTTGGGTGTTAGTCCCACTTCATCCTTGAAAATTTGAATGAATCGTTTGGCGCTCATGTTAACCTGTTCAACCATGTTCGTAATGGATTCGGGGTGTTGCGGCTGCTGAAACGAGGCAATCGCAAACTGAACGGCTGAATGCGATGGCCTTGACCAATCACTTCGTAACAGAAAGTATTTTTCAAGGATACGAAATCGATCTTCTACCGTGTTGGAATAAAGCAGCTCATCGCGCAGATCAGTAGCCGCTATCCCCCATAAATCATCCAACGAGACATGTGTATCTTTTAACGCAATAGAAGGCAACTTTAGAAGCGGACCAGCGCAGCCCGGCTTAATATGTACGCCAATCATGGACCGCTCGCTTGAAGAATCCGTTATATAAAAATCGGAGTGAGGCCCGCTAATAACGGAGGATTCCAGTGTCGTCTCCTTGTCATCTCGATTGCGTATACGGGTTTTATGATCATACAGATCAATGACGAGATTGATCGAGCCGTCGGGTAGGGTGAGTCTTCTGGACCGCGGCGGATTCGTACCGGTAAAGGACCAGAAGTATTCGATGAAGGAAGACAAAGGAGGCCGGGGGAAATAGGTCTGAAACGGCATTGCTGCTCAATCCTTTCTGTCTCATTGTTTCTTCGCTTCCAGTATACCAAATGCCCGGGGTTTTTCGCTTCGCCTTTAATGAAAAGCGGGCTTCCGAATGAGCAAGGCACCCGTTTGGGTGTCTTTTTTTTGCGTATCTGTCACACTTCACATCCCTTCCCCGTCATACAGGTAAAATTTGAAGGGGATGATGAGTGATGCAAAAGGTTGATGTGGTCGTAGTTGGTGGAGGGATTGCGGGTTTAACCGCTGCAATATATGCAGCGAAAGCCGGGAAACAAACGGTGGTCATTGAAAAACAGAATCGCTTAGGCGGCCGAGCCGTTACCAACAAGAAAAAAGGAGCTTACTTCAATCTGGGCGCGCATGCCATGTATCAGGGAGATGCATACGCGACATTCCAGGAATTGGGGCTGACCATGCAAGGAAAGAAACCTTCATCGTTCGCTTATGGCGTTTGGAAAGGGAAATTGAACGCCTTGCCTTCGGATATGAAATCCTTGTTTACGACCCCGCTGCTGTCTTGGAAAGGAAAGATGGAGTTTGCTTCCTGTCTTATGAAAGTTTCAAAAGCGGATACCCGTCAATTTGACCGGATCAGTATCCGCGAATGGGTAGAAGGGAATATGCATGATCCCATGGTGCGCAATATCTTTTATTCGTTATTTCGTGCCGTCAGTTATGTGGTCGGGCCGGATTTGCCAGCCGCGGGTCCTGCATTGAAACAGCTGCAGAATACCCTAAAAGGCGCGTTATACCTGGATCGTGGCTGGGGTGAAATGATCGAGGAATTGCGGCAAAAGGCATCCGACCTTGGAGTGCGGATATTAACAAATACCAAAGTCTCGTCCATCGATTCTCGTGGCGGGATCGTGCGGCAAGTTCTCTTTGAAGACGGAACAAAAATCGATACGCACCACGTTATCCTTGCCACACCGCCTTCTGTCGCAAATGAGTTGGTGCCCTTTGCAGAAAAAACCGCCCTTTATACCTGGAAAGAACAGGCGATTGAGGTCACCGCAGCTTGTTTGGATGTGGCCTTGAAACGACTTCCCAAGCCGAAACAACAATTTGCTTACGGGATTGATCAGACAGTGCTTTTTAGCAATTATTCGCGTGCGGCTTATCTAAGCGACGATGGCGCGCAAGTCATATCGCTCATTAAGTACCAAGGGAAAGAAACGGACCCGGAGAAAGATTTGCACGAACTGGAAGGCGTGCTGGATTTGATGCAGCCGGGATGGCGGGAAGAATTGATTGTCAAGCAATACCTTCCTAAAATGGCGGTTTGTCACGACTTTATGCATATGAAACGTCTTGAGAATCCCGGACCCGCTGTCCCGGAAATACAAGGATTATATGTAGCAGGAGAATGGGCGTCGCACGGGGAAGTATTGGTCAATGCCGCGACGGCAAGCGCCAAAAGAGCCGTACAACACATGCTCTCCCTTGAGGGTAAGGAGAGGAACGCATATGAGCACAGAGGAATTATATAAACGTTATAAAACGGAGCTATTTTCGTTAGCCTATCGAATGCTCGGCAGCGTCATGGATGCGGAAGATATCGTACAAGATGCTTTTTTGAGCTATGACGGGCTGTCTGACATAGGGACAATCCGAAACGAAAGGGCATATTTATACAAAATCGTAACGAATGGTTGTCTTGATCTTTTGCGCTCGTCGGCGAAAAAACGGGAAATGTACGTCGGTCCGTGGCTTCCGGAGCCCCTGATTGGAAAAGGGGCTTCGGACAACGATCCATCCAATGAATATTTGCGGTCGGAGTCGATTTCCACGGCTTATCTTCTGCTTCTACAGCAATTGAGTGCAACGGAAAGGGCGGTTTTTCTTCTTCGAGAGATTTTTCATTATTCGTTTGAAGAGATTGCCGATATAGTCGGGAAAAGTATTGCGAATTGCCGGCAAATATTCCACCGCGCCAAAAAAGGCATCCATTTCGACCCGGACCTACAACCGTCGGTTTCCATTGCGGAGGATAAGATTAAAGAGTTTGTGAATTCGCTGTTGCAAGGAAATACGACAAAGCTTCTTGAGTTGGTTAGTGAGAATGTTGTTCTCTACTCGGATGGCGGAGGCAAAGTAAGCGCGGCACAAGTGCCTGTTGTCGGGTTTGAACAAGTGCTGAAGCTTCATCTAAATATGATCAACAGGCATGCGGGTAAAATTACGTATTCGTTCCTCATGGTGAACGGGCTCCCCGGAATTCACCTTCGTGTGGATGAAGGGATTCAATATGTTTATTCTTTTGCTTATCGAGATCATAAGATCGAAGCGATTTATACTGTCGCAAATCCGGAAAAGTTAAGACATCTATAGAACCACTATTTAAAAGCTCGAAAGGAGCTGCCGAGGCACTCCTTTCTTTTTTTTTCGCCTTAAAACCCGTTAAGGGGAACCGTCAAGCGGTAGTTAAGGTCAATTATTCCCCAGAACATCCACTCTCTCCTGTAATCCTTCTACAACTTCTTTCGGTATTTCCCTGACCTTGATATCTCTGCCTAAGAAAAGTAGCCAATTTGTTATTTCGGCCAATTCATCCGGATGATGAACATGGATGAAAGTCTTTAAAATAGCCGTAGTTTGAAAAGGATTCGTGTATGAAATTGTAATTTTTATTGGATGATACTTTTTGAACTGGGCAATCGCCTTGGGACCAAGTTCGAGGACGAGGTTGATGGCTTCCTCCTGCTTGCTTAGTTGTTCTACAATCTTCTTCTTGCTTATTCTTTTTTTCTCGGGGTATGGTTTGACATCGGTGAGATTGTCGACAGGAATAATCCGCCTCTTTTCCTCCTCTAGGTCGAAGCCTTCAATTTGCCAGGAGCTTTTTTCACGATATAGGTGCATGAGATAGATGGGATAAGACTTTATTTCCCTTCCTTCTTCAACGGAAACCACTAAGTAGCTGTCTACAAGAAGGATTTGGATGAGTTGTTCTAACATCGGATGGGGCAGATCCGATAGATCAAGCAGGTCAGGATTGTGGGGGTTGGTACCTTCGAAGAGCAAGATTTGATTTAACAGAACAAGATCGTCTTGCTGGTTTTCAGAGATGAGGCCAAGCAATTTTTCCGCTAAAGATTGGCGACTCTTGAGATAAGGGAGTTGTAGATTTCGTGTGGCCATGAAGGCGATAAAAAGAGCTTTAATCTCATTATCGGTAAAGCGGACAGTGGGCAGGACGGAGTTGCGCATCACAAAATAACCCCCGTCCCTCCCGACTTCGGCGACTAGAGGCATGCCCATCGCTTCAATTTCCCTGATATCTCTAATCGCCGTCGAACGGGAGATGTTAAACTCTTGCATGATTTCCGAAATGGTAAAATGGGCGCGGTTATTGATGTACCGCATGATGATGTTAATCCGTTCTACTTTTTTCATAAGGCCCTCTAAACAGTATCATATTTTGACATGATTTATCGTTATTATAAACCCATCAAGTAAAAAAACAAATTCAAAAAAAGGAGCTGGGATGATGGCAACGTATACCTTTGAGGAAAAAGACAGCTTTATCGTTCTTGGTATTGGAACGGAACTGAAGAAGTAAACGAAAAACCAAAGGAGGAATGGAAATGAGTACGATTATCGGTAATGAAAATATCGCGAAGGTAGAATCCCGACCTATTGGAAGGTTGGCCGCTTATTGGACCGTCACAATATTTCTCGCATTCTCTATTGCATTAAGCGGTATCGGGCATTTGATGCGATATGGTGGCAATGTCGATTTAGTGACCGATATTGGTTTCCCGTTATATGTCACGAACATTCTCGGAGCTTGGAAATTGCTTGGAATCATTGCGATCGTAATGCCAGGTTTCCCCCGGCTCAAGGAATGGGCTTACAGCGGTATCTTTTTTCTAATGACGGGTGCGGCCTTATCTCATGCTTTCGCTTATGATTACGGTGATTATGGATTCCATATTATTCTTCCGCTTTTCTATGCCGCGCTTGGCATCGCCTCCTGGGCGCTGCGTCCGAAAAACCGCAGACTCTAATGGGGAGTGAAATTAACGCCAGCCCACTCGTGACTCTGATAGACTTCTACTACCTAAAGCACTAATATTAGGTAGGGGGCGCTGTGGGAGAGAACAATCGGTTGACCTCTAAACAGTATCATATTTTGACATGATTTATGGTTATGATAAACCTATCAAGTGAATAAACAAAATAATTGATCCATTCAAAAAAGGAGCTGGGATAATGGCAACGTATACCTTTGAGGAAAAAGACAGCTTTATCGTCCTTGGTATTGGAACGGAGCTGAAAAGCGATTACACGGACTATGCCGGCATGAACAAGGAGAAGGAAAACTTTTGGCGGGCAGTGGAGCAGGATGGAAGGCTTGACGCTTTAAAGGCTGTCGCTGCGAACGACTACATCTTTGCGGTGAACGAAGCGGTAAATCATAAGATGATGTATTATGCCGGCGTCATGACAGATTCATCGATACCGGAAGAACATAGAGTGATCCAATTCCCTAAGGGGCAATACCTCGTCGTTAAAGGCGAAGGGAAGTCGGCTGATGAGTTGAGTAGTATGCTTACCGGCATTGCCTTTGGTCAAGTCTTGCCAGCAGCCGATAAATACGCCTATGTAGGCGGGCCCAATACAACGGTTGAGATGGGGCAGCGAGACGGCTTCGTATATGGCGAAATGTGGATTCCGGTTGTGAGGAAGTAAACGAGATCGGCAGGAGGAATGAGGATGTCCCTTATCGTTGATTTTAAAAATGTGTCTACGGTTGGTCTGGAATCGTCGCCAGTAGCAGAAGCGCTAGCCGGTATGCGTGCGAATGAAGCCCGTTACTTCATGAACAAATACAATCACGAATTTACGGTCGTACCGGCCAGCGAAAGCCAGGAGACGCTTGATTATGTGAGACGAGTTTTGAAAGAAGAACGTGGTATTGAGTTTGCGGCCCAACCTCTAGAAACATCGCGTTTTCAAGTAGAAAATATCAAATGGGCCTTCGTCTTTTATGAGGATGGTCTAGCGGTCAACGTCTTGTATACGGTGGATGATCCTAAGAAGCGGGCCGTTGGATTTAAGCTATCTGAGGGGATGGAAGTACCCAAGGAGTTGGAAGAGAAGAAGTTCAAATTTGCAAGACAGAAGTCCAAACTGGCTGGGACCATTCGAGGTTCGTTCTTCGTCATTAAAGGAGAATATTGAAGCAATCAACGCCCCTTAGAATGGATCGGATTACCTGTAGGGTTAGTCCAATATCTATTCTAAGGGGTGCGATTAACTATGAGTTTATGATTCAGTTTAGAGACTTTTCCGTCGAAAGGAATTCAAGACTTTCTCCATTATTATTTCGTGGTTGTAAAATAGGATTCCCCTAGAAGTTCCTTCACTTGATAACTGCTTGGTGAAAGTTCTTTTTCAACAAAAGCGTTGATTTCCGACTTTTCGATATCATACATAACTTCAATTTCTTTGGAAAATAACAGCTTTTCTTTTTCAAGCAAGTTAGAAAGGGATGGTTGTTGTTTTGGTTGTATTTCTTCCATATTTAGAATTTGCTTCAGGCCTTCAACATAGGACTCAAACGGACGACTACCTACGATTTTCAATCCTTTTTTCTCCTCGTTGATCATAATGATCGTCGGGAAACCTCGAACACCAAGGCTTCTAGCGAGACTAAAATCTTCATTCAGTAAGGATTGGCCGGATTGTCGCTCGGCATCTTGGACAATCGCTATTCCATCAAGTCCAAGCTGGTTAACGATGTCTATCATAACGGATTCCTCCGCGATATTACGATTAAACGCGAATAGAGCTTCTCGTGATCGTCTTAAGTAATTATAGGCTAATGCATCGTTGTCATGTTGTTGAATCACTTTAAATACACGAGAAGGCGGGTAAGAGGATTGAACTGGATCGCTCAGCATCAGTGAACCGTCAATCGGCATGCGCGAATATTCACCAACCTCTCTCCAGTGGCCGAAGACGTCAGCCGGTCCTGATATACCGTTACGTGGGTCGACCGGCTTATCACCCCATTTTTCCAGCAGTCCACCCATTACCGTATGGAAGTTAAAATAATGTCCATACTGCTCCTTAAATCGCCGAAGAACAGGATCAAGCGCCCAGCAGTGAGAGCAGATCGGATCCGTTACATAATAAACTTCAATGGATTTTTGAGGTTGATTAAAATCGATAACCTCCATTTCTTCCTCCCCAGCTACTCCACATACACCTGTTTCTAAATCACAAATCATATTATTTTCGTTCGCCATTCGTTTATCCTCATTTACCATGATTGTTGCCTCCTTGTAGTCATAAACAAGCGTTACTAGAAACTTTGCTTTGTTTACAATCAAATTCTAGCCATAATCAATCGATCGGAACACCAATAGATCATTCGATTTGTCGTTTATGCAACACATTGATACAATTGTTTAAAAAGTCGGAGGGACATGATATGACTCAATCAAAGACAGATCCCCGAATTTTAAGAACTCGTAAGTTAATCATGGACTCTTTTATTGAACTTTCAGGCAAAAAAGAATTCAAGGATATTACCGTTAAAGATATTACAACGGAGGCTAACATTAACCGTGCAACGTTCTATTATCACTTTGAAGATATATATGACTTGCTCGACAAGGTATTATCGGAAGTTTTATTGATTAATTTGAATGCCATAGACTTCGAGAAAAGCGAACTCAATGAGGAATCGATTATGGATATTTTCGCGGCCATAACGGATTTCCAAAAAGCTTTATCCAGTCGGTGTCATAGAGGATACGATGAGACGATAGCCCGTATTATTAGGGAACAACTTGAAATCATTTTCTATGGAATGTTGCGAAAACAACATACAACGAAAGAGGATGAATCTCTAAAAATTACAGCTGTCATGTTAAGTTGGGGAATTTACGGTGCTTCTGTGGAGTGGAGAAGAAATCGTAAGGAATTATCGCCGGAACAATTTATCAAGTCGGCCATTCCTTTTCTGATGTCTGGGATTAAGTGGGCGTTTGATAAAAAGGAATTGCTGGCCTCTGAGACTATGAGTTTCAGTTAGGGTGTTGGTTCGTGTTCTCGTCGAGATGCCGATCCAGCGTCAAGGATCCCGGCCGACGTAGCTTTTGCCGCCGCGCACGCAAAAACCGGTCGGATTCGCCATCCGGCCGGTTTGTCTATTCGCTTGGACATCCTTCTTTATTCTTTGCTTACACGGGCCGCTCGATCGAGAACGTCTCGCCCAGCTTGGCGTACGAGCTGCCTGCCAACCTGGAGACGGGCGCCAGCTTGACGGGATCGATATGGCCGTTCTCATACACGGCCTCGTCCAAGTGGAAGTAGACGACCCGGCCGATCAGCAGGTCGCAGGCCGGCGCACCTTCCTCGCCGCCGAGCGGGATCGATCGTTCCAGCACGCATTCCATGCGGATTTTCGCTTCCGCGACTCCCGGCACTGCGATCTTGGCGCTGGCCGCCGGTGTCAGTCCGGCGAGGGCGACCTCGCTTTCCTCTGGAGGCAGATTCGCGGCCGTTTCGTTGATCTTCGCGATGTAGGATTCGTCGGCGACGTGAACGACGAACTCCCTAGTCTCCATCGCGTTTCTCGAAGTGTCCTTGGGCTCTCCGTTCCTCCGTTGCACGGAGACGGATACCATCGGCGGATTCGAGGAAACAATATTGAAGTAGCTGAACGGAGCGGCGTTCAGAACGCCGTCTTGGGACAGGGTCGTCACGAAGGCGATCGGCCTTGGAACAATGCTTCCGATGAGCAGCTTGTAGCCCTCCCGTTCGCTTAACGCCGCCGAATCCAAGCCGATCATGAGCGGCCTCCGAACCGGTTCGCGAACCAATCGGCAGCCGCCTTCGCTTCGGTCGCCGTCAGCCGGTGCCCGTACCGTTCCCAATGCGTCTCCACCGAAGCGCCGGCGCCGGACAGCAAGGCAACAAGTTCCTTCGTCTCTTCCGGCGTGCAGATCGGATCGTTCTCACCGGCCCCGACGAAGATTGGCACTCCGGTCAAATCCGGCAGCTTAACACCTCGAATGGGCACCATCGGATGATGCAGGATCGCTCCTTTTAGCGAATCCGTATAATGGAACAGAAGACTTCCCGCGATATTGGCGCCGTTAGAATATCCGACCGCCACTACGTTATGGCGGTCGAAGCCGTATTCTGCGGAAGCCGTGTCCAAGAAATCGTTCAGCTCTTTCGTCCGGAAGACGAGATCCTCCAGGTCGAACACGCCTTCGGCTAATCTGCGGAAGAACCTCGGCATCCCGTTCTCCAGTACGTTGCCCCTGACGCTAAGAACCGACGACCGCGGGGACAGCTGCTCGGCCAGAGGCAACAGGTCTTGCTCCGTCCCGCCGGTCCCGTGCAATAGCAGGAGAACCGGCGCTTTCGAATCCGTGCCCGTTTTGAAAATATGCTTCATGCTTTATCCGCCTCCAATACGCGAACTTCGATCGGCGTCAAGCCTTGTTCGATCTCGGCCCGGTGCGGCTCGAACCACGCCGGCAGCATCAGCTTCTCCCCCATCGTCTCAGCAGGTTCGTCTCTCGCGAAGCCCGGAGGATCGGTCGCGATCTCGAATAGGATTCCGCCTTCTTCCCGGAAGTAGATCGCGTTGAAATATTGCCGGTCGATGAATGGCGTCGGATGGAATCCATTCTCCTCGACGACGCTTCTCCAGCGCGCGTGGTCCTCGTCGTCCGCCGCTCTCCAGGCGATGTGGTGCACCGTGCCCGCGCCGCCGACTCCGCGCTCCATCGGAGCGATATTCACGTCGATGACGTTGCCCAGATCCCCCGTCGCCCGGAAGCGGGTATATTCGCCGTCGTTCGCGATTCGGGTTAAGCCCATCACGTTTTCCAGGACGGATGCGGTACGATCGGGAGCCGTGCTGAACAACACCGCGCCCCCGAAGCCTTTAATCGCTTTGTCAGCAGGCACTCCGCCGAAAGTCCATCGGCTGGCAGGACCGGCTTCGCGCTCTACAAGCTCGATCCTCAAGCCGTCCGGATCCTCGAATTGGATCAACGCTTCCCCGAAGCGGCTCGTCTCCGATGTCTCGATTCCGAATTTAGCCAACCGTTCTTTCCAGAACCCCATGCTTCCCGCCGGCACGGCGTACGAAGTAATGCCGACTTGCCCTCCGCCGACGCGGCCTTTGCGCGAAGTCGGCCAAGGGAAGAATGTAATGACCGTCCCCGGGCTGCCCGCTTCGTTGCCGAAATACAAATGGTACACTTCCGGCGCGTCGAAGTTGATCGTTTTTTTCACCAAACGGAGCCCAAGCACGCCCGAATAAAAGTCCACCGTTTGTTGCGCATGCCTCACAAATGCCGTTACGTGATGAATACCTGTCGTTTGTTGTCTCATAGTTAACCTCTCCTTATTTTAATGTTATTATTGAAAACCGTTGTAGCTCACGAATTCGCCGACCACCTTGCGATAACCGCGCGGCCTTTGGCTCGTTGCGTCTTCTTTGCCGATCGTGATCATCATCGCCGGGACGTAATCTTCCGGAACGTTCAGAAGCTCGCGGACCGCGTCCGGATCGAAGCCGATCATCGGACAGGTGTCCCATCCTTTCTCTTTGGCAATCAGCATGAACAGCATCGCGGATAAACTCGCGCTGCGAACGGCTTCCTCCTTCTGAAAGCCTTCGCCTCTCCCCTCGTAGAACGAGAGCACGGATTCGACAGTCATGTCGTACTCTTGCTTGCTCATGACGCCCAGGTTGAGATTTCCTTCGTTCAGAGAACCCACGTCCTTGTAGGCTTTAGTATTACCCAGAACGAGAATGACAGCCGAAGATGTCAACACCTTGTATTGTTTGTTGGCGGCTTCATACATTCGTTGCTTGAGCGCCGGATCCTTCACCACCGCGAAATGCGTGTGCTGCAAGTTAAAGGCGGACGGAGCGAATTTCGTCAAGCCGAACATCTCGTTCAGCTCGCGTTCCGTGATTTCTACGTCCGGAATGAATTTCATGGCCGATCTGCGGCTTTTCACTAATGTCTCGAACTCGCTCATGATGGTACCTCCGACCTATACTTTGAATTATATTATCTTTATTTTAAGATATAAGAGCTGCATTTGGGAGGGCGGGCTTCTTCTATTGGAAGCCTTCCTCCGCAAACTTCCCCAGCTTCTTGAGCAGCCGGCTGGCCGCTTTCTTCTCTTCCTCGTCCAGACCGCCCATCGCTTGGCGGATGACTTCCGCGTGCTGGGGGAACACTTCTTCGATCATCCGTTCTCCGGCTTCGGTCAGATCCGCGTAGATCAGTCTGCGGTCCTCCGTGCAAGCTCTCCGCTGCACGAACCCTTTCTTCTCGAGCTTATCCACCACGTAGGTGATGTTGCCGCTGCTCATCAACACCTTGCTGCCGATCTGCTGAAGCGGCTGGGAGCCTTTATGGTAAAGAAGTTCGATAACGCCGAATTCGGTCCGGTTCATCCCGTATCGCTTAATGTCCCGATCGATGTGCGCGTTCGCCCACTGGGCCGCTCGGTTAAGGGCGATGAATAGATCCAGCGATGCGTCCCTTTCGGTTGTTCCCATCGTAATCGCCTCCTTTCGGTGAGTTTTTATCTCGATTTCAATTATCTTGATTTAAAGATAATACAATTCGGAACAACTGTCAACCCCCCCCCCGAAAAAAGATTTCGCGTCTTTATCGGGATCGGCCTGCTTCAGGAACCCTCGAAACATGGAAAATCCGCTCATAAAGCCTAAAGTTGGAGTTTAGGGAAATTTTCGTATGAGGGAAAAAAGGCAATGTTTCCCAAGTCCGTGGTATGATTGTTGTAAGCGGAGAGCTTTGTTGCGTGGGTTATGGAACCATACAAGTACGAAAAGGAGAGATCGTTATAAATTATAACGAAGTTGTTTCAATCGGAGATACCCATCTACTTACAGTAGCATCGGAGTTGTTCGGATTAGAGGGCTATGACATCCAGCGGATTCCGGCGCATGACAGAGGGCGGAATGTCGTATATACGTGTGAGAAAGAAGGCGCTGACGCCAAAATACTCAGAATCGCTTTTTTACCTGACAGGAGTCGGGAAGATTTTCTGGGCGAAGTTGAGTATATCCGGTATTTATTCGAGCATGGAGGAAGTGTCTCGGATGTTGTCAGCTCCAGGAGGGGGAACCTGCTGGAGGAGATCACTCATCATAATCATACCTTTTTTATCTGCCTGTTTAAGAAGGCCAAAGGAAAAATGCTCGTAGAAAATCATTATCGGTACCGGGAAGGTGCTCCAATTACCGAATATTATTATAATTGCGGCAAAGGTCTGGGGAAACTGCACCAAATATCGAAAGGGTATACTCCCGTCCATCGCCGGTATAGTTTCTTTGATAAATACAATGCCGAATATATCGATAAGCTGATACCCAGCTCGTTATCTCTGCTCAAGGAGAAGATGGTAGAACTCCTTAATACATTAGAAGGATTGGACAGAGGCCGCGAGTCTTTCGGTATGATCCATTTCGATTACAACGATGGGAATTATTCGATCGATTATGATACCGGGCAAATCACTGTATATGATTTCGATAATTCATGCTACTGTTGGTATATGTTTGACTTGGCCGGACTTTGGACATCCGGAGTGGGCTGGATCCAATTCGAACCGGACGCCGGTAAACGCAAAAAGTTTATGGATGAATATTTCGAAACCGTCCTCGCGGGATACAGATCCGAAACCAAGATCGAAGATTCGATGCTGGAGAAGTTGCCCTTATTTATTCAGGTAAGCATTATGGAAAATATCGTTGATGCCTTCGAGGTGATGCAGAATACCGGTGAGCAACCGGAGTGTGACGAGGTACTGTCGTATCTCATCAAATGTTTGGAAGATGATATCCCGTATAAAGGATTTCTCCATGAAATTTACTCGTGTGAAGAACCCTTTGAGTATGAGGAACGAAATATTTAGTCTTTTTGTTGAGGCTTTACCCTTCCACCCTATAACCCTGACCTGTAATAGTCTCACTCGTATACGTGTCGAGCAACACGCTGAAAGTGACGTACAATATGGCATATGATCTAGATCCGACACTAGATCCGGCAAATTATGAGTTAGGAAATGTGGGTAACTTAGCTCTTCCGACGAACTTGACTCGGTTTCTGCCCGCCGGAGGTACCTTGATTGAAAGCCATTTCCGTGGCACCCGACAGTCTCGCCTCTCTGGACGTAAACGTGTGCGTTAGTACAATGAAAGTGCTTATAAACGATCAAGGAGCTGCCGCGGCATGCTCCTTTCGCTTTTTCGCCAATATACCCGTGAAGTCTGTTCACCCTCCCAACGATATTCCCGAAATACCTCTGAAAACTTCCCATTGCACTTAGGATGCGCTACTCTTCAAATCAGGAATACGGGTTTGTTATGTTTATTACAAGAAATCGATATGACATTGAGGGAGGAAAAAAAGTATTATGTCTAATTCACGTAAAAAAATGCACTCCATACTAATAAGTTCGGTGCTGGCTGGAACGTTAGCATTTTCCGGTATCGCATCCGCTTTGGGGGAGACCACACCGGCCGGTGTGACAATCAAGGAGTTCAGCCTATTGGATACGGCTTATGACGTTGTTGGCGCGGCGGACTTTACGCCGGAAGGGAACAAGGACGGCCACTTCAAATTACTGCTAAACCTCGCGCAGAAGACGGTCATCAAGTCGGTTGTACTTCGTTCTACTGATGATAAGGGCAAGGACAATTATCAGGGAGTGTGGAGAACTAACCGTGCAACCACCGGTTGGTTGCTCGGCATTGTCCAAGATAAAACGGTAACAACATCAAGCGGCAACACCCATGAAAGCAAAATCATTAACCCTGGTTTTCGAAAAGATATCAAGGAGCCTGTCGGTGAGTTTAATGGAGAGCTTACATTTGACTTATATGCCAGCAATAATGGAACGATTAAGGAATCACAGTCTTATGTGCTCGAAATCGAAACGCCGCAAGGTACGGTCGTATCCAAGCCGATTAAATACAAGATGCCGATGATTTCGGATGGGACGCGTGCTTCTGATCCGAAGTCAACTCCGTTACCGAGTCCGGCCCCTTCACCGTCGCCAACGCCAGCGCCGACGTCAAGTCCTGCGCCTGCACCTACACCTGCGCCTACACCAGCCCCCGCGCCTGCTCCAAACCCTGCACCTGCGGATGGATCTAAAGATATGGTTATCCAAGTGTTGTTCAAAGGGACTGAGCTTAAATTCGACGATGCTCAGCCTATTGTGAAAGACGGTCGCACGCTTGTCCCGTTTCGCAAACTGTTTGAAACCTTAGGCTTTACGGTGAAATGGGTGGAAGAGGGAGCCGTCCGGAAAGCGATCGGAACGAAGGACGGCCTTACCATCGAATTGACGATCAATAATACGAATGCAATCGTGAACGGAAAAACTGTCACTCTGGACGTACCTGCCCAGACCATTGATGGTCGCACGATGGTACCATTGCGCTTCGTGTCGGAGAGCAGCGGCTTCCATATTGCCTTTTCCAGCAGCGGTAATGTATGGATAATTCGACTCGAGGATGCTTCCTCTGGCACGAGTCCAGATCCGAAGCCGGTTCCAACACCAACACCAACACCAACACCAACACCAACGCCAGCACCAACGCCAACGCCGACACCAACACCGAAGCCAACGCCAGCTCCATCTGTTGAGAAAGTTGAGCCATACGTCGTGAAAGGCTACCTGCGCAACGCGCAAGGCAATCCAATACCTGGAGTTACGATTAATGCGGATAACCAATTGCTTTATGATAGTAACATGCAAAGTGTAACCGATGAGAATGGATACTATCGGATTGAATTGGAACACGTTTCCGCAACCTGGATGATGTCTACGAGTTTCACCCGTGAGTATAACGGCAAGGAGCACAGCTTCTTTCTAAGGTCTGACGTCGATAAACCGTTTGCCGGGAGCACAGGGGCTATTCGTAACTTTACCTTAAAGGATGTGGTAGGGCATATTGAAATCAATCCCGACTTTTGGTCGTTTGATGATAGTTTGCCGGAATTCCAAATGAGCGACCTGGAAGTTACACTCACACCTGTCGGAGCGTTATTTGACGGAAGTACCGGCCAAACCATAACGAAACACGCGGATGTACTCTCAACAGGCGGTCACGGAGTGGAAAAAATACCGCTCGGGCGGTACAAGATAGCTCTTAGATGGATGCCGGAGGGGCACGATCCTATGCCTATGTTGTTACGCATCAAAGGTACAGGTACATTTGTTCAGTCACTTGAATTCGATTTCCATAATCCATTGGGGGCGCCTTCCATCTTTCTAAACGAATTTGAAGCGAAGCTTGGCAGTCCGGCCGGAAATTAAACCCAGATCATGCGGTTGAGGCATAGCTGATTGCTCTAGACATCATGTATTGAAATCTAAATGTGGACGTATGCATAAAAGAAATGGCGGAAGGCAATTGCCTTCCGCCATGCATCGTAGGGGTGAGACGTTCGATTTATGCTAAGACGTCATGGTATTCTTGGTGACGATCAAACTGACTTTTGGCAAACGGGCAAAGAGGCAGGATCTTAAGCTGTTCCTCTCTAGCGTAATCGACGACACGTTTTACAAGCGCATCCCCGACCTTCTGGCCTCGTAGGCTCTCGGAAACGAATGTACGATCCACGATGATTTGGTTATTTCCATTCGGCACAAAGTGAATCTCGGCAGTTTTGTCACTTGCTTCACCGACATAAAAAGAGTTCTCGTCTTTTTTTATCTCCAACATAGTCTATATCTCCTTCGTTCCGTTTTTATGCATCCAACCGAGTATACCCTAAGCTTGACCAATGATTATACAAGCGTAGTTATTGGCGCATACTTAAACCGATTACATTGTAAGTTTAATGATGATTTGTTAAAGTGTCCATAGATCGAGGGAATGTTTTTGGAGGAAGGTGATTGTGTTGACCATTCGGGTTTATTCAGTTGATGAACAAGCTTCAGGGCAATTCGATGAAGGTAAGATCACGGAGCAAAAGCCGATCGGGTTTCCCGGGGAAGGGTCAGCCGTTGATCGAGTGGGAACGCTGTTTTACTGGGCGTGGTTTCGCACAAACGAAGAGGCGAATCTCCCCATGCACCCCCATAATGGATTTGAGATATTGTCCTATTTGTTAGCGGGCTCCGTTCATCATCGGGATACGCTTGGGAACGAGCGAACGATCCAAGCGGGTGGTTTGCAGCTCATGCAAACGGGCACCGGAGTTCAACATGCCGAAAAGTACGAGAAAGAAACCTCCGGGTTTCAAATTTGGTTCGAACCCTTTATGGGTGAGGCAAACTATGCAACGCCAACTTATGCGGATTATGAAGACTGGGATTTTCCTGTTGAAATCCGAAACAAGGTGAGAGTCAAAACGATTCTAGGTACAGGCTCCCCGGTTCGGATGGTAGCCGACGCCCAAATGTGGGATCTTATACTTCCTGGGGCAGACGTTTGAGCATGTAATTCCCGAAGGATATTCCATTGCGGGGCTTGCCGTAGAGGGTGAGTCCACTTGGCAACTTGGGATCGATGCGCAACAAGTATTAGCCAACGAGTTCACAGTCTGCGAAGCGGAAAAAACGCAAACCTTGCATATACAGTCCAAGGAACAGGCGGATTCACGGATCATTCTCTTTCAAGTTCCTAGCATTCTGCCGTATCCTTCCTATAAGGAAGTCAAAATTCGCTTAGAGTCGAAACGTAAGCAACGAAGGGATTGAGCTGTCCCTACAGGCTGCGGTGTTTGTCATGCATTGCTGCCGCAGATGCAGAAATTATTGACGAATTACCCGAAAATCCAATTGGGAACGATCAATGCGCAAGAAGTCCCTGCGGTCGCCGGGAGTTTTTCTGTTTTCGCCGCGCCTATTTTATTGCTTTATGTGGAGGGGAAATAATTTATACGTGAAGCGGGAATTGTGCATCTGGATCTGCTAGACGAAAAAATCCGCAAAATCTACGACTTGGTGATGGGATAGTCCGTAAGGCAATAGGTACTGAATCATTTCGAATAACATTCAGAGAGCAGGATAAGTTGCAATGACGCTTAATAACAAACAACGCTACCGCTTTAGTGAAGCGCCTATATGGAATATTCAGCGGAAGTACTATGAAGAAGCAGGAACAAAGGCTTGGAACAATGACCAAGTTCCACAATATATTACGAGTAATCCGATGATCGCTGCTTCCTATGCGGAAATGATATTCGGGTTTCTTCAAGATCGGGCGAACAAGGAATATCGTTCGGAGCCTGTTATGATTGTGGAGCTTGGAGCAGGGGCGGGACGTCTTGCTTACCATGTGTTGCATGAGCTTTGCCGGTTGAGAGAATATGCGGGGATTTCACTGCCTTCGTTCCGGTATATTATGACGGATTTGGCGATGAACAATGTTTTAGCTTGGCAGGAGCATCCCGCCCTACAATCTTTTATTGCCGAAGGACTGCTGGATTTTGCGCAATTTGATGCGGTTCAGGATACGGTTCTGAACCTTGTTGTATCAGGTACAATGATTCGTGAAGGAGATTTAAAACAACCGTTAATCCTTGTCGCCAACTACTTTTTTGACAGCATTCCACAAGAGTTGATTTATGTTGGTGATGGACAAATTTATGAAGCCGACGTTTTTGTCGAATATCCTGAACCTATGGATTCACTTAATCCATCCCAAATATTGGATCGAATATCTTTGCATTATGAGCATCGACGGGCACCCGAGTACGAACAAGAAGCCTATCCATACCGTGACGTCATTGCACTCTATCAGGAGCAATTAGAAGATTCACATATTTTGTTTCCTGTCGCTGGAATCGCTTGTCTGGAGCGGCTGAATCGGCTGTCTCGGGCGGGATTTCTATTAATAACGGCAGACAAGGGAGATCATTTGCTGGATAACTGGAAATTCGCGGAACCGCCGGAGTTGATCCTGCACGGAAGTTTTTCTTTAACGGCGAACTATCATGCGATTCAGCATGTTTTTGAACAACGAGGGGCCGCGGCGTTATTTCCCCCGCATCATTATAAAGATATAAATGTGGGCTGTATTCTCAATATGGACAAACCGCTGGACTATGCCAATACAAGATTAGCTTACCGTCGATGTATTGAACGTTTTGGCCCGGACGAGTTTTTCAGTATGAAGACATGGGTAGATCGTAATCTAGATAGCATGGGACTACAGCAAATCTTAAGTTTTTGGCGTTTGGGTGGATATGATGCGGAATTTTTCATTCAAAGCACGAAGCAGATCTCGAGTCTGTTGCCGGATGCAAACGATGAAGAAAAGCAGGATATTCTGAGGGGCATACAGCTGATGTGGTCGTCGTACTACGTCATGGAGCAGCGCTACGACTTGGCGCTTGATGCTGGATTGATCCTGTTTGAGATGGCGATGTACGAAGACTCCAAGCGTTTTTTGGAAATATCGGTTCGTCAAGACCCGGATGAGGTTGTATCAACCGTATTTTATTGTTTAGCCATTTGTTGTTTCGAGTTAGAGTTAGAGGAAGATGCTTTGAGATACGTGCGGGAATTATTAAAACGCGAGCCTGATCATGAAGAGGCTTTGGCCTTGTTAAACCATTTTGAGTTGGGTTAATCGAGTTCAATAAATGGCGGCAGTCTAGGACGATAACTTCTCGTCAAAGGTTGCCGCTTTTTTGGTGCAGGTAGTTGCAAACGCATATACCATTTCACATAAAATTGCCGTTTTTTTTGCCGTTAAAATTCGCTGTTAATCTTGAAAAATGTAAATGGAAATCAGTCTCCGGGGGATATAAAGTCATTATTGCAGTCAACCCAAATCGATAGAGGAGAAGATGAATGCATGAGTTACAAATCGGGAATGAGCAAGGTTTTACTTGTACTTGCAATGGTTCTGGCAATTACAGCATGTTCAACGCAAAACAGCAATACTTCTTCGTCTGAAACGAACAACAGCAACAACAACAGCAGCAACAACAGCAGCAACACTAGCAATGCAAAAAGCGAAAACAATTCTACGGTTACATTGGATATGATGGTCTTCCAGCATCCATCCTGGCCGTACAAAGAAGATTGGGCAATCTATAAATACTATGAAGAAAAACTCGGCATTAAATTTAAGGTAACCGCACCTCCAAGTGATTACGATACGGCCTTAAACCTCGCTATTGCAGGGGACACGCCGGATATTATGATTGTTTCAAATCTGGCTCAAGCCAACACATACGGCAGCAGCGGAGCGCTGCTCAACTTCTTCGATCATCTAGATAAGCTGCCGAACTATTCCAAGTTCCTTGCAGATCATCCAGAAGTAAAATCGGCAATACTGTCCGCTGACGGCAAAAACTATTATTTGCCGCATTACGGGCTAGAACAAACATCTCGTCGTTCCTGGACATACCGCGATGATATTTTTAAAAAACATAATTTGAAGGCTCCAACCACTTGGGACGAAATGTACACGGTGGCGAAGGAACTGAAAAAACTGTATCCCGATAGCTATCCAATCGCCATTTATGACAATTTGACAGGACTTACGAATATTGCAGCGGGTTTTGGCACTTGGTATGGGGCATATGTTGATTATGAGAAAGACGAATGGAGATATGGACCAACCGAAGACAGCTTTAAGGAAATGCTTCGATATTTGAACCTTTTCTATAAAGAAGGTTTGATCCCACCGGATTTTATGGCGATGAAGCGTGATCAGTTCAATGATTTGCTCGCGCAAGATAAAGCATTTATCGCAAATGATTACATCGGTGTCATGGATGAGGTTCCTTCAATTATCCAAAGAACAAATGATTTCAGTTTGGACTACATGACGCCAGCAATTGGCGGAGCTCATGGCAAGCCGTATAACGCATATGACGGTTTGCTCAATCGCGGAATGGCTGTAGCAGCGAACACGGATAATCTGGACGAAGTGCTTCGTTATGTTGATTTTCTGTATTCACCGGAAGGCATCGAACTGGCAACTTACGGCCGGGAAGGCGAAACGTATACCGTAAAGGACGGGGCACGTCATTTCAAAGATGAATATGTAAACTTTGCGACGATTCGTAAATTAACCGGCATCGCAACGTATGGTTCACATTTGGTCGTTGATATGAAAGCTTATGCTTATATGAGCTCGGAGAAATTCAATGCGGCGATGGTGAAAATTCAGAATGGCAATGAAGCACCGGTGCAACCTCGACTCGCCTATACGGATGAAGAGAGCAATACATTGACCATGAAAAATGCAGAGATTAACAAATATCGTGACGAGCAAATTGCAAAATTTATTTTGGGTAAAAGCGATTTAGGCACATGGGATCAATATGTCTCGGAAATTCAGAAACTCGGTCTGGCTGAGGTTATGAAAATTCAGGAAGATGCGTATCGACGTGCGCAAACATTCTTGAAAAAGTAATGGGATATAAGTCTTCCTCCGACTTCGACAACATTGAGGAAGGAGGGAGACTTTTCCTTAAAAAATAAGAAGGGATACAGTCAGAATGAGGCGCGATATTTTGAACAAAAAATCCTGGATTGCACGAGTGCGGCAAGATCGATATCTGCTTTTGCTCGTTTTGCCCTGCGTTTTGTATTACCTTATTTTTAAGTACGGACCGATGCTCGGCATTGTCATCGCATTTAAGGATTTCAACTTGCATCGCGGAATATGGGACAGTCCCTGGGTAGGCTTCAAGTGGTTTAGTCACTTCATGAACAGTCGTGATTTTTGGCCGGTTCTCAAAAATACGTTTGTACTCGGGTTTATGAAATTGCTGTTCGGTTTTCCTGCACCCATTATACTTGCTTTGCTGATCAACGAGGTTCGCCATGCGTTTTTCAGACGCTTTGTACAAACGGTCAGTTATTTGCCGCATTTTATTTCAAACGTCATTGTAGCCGGTATTATGGTTATGTTTTTGTCCCCGCGTAACGGGATTATTAATGACTTGATCTCTTTCGTTGGTTTTGATCGTATCAATTTCCTCGTAGAGGAGTCTTGGTTCCGAACGATTTATGTTTCAAGTGAAATTTGGCAGCATCTAGGCTGGAGTACGATCATTTATTTGGCGGCCCTGAGTACGATTGATATTCAGCAGTACGAAGCGGCGCGGCTGGACGGAGCGAATCGCTGGCAAACGACATGGAACATTACACTGCCGGGAATCGCGCCGACGGTGATTATTATCCTTATTTTGGATATTGGTAAAGTTTTGGAAATCGGGTTTGAAAAAGTCTATTTGTTAGCAACACCTGCCGTATATTCAACAGCAGATATTATAAGTACCTATGTTTACCGGGTAGGGCTTTCAGAGGGCAAGTTCAGCTATGCTACTGCGATTGACTTATTCACCGGGATGATCAGCATTGTTTTTATTATCAGCGCGAACTGGGCGAGCCGTAGAATAAACGGCAACAGTTTGTGGTAAACAGGGGACGGAACATATGAATCGAAAAGCGTCTTGGTTTGATTATGTGAATGTATTGATCCTGATGCTCGTCGTTGTGACATGCCTTTATCCGTTTATTTATATGATAGCTGTTAGCATGAGCGGAGGCGGACCCATTGCACAAGGAAAAGTGTGGTTGTACCCTGTTGATTTCAATCTCGATATGTACCGATATGTATTCGAAGATGGGAGGATTTTAACCGGGTATAAAAATACGCTGATCTATGTCACCTTGGGCACGGCATGCAGCTTGCTGGTGACTGTGCTAGGCGCCTACTCGCTATCCAAGAAGCAGATGATTTTCCAGAAGCCGATCATGCTGATGATTGTTCTGACGATGTTTATTAATGGGGGGATGATCCCGACATTTCTGGTCGTTAGAGGGCTGGGCTTCCTGGATTCCATTTGGGCCATGGTGCTTCCAGGGCTGATCTCCACTTGGAATTTGATTATCATGCGAACGTTTTTTCTTGGCATTCCCAAGGAGCTGGAAGAGTCGGCGAAAGTGGATGGTCTATCGGACATTGGCATTTTGTTCAGGATTGTATTACCCGTTTCGCAAGCGGTTATCGCTTCCGTCGGCTTGTTTTATGCTGTAGGGATCTGGAATGGGTTTATGGCGCCATTGTTGTACTTACGGAGTGAAGAGCTGTATCCGCTGCAATTGTTCCTGCGCAATATTGTGCTGTCCAGTGAAATGACAGGCAGCGGAGCACCGGTCAAAGGCAACATTGTTGTTGTAGAGTCTGCGATGAAGTACGCGGCCATTATTGTTTCTACGCTTCCCATTTTATGTGTTTACCCGTTCCTCCAAAAATACTTTGTAAAAGGTGTAATGCTTGGTTCGGTAAAAGGTTAACAGCATCCCCTCAAACAAGAGGGTATGCTGTTTTTTTTCGGAAATCACCCGGTGTAACACCTGTTTCTTTTTTAAACATACGTATAAATGACGTAACATTACGATATCCGACTTTCATGCCGACTCCTTGAATAGACAGGTTGGTGCTTTGAAGCATGTGCTTGGCCTGCTTCAGCCTGATGCCATTCAAATGATCGATAAAATTAACGCCGGTGTTTTCTTTGATATACAAGGATAAATACCCGGCCGACATATTGAGCTTGGAAGCAATGGCATCTAGGGAGATGTCATCCTGATAGTGATTTTCGATGTAAGACAAAACCGTGTTGATGATATCCTGTGCTCCGGCTCTTTTTTCGTTAATCTGCTGCAAAACATCGTCCAGTATAGATAAATTAAGCATTTTGTAGTGTTCAATGGTTACACATTCTTGAAGGTACAGCTTGAAATTGATAAGAGAGTTTGGAAACTCCACCTTTAACTGCTTTAGTGCCCTCTTGTATTTGCGAATGACATAATCCGAAAGTTCGACAAGTTGCGCTGTTGTGGATGTCCATGCGTTCATCTCATCAAAAAGCTTCGAAATGGTTTGCTGGGACAGAGCTATATTACCCATGAGTAAATATTCCGAAATCAGTCGATCTTCTTCATGCCACAAAATCATCGGTTCATCCGTCATCGTCATGTCATGCGTGTCGGACGTATAAAAAATCTGGTGTTCCATGATTGGTTTCGCAAGCTTGGTTCGCTGCAGAAGCTGGTGATAAACCGACTGCAGTTGGGTAGATTCCGTAATGAATGGACTGACTGCAATGGTTAGCAAGGTCGATGATTTCTCGGAATCCATGGCCTGTACGAATTCGTCCAGGAACGAATGAAGCTTTCCATGGAGGCTCTCTGGCACAAAAGAAAGCAGCTGCGTGTCTTCCATTTGAATCGTTGTGATCGATTGACCGAATAGATCCGCTGATATTTGGTGGATGTGATCATAAATTCTCTTCATGCTTTCGTTAACGATATTTTCCTCCAAAATATGTCTAATTCTCGCTTGAACCATAATGATGGAGAAGGTTCCGGTTTGTTTGGGCCAGTTCCAATGGGTATGGAAAGAAATATTTTTCAACCGTGTCATGTAATGATAGTGGGTTAACAAATTTTCATGATTGGCCAGCTTACTTTCAATATCGGAACGATCCAGATGCAATTTTTGAATATGTTCATTGATCATTTGAAATTCCAAAATGGAAGAATGCAATAAGGGTTTGGTTTGTTGAGGTCCACCCTCCAGTGACATTTGCTTTAATAAATTTCGAATGGGAGTATTGATTTGTTTGCTGAACACAATGGACGTAATAATAGCCAGAACTAAAGCCAGGATGAATAATACAAGCGTAATCTGGTTCAGCTTTAACAGCGTTTTGTTCATATCCGACATGGCGATCGCGGTGACATAGATCTGGTGATTTCCATTATTTTTTTTGAAAAAGTAATAATGCTGCTTGTGTAAAGTCCAATCTGTACTCGAATGACCCAAGGAGTTTCTCACTAGAGAGATATCCAAAGGTTGTTTATCATTCGACTGAAATATAATATCGAACGATGAGTTCAGAACAAACTGGTCGGCAGTTATATAGCCAAATTGATCTTTATATAACCGATCGATATCAATAAAAGCTACGATGTTATATTTGCTTTTGGGCAAGTTGATTTGGACGGGCAGCAAGGACTTGGTCTTATTGCCGTTATAGCCTATCCGAAATTCCATATTTGGAAAAATGGAAAGCTCCGACGAGGGGGAAGGAGCAAACATCCATGACTCCAGATTTGAATTCGCCGAATGGTAATATTTTTCCAGAAAACGGTCTTTGTCAATGAGTGCCTGTTTATTGATAATAAAATTTTGCTCTTTGAACACAATGAAAAGATCCTCTAAGTAATAAGACGATTGCGATATCGAGGTTTGGATCGATTTGATGATGTTATCAATCATGATATAGTCTAATGAATATTTGCCTGAAGTGTAGCTTTGTTCCGCGATCTGTTGAATTCGGCTGTCAAACTGATATCCAAGCAAAAGACCGCGCCATACGCGAAACTGTTTGTCAAAAGAATCGACGGTTTGTCGATTTAATGCTTCGTGATAGGTAACAATCTCTTTTTCTATACCGCGGCTGTAATAGGTAAAGGTCAATACAAAGATGATAGTTAGAATACTTAGAACAGTAAGAAAACAAAACAAAATTCTTACAGGCAGCGAATTCAGTTTAAATTTTCGTATCCATTCCAACATATTGGTTCCTCCTGATGTTTATACTCCCATTCCATGCTTTCACTTTCTCCGTTCATTATCATTTTTTTTGAAAATAAACGAAAGATAAGTATTTGTAAAAATGTAAATAGAAAAACGCTTGAATCGAAGAGTACACTTGCCTTGTGAATTCATTCTAAAGCAAAGGCAGGAGATGGCGATGGCTGTATTTTTGAACTTACTCCCTTATATGAAAAGGATTGATGACTCGGCTGAACTGTTTGAACAATGGAGCGGTGGAATCGAAATCCCGATGGACGGACCAAACTGGACGGCCCCGATGAATTGGATTCAGGAGCTGGAACGTTTCGCCCATTTCAAGGGTCCTAAAAGTGTTCATTCTCCGATCTGGGAGTTGAACATCGCTTCGTATCGCTTTCCCATGATCGCCGAGTATTCGTTTGAAGTATATAAAAGCTGCTTGGAATGGACGAAACGGATCGGGGCCGAACAAATGGTGCTGCATCCGAGCTTATACTCCAATATCTTTTTTAATCGAAAAGAAACCCAACTACGTTCCAAAGAAAATTTGAAGCGATTAGGGGATATCGCAATCGGTTTAGGGGTAGATCTAGCGGTTGAAAACGTGGGATTCCATGAATGTGCTCTGTTCGACCAGGAGGAGTTTGTGGCGTTGTTTGAAGAGATCCCTACGATATCCGCTTTGGTGGATATGGGGCATGCTCAAATCAATCAATGGGATATCCCGGCTTTGATTCGAGCGCTTGGACCCCGACTGACAGCTGTACATTTGCATGACAATGACGGCGTTGATGATTTACACGATCCTATTGGGATCGGCACAATCGAGTGGGAACCGATTTGGTCGGCATTGCGTGAACAAAATCATACGTACCGCGCGATCCTGGAATATGGGTTTGAAACGCCCTTGGACACTTTGCTGCGTGATGCAGAAATGGTTCAACAACAGCTGTTTCTTCATCGAACCTAAGCGCAGAACAACGATCCAATGGATTGCAGGGGGACTTTGCAATGATAGTTGAAGCCAGGGAACCGGAGATCCTTCGTTCCCGCCAATTACGGCTCATTTCGCCGTTTCAAGTGGAGGAAAGCGAGTTTGTAGCTCATCTGGAAGAAGGCTTTGTAGTCGTAGAACCAACATTAGCTAGTATATGTCATGCAGATTTACGGTATTTTGGAGGACTGCGCAACCAGGAAGTATTGGCTAAAAAACTGCCGATGGCGCTGATTCATGAGGGAATCGGTAAAATCATAATCAGCAAGAGTGCTGTACTGCCAGTAGGCACGAGAGTGGTGATTGTGCCCAATGTACCGGGTTATGTGCTGAGGCGTACTTCGGCTGAACAATGCTGTCCTGCTTGTCGCGGAGAAATACAGGATAACTATTGCGATCGCGGTTATTTTCTTGGCAGTGGGGAAGACGGGATCGCCCAAAGCAGGCTTATGATTCCAGAGGAATGTATCATCCCGATTCCAGCCGATGTGCCGGATGAGATTGCCGTATTGTCTGAGCTCTGCAGTGTATCTTTTCGGGCAGCGCGCAGTGTATCCCAATTCCTGTCTAACCATGTGGTGGCTGTCTTCGGTGACGGACCGGTTGGTTACATTACGGCAGCTGTTCTTCATTACGCTTTTCGAGTTCCAAAGGAAAGGCTGATTGTTTTCGGGGCAATCCCTGAAAAGCTGAGCGCTTTTACCTTTGCCCAAACTGAATGGGTACAGGACTATGATTTTCTTGCTGCATCCGCTCATGTTGTATTTGAATGCACGGGCGGCAATTTCAGTGAAAGCGCGATTAACCAAAGCATTGATTTGCTTTCACGCGGCGGACATCTGGTGCTGATGGGTGTAAGTGAAGAGAGGGTGCCGATTAATACGAGAGATGTCCTTGAGAAAGGCATTACACTGCATGGCAGCAGCAGAAGCTCACGTATCGATTTTGAAGATATTCTGCAAATGATGAAGTCTTCGGAAGCGATATCGACATTATCCAAGCTATTACCGGAACATTATACCGAAATATCGAATGCCGCGGACTTTACAGCGGCAATGCAGGAAACCTTGCAGCATAAAGGCTGGCAAAAAACGCTGCTTCAATTTAAGTGGTCATAAGCAGAGCAAATGGCGTCCGTGAATAAAGCCAGTCACAAATTCATGCTGCAGCCTCTTCAATAAAGAGTTCTAAGCAGACGACAAGGAGCTGGCTATGGCCAGCTCCCTTGTTCGATAGAAGTTTTTCTTATTATTGTAGTGCACCTGCCAGCTTTATGAGCAGATCGGCATGTTCCGAAGGAATTTTATTTCCTTTTTGCGCCGAAACTTCATGGATGTAAGCTTGGATGTCGCCATGCTCGAGCTTTTTCAATAACGAATTTACGATGCCTTGCGCCCCTGGTCCCGTGACGTACTGGCTCGTAAGGCTGGCTAAACTGTTCGCCGTCACTTGAACAATATACGTTGCTGTTGCTGTGGTGACATGACCCGCTGCATCGGTCGCGGTCGCTGTAACTTCGTGCGTTCCAGGCTCCAGCTGATGGGCCGGCACGTTCACGAGCGGCTCAGCACAGCCGCTGCTTGTAACACCGGAGACGGTATCGGTTGCCGTGCATGTAATCAGCACCGTTTGGTCGACCGAGTACGTCCCCGCTCCGACAATCGTAACGACCGGCGGCGTTTTGTCGATGGAGATGCTCATGGTTTGTGTCGCCTCCATATTGCCTGCCGCATCCGTCGAGCGGAATGCGACTGCATGCACGCCTTCGTCCGCGATCGTCACGGGACCGCTGTATGTCAGCCAATTCGCGCCGCCATCCAAGCTGATCTCCGTATGCTCTACGCCTGTTCCTTCATCGGTAGCCGTTAGTTCAATCGTGACATCCGAAGTGTGCCAACCGTTCGTTCCTTCGGTTCCTGTTTTCACTGCCGTGGTTGTCGGTTGCGTCGAGTCAAGTATGTTGGTTACCGTTATGCCGTTGCTTGCCGCGCTCTCGTTATGCACGCGATCGACAGCCGTGACCGCATACGTGTACGTCTGCCCTTCCACAGCCGTATGGTCAGTGAACGATTGAGCTACGCCTGTGTTTGCCTGCTTTCGTACCGTCGTAACGATGGATGAAGCATTTTCAAGATTGCCGATCGCGTTGCCCTCGAAACGATATACGACATAATACGCCGTGTCCGCATCGCCCGTATTCCACGTAAGCTCCACACCGTTCGCCTTGCGGACCGCCTTGTTCAGAACAGGCTGGCCCGGTGCCGTACTGTCGAGCCATGGCATGGCCGGAACTAGCGCAGGATAGCGGTAGATGTCATTTTGCAGCCGTCCCGTGAAGCTGAGTAGATTGGCCTGCAAGCTTTTTGCGCTGAAGAACATGCTGCCTTTGATTTCGCTGAAGTTGCGGTTGTACGCAATTTGGTTCGGCATTTCGTCCGGATTAAGCCAAGCCGGATCCGCCGCTCCGATCCGATAGGCTGCATGGCCGATATAGAGCTGGGTTTTACGACCCTGCACCTGCGCTCTCCACCAATCGGTCACTTTCTCATAAGCAGCCGGCGAATAGCCGAAATACCAGTACACTTGCGGCGTAATATAGTCGATCCATTCTTCCAGCACCCATTTCCGCGTATCCGCGTTCAATGCGCTATAGCTTTCCAGCCCGTTCGTGTCCGAACCGTTCGGATCGCTCGATTTATTTTTCCAAATACCGAAAGGACTGATGCCGAACTTCACGTACGGCTTCGCCGCTTTGATTTGAACGGACAAATCGTGAATGAACGTGTCGACGTTGTAGCGTCTCCATTCCGACTTGTTCGTGAAACCGGCTCCGTAGGATTCGTATGCCGCGTTGTCCGGGAAGTCTACGCCGGATACCGGATACGGATAGAAATAATCGTCAAAATGTACGCCGTCGATATCGTACCCGTTCACGACCTCCATGACGCTGTTCGTAATGAACTCGCGCGCTGCGGGAACGCCCGGATTATAGTACAGCTTGCCGCCGTAGCTGACAACCCAGTCCGGATGCTGGCGCGCCGGGTGGTTTTCGACAAGCTTGCTTACTTGATCCTGCATGCTGACCCTGTATGGGTTGAACCAAGCATGGAACTCCATGTTGCGCTTATGCACTTCTTCGATCATGAAGGCAAGCGGGTTGTAGCCCGGATCTTGGCCTTGCACGCCCGTCAGCCATTCCGACCATGGGCCGTAGCTCGACGGATAGAACGAATCTGCCGTCGGCTTGATCTGCATGATGACGGCGTTGATACCCGCCTCTTGCAAATCGTCCAGCAGCGCGATGTAATCGGCTTTCTGCTGCTCTGCGTTCGTTACGCCTTTCGCCGGCCAGTCGACGTTATCGACAGTCGCGATCCAGGCCGCTCGCAGCTCGCGCTTAGGCGGGGCCGTCGCGACATTCACCACGACGAGGAAGTCGCTCGACTTGCCGCCGAAAGTCGCCATAATCCGCGCCGTGCCGATCTTATTCGCCGTCACGAGGCCGGCCCCGCTGACCGAAGCGACGTCAGGGCTGCTGCTCGTGAAGGTCACGCCGCTCGTAATCTCAATCGGCTCGTTCATCAGCGTATAGGTACCCATGACTTTCGCTTGTTTCGTATCGCCTACGTTCAAGGCGCTGAGCCCGGTCAGTTCGATTTTTTGGAGAACGGGCACCGGATTGCTGACGGTCAGCTGATATTGGGCGGAGACGCCGGAGTACGATGCCGTGATTGCGGTCGTTCCTGCCTTCACGCCATTGACCGTGCCGGACGCATTGACCGTCGCGATCTCAGGATTGCTGCTTGCAAAGCTGACGCCACTGAGAATTTCAAGCGGAATGGCTATGCCGCTGTATGTAGCATATGTTCTGATCGTATTCGACTGCCCGACCTCCAGCTTGTTCGCCGCCGCCAATTCCAGCTTTTGCGGAAGCTGCGGCTGTACGCTTACCGTCAGCTCGAACGCCGCTTGTGGCGCGCCGGCGACAGCTGCGGTAATGATCGTTGTACCCGGCTGCAGGGCGGTCACCGTACCCGCTGCGTCGACCGAAGCTACGTCAGGCGCGCTGCTTACGAAAGAGATGCCTCCCGATACGAGCACCGGTTCGGTGCTGCCGTCATAAGTCGCATATACCTTCGCTTGCTTCGCGTCGCCTACCTGCATCGGCGTAAGCCCGACGATGTCCAGCGCATAAACGGCCGTGTCGCTGTATATTGCGCTCAAGCGATCGAAATAGATCGTTCCCGCGTTCTTATTGTTATCTTTCGTCTCCACCACATAAAGCTGGTTGACTTTGATCGGCGTCGCCATCCCGCTTGGCATCGTTGCCGTCACATATTTCCACCCCGTCCAGCTCAGTCCGTTGCTCGAGGTGAAGTCGATGGTGAGCTTCGTCCCTGTCGCATCCTGCACTTGACTGCGCAGCCAGTGATTATTGCCGTCGCCGTACACCCAAACCCCGAGCTTTTTCGGTTGGCCGCTAATGGACCTGCCCGCCGTGCCGTTGCTGTCTTTCAAGTTGATATAGGCTGCCGAAGTGCCGAGCTGACCGATAAAATCATAGGACAACCCGACGGCGTGATAGCCATAGCGCACGGGATCGGGTCGACCCGATAGCACAAGCTTCACACTGTTCGCCCTTGCCGAAGACGGCGTCATCACAGCGGCGTCCGTTGACTCAAAATCTTCTACGATCGCTGGCGAGGCGCTAGCTGCCGACTCCGCCGCAAAGGAGGGTAAAGCGCTTACAAAACCAGAAAGAAAAGTACCTAACATAAACATAATAGCGGTGAAAAGCACAGTATTCTTACGCTTTGTTTTCTTTGACACGAATTTCACTCCTTTTAGATATGGTTTGTAGAGGGGATATAGGTATGATTATCCTCTCTATTAAAAGTATAGGTGAAAGTGATAGAAAGGTAAATTAAAATTTCGAAATAAATTTTCTTAATAAAATAATATTTCGAAGCGAACGAAAAAAGAACGTAACCGTGCGGAAAATTGCCCATTAAGGGCGACTGCCGAAAGCCTATACACATCTACCCGACCGTAATAATATCATGCTTCATATAATGCTGGGTAAGATGTCGATCCAATTCCGTAATAAGACCAAGGAGAGGGCCGAATGAAATGGAATGATTGCACGGGCGACTACACGGCATTCATTAGCCTAGGTTCAACGTGTCAAACCGCTTATCAGCTAAAAAGACTGGGTTTACGGAAATTTGCCGGCCCGTTAGATAGGTTTATCTCGTTTGAGGCGCACGATGTAGCGCGTTTGATCCGAAATCGCTTTGACGGATTTATGGAATTGAATCAACTCCGGCTTACCGGTACGGATCTGGATTGTTTCGTCGTTAAAGACGACAAGTATGACATCGTGTCTTATCACGATTTTCCGCTTAGCCTGCCGATTTACCGATGGACGGATGCTTACCCTGCATTTAAACGCATGATCGATCGGCGTATAGACAGGTTTTTTACAGCAGCAAGGAGCAAGCCAATCTGCCTGGTCAGAACCCAAACGTCAAAGCCGGAAGCGGAGAAGCTCCTTGCTTCACTCAACACGGTCATGGCCGATAAATTTCGTCTATTGATTGTGAACAACATGGATTATTTACACGAGCTAAGGCACGAGGATTGGGGATTGCCTGACGTTTGCTCCGTATCGGTACCCAAAGGAATGAATTGGAGAGGTTCTGACCAGGCATGGGATCAAATCATGAAGGGATTCAAGCTGAAAACGAATGTCTGAATGCGGGGCCGCGTAATCATTGGCGCTTGAAGGGGTTGAAAAACGAGAGTGTTCTCTTTATAATAAAAGAGAGAATTCTCGTTTTATATTTCGCGGTAAACGAAGCGCCGATCAAGACTGCGCCAGCCCGTCTATCCGTGAGAGGAGCGGAACCGAATCATGCCCAAAATTACGCAACAGCAAAAAGAAGCCGTTCGCACGGATATATTGAAGGCGGCTCGAGCCGTTTTTATAGATAAAGGATATGAAGCGGCTTCCATGAAGGAAATTGTCGAGTGCTCCGGGAGAAGCTTCGGCGGCGTTTATCTTTATTACCCCAACAAAGAAGATGTCTTTCTTGACTTGCTGCGCCGTCAGTTTGAGGAGATGGCGGCGAGTTTCGCTCCGGATAAACCGGTAAGCGCTTGGGAGGCGTTCGAACGCTTTTTCAGCGAGCAGGAGAGGCGCGCCAGGGAGGCGGAAGGTGGGCTTGCACCCTGTATGTACGAGTATTTTATTGTAGGCCGAAGGGATGAGAAACGCCGTTTATTAATTGAAGAACGCCATCAGGCGGTGTACGGCAGCGTGTTAGCTTTAGTTCAGGACGGGATACAGCGGGGCGAGTTTCATCCTTCCAAGCCTGTGGATACTTTCGTGCACTGGCTCATTTCCTTTTTGGACGGCATGTTTTTGGAAAGCATCATCACCGGATCGGAACGAATCGAGCTGGCAAAGCAATTCGAACTGCTTCAGTCCGTTTGCAGGTCCATTCTTATGCCGCCAAGCCGGGAGGAAATGATATGACAAGCGCAGCACTCGTTGATTTACCCGTTTTCAAAAGCGAAACAGGGTCTCGTGCGTTTATGGAGGCCTATGACCGGCTCATGGAATTATGGCCGACTGCGTATGAAACGATGGAGATCCGGACGGAATTCGGTACGTGCCATGTGATCGCGAGCGGACCCCAGGAGGGGGAGCCCATTGTCATGTTTCACGGCATGACGTGCAATTCCGCGTTATGGTACCCGACCGTCGAAGCGCTCGGCGACTTTCGAATTTATTGCGTAGATGCACCGGGGGACTTCGGCAAAAGTAAAGTCGTCAAAAGGATCCGCACGCCGGAAGAAGCCGTCCGTTGGATGGATCAAGTGTTGGACGCTCTGGGGCTTGCGAAGGCTAACTTCATCGGTCACTCGATGGGCGGCTGGTTTTGTTCGAATTATGCGGTAGCGCGGCCGGAACGGATTCAGCGATTGGCGCTGCTTGCCCCGGTGGCCACTTTTTTGCCGGCGCCATTCGGAAAACTGCTCATCAAAGTGTACCCCGCGATGCTGCTCCCGAAGCCAAGCCGAATCCGCCGGGCATGGAATTGGTTTTGCTCGAAGGGGTATTCGCTCCCGCCGCATGTGATGGATATGATCATTGCCGCATACTCGCATGGACGCTCGCAGCTGCCTGTCGTTCCTCGGGTGATTGACAAAGAAGCTTGGAGCAAACTGTCGGCCCCGGTCCTGTTCCTTGTCGGCGACGAAGAGAAAATTTACGATGTCGAGCAAGTCAAACAACGCGTCCGCCAATCGCTGCCCGGGTCGACGATTTGCACGATCCAAGGGGCGGGACACTGCTTGATTCTGGAGCAAAAAACGGCAGTGAATGAGGTCGTTCGCAAATTTATGCTGGGGAATCAAGCCTAGTTGGCAGACTTAAAAAAGGGCAAGAGTTCTAAGCAATCGCGAGAGAGAGAGCTGGCTGCGGCCGGCTCCTTTGTTTTTCGCCTTGAAAAAGAAAATGACCCCTCAAAAAAGGGGCCTTGGCACGAGGTCACGAATATGGTAATTGTCTGAAAATTGCTTTCGAATTTGGACGAAAAATGATCTTTTCAATTTTGTTAGGTTTCGGCGAGTTGCGATGTCTATGCTTTAGGTTGTTATCGTGTGCGCGATGGAGGGTTATTTTGTTCAGGGACATCGGAGGGCCTCAGGAATATCGGGTCGAAAATTTGACCGATACGGAGTTGATCGCAAAAGCGCAGGACGGCGAACGTGAGGCGTTCGGCGAGCTGTTTCGCAGGCATCATGCAAGAGCTTACGGCGTGGCGAGATCCATTGTGCAGGATACCCATGCCGCCGACGATATCGTACAGGAGGCGTTGATCAAGGCGTTCCTTCATCTCGGTACGCTGATGGATGCCGAGCGGTTCTTGCCATGGCTGCATCGGATCGTGCGGAATCAAGCGTATACCCGACTGAAAACGTCATGGCGGGAGCAGCCATTGACGAGAATGGTCGGCTTGCCTGCAGGCGGAAGAGAGGATGACTCATTTGGCGCCGGCGAAATGGAACGGCTGATTGATCGGCTTCGGCGCAGGGAGTTAGAGCCGTCCCAGGAGACAGACCCGGCTGTCCGGCTGGCGCGCCGCGAATGGTACGAGACGATCCGACTTCTGCTGTTGTGCCTGTCCAAGAGGGAGAGAGCTTTCTTCGAATCCTATTTCTTCGAGCAATTGTCGCCGAAAGAAATTGCCGATCTGTATCGGACGACCACCGGCAACGTGTACATGGTGTTGTCCAGATCGAAGAAGAAGCTGACGGAAGAACGCATCCGCCGCGATATCGACCGGTACATTTCGCGAAGAAGGCTAGGTGGTATAATGGAAAAGATGATTTTAAAAAAGCCGCGGGTGTTGCATTGGAAATCGCCGGTTTCATGGTCGCACGAACCTTGGACAACGGCGGGCTTCAACATGTATGGCCTGCTCGAGACGACCGACAAGCATGGCCTTAGCGTTGCCCAGGTGCTAGGATTGACCGGGCAATCGTTCCGGCTCAATATCGTAAAAGAATCCATTCATACTTCCGGTGCGACCCGGTATGATTGGAACGTCATTTTACCGAAGGCTATGCGCAACCTGGGCTTTCTATGCCGTGTCGTGAGCGGCGGATCCGCTGTGACCATTCAGGGGGCGGAACCGGCCGCACACGCCGCCGAAACGTTGGAGGAAGCGTTCAAGCTGATTCAGGAAACGGTGGATCGAGGGGGATATGCATTATCCTTCGATTTGACGCTGCCGGAGTTCGGAATCATTTATGGATACGATGATCATGCCCGAGAGCTCTATGTCGGCGATGTCAATGTAAGCTTTCACAGCAAGGATGAGCATGCGCGGTTGCCTTACGACCGATTGGGTCGAACGGTGACGGGCTTGTTGTTCGTCATGGCGATCGCGGGAAAGGTTCCGGTGACCAAAGAGGAGGCACTCTTCGGTGCGGTACGACTCATCCTCGACCATGCGAAAGGAAAGGAGCCGGTGCAAGAAGGCTGCGCGAACGGCTTGTCGGCGTATGAAGCTTGGATTGACGCATTTCGTCGTCGAACGATAGACAAGCATGGTAATTCTTACACGACGGAACTAGCGCATGATGCGAGGCGGTATGCGGTTCGGTTTCTAGAGGAGACGGCTTCCGAATGGGCCGGTATTCACAATAACAAGACCAGGGAGCTTCTACTCGAGGCCGCCCGGCATTATGCCCTGTGCGCGGAATCGTTTCAGTCGTTATGCCGGATGTTTCCTTTCGATGGGGGCCAGTCCACGCCGAATGAGCCGGAGACCGCTGCTCGCGCGATAGCGCTTCTTCAGGAAGCATGGGATCACGAGAAGAACGGGATCGCCGTGTTGGAGCGTCTTTCGGATTGGTTGCGACAGCAGCAGACTTCTTCCGCTCGCTGCGGGGATGAAGGTTAGGGATATGGAGCATTTTTCTCATCTAGGGAGTCAGGGTGGAAAAAATAGATTATTATAAAATCGATTGAGTCTTGCTTGACATGATGAGGGGTTTTATGCAAAGTTACTGGTGTTGGATGGCACTATAAACGAGCGCGCGAAGCGAGAAAAGGTGAAACACTCTGAAAGCGAATCGGATGGAAGCGTTCAGCGATGGCGTTTTGGCGATTATCATTACGATCATGGTATTGGAATTTAAAGTGCCGGAAGGCCATGACTGGCATGCGCTGATCGGACTTGGGCCGAAAATTCTTAGCTACATTTTCAGTTTCGTATATGTCGGCATCTATTGGAACAATCATCATCATCTGCTGCACATGGTTCGAACGATGAGCGGGCGGCTGATGTGGCTTAACTTGCTGCTCCTCTTCTGGTTATCCCTCATACCGTTCACGACAGCTTGGATGGGGGAAAGCCATTTTGCATCCACACCAACGGCGCTGTACGGCATTATTCTGCTACTAGCGGCGCTCTCGTACTGGCTGCTTCAGCACGCGATTTTTACCCAGCATTCCGGTGATTCCTCATTTGCCTTGGCGATAGGCAAAAACTGGAAAGGCAAATTATCTCCTTTGCTCTACTTGATCGCGGTCTTGACTGCATATGTGAGTCCTTGGATATCCGGCTTCTTTTTCGTACTCGTTGCCGTAATCTGGTTCGTGCCGGATAAGCGAATCGAGCATGCGCTTCGAGGCCGCTAAGAAAAGCTCTTCGATTCTCGCGCGCAGGCGGGTCTCGAAGAGCTTTTTTTTGGGCTGATGCTTTGGAGTTGAGCGCGCAAAAGGGTGCCGAAGTTGCTCGGAATACCATTGTGTTGGATAAGAAAGACTATAATAAATTATCGCGGAATGTAATGAATAATTCGAGAACAGGAAGTGAAGGTGAAATATGATCAACGCAGCACACATCATTCTCTACAGTACCGACGCGGAGGCCGACCGGATCTTCATCCGAGATGTGCTCGGGCTTGCCGATGTTGACGCCGGTGGCGGCTGGCTGATTTTTAAGTTGCCTCCTGCCGAGATTGCCGTGCATCCTACGGATGGGTTAGGCAAGCACGAGTTTTATTTTATGTGCGATGACATTGAGGAGACCCTTATGCAATTAACCGCAAAGGGCGTCATGATCTCGGAGCCGATCAGCAATCAGCGTTGGGGGCGGCTCGCGTCCATCAAGCTTCCCAGCGGTGCCGATCTTCCGATCTACCAGCCGCTTCATCCCACCGCCTACGACCTAGAGAGCTGAGTCGAAACAATATTCGTTGCCTTTTTCATTCTTATTTATTTGCGCCGTTTAAGATACGAAGCGAATCGTTAAGTGCGGATTTGCACTTGCCGGAATCGGAATTTCCCGAACGAACCGCCGCTAATACCACGTCAATCGTTCCATCGATTTCGGTCCAAGTATTACCGTCAATTTTCCTAAGCTTAGGTTCGGATATGTCCCATTGATGTTCCAAATTATCGGCGCTTTTTGTTGCCGAGGCAAAGTCATTTGAGCCTACATCATTCAATATATCACTTTCAATGTTAACGAAATCCGTTAATTGTCCGGCTAATGTAGTTTGTGAAGAATCGGTTTGCGATGCGATATTATGGTTTAACCCCACATAACCGCCTATACCGACAACGAAGGAAATACACAGTACCACAACGGTTTGCGTCAAAACGTTTGTATTGCTTCCATTCGTCTGCAGTGTTTCTGCGGGTTCGCTTTTCGACGTTGCGTCCAATTTTGTCACAGCAAGAAAAACGATGATCGCCAAAATAGCGGCAAGAAAAATGACGCTGGTAACGGTTGTCCCCAAACCTAACGCGCCGTTACTTTTTGGCTGAGACAGGTAATCCCCCAATGAAGCTCCAAGTGGACGTGTAAGAATATAAACAATCCAAAACGCTAATATCCCATCGAGTTTCAACTTCCATGCAAGGAATACGCAAGCGATTATCATGACGACGGTTATTCCCGTGAGAAGATAACCAAGACCGAGTTGTTCGGAAAATAAATCGCCGACTGCCGTTCCAAGCGCAAACGTGAAAAGAATGGTAAGCCAATAGAAAACTTCTCTTTTTCTTGTATAAATCGAGTGGATCGAGAGCGTTTTTTCACTAAGATACCAAAAAAGGAAAGTGGATCCCAGAAGCACAGCGAAAACGATTGTACTCGTCTCAAGAGGTATTCCGATATTGTCTGTCAAGTTATCGGTTGCCAACGTCCCAAATACGCTAATAAGCACAACGGTAAGCCAATAAACGCCAGGAACATATTTATTTGCTCTGAATAATTGAACATACAATACGATGAAAAACGCGATTCCCATGATGATCGTCGTGTTCGTTAAACCAAATCCAAGGCTGAAATTCAGGTAATCGGCAAATGTTTCGCCGACGGTTGTGCATAAAATCTTAATGATCCAGAAGAAGATCGTAACTTCAGGTACTTTGCTAAGCAAAGATTTCAATTTGTTTTGGTTCGCTTCCATGCACATGTTCCTTTCATAGAAGTGGTTCCCCACAACTTTATTTTAATCAACATTAATATAGTAAGATTAAAATCGCCTGAGAAAGGAATCATGACACCCTATTCTGCTCGACACTTACAGAAGAGGCAGCGCAATTCCTTGGCATAGCCTCGATTGCTAAGCGCCGAGCTTCGTTCTATTGCCTGGCGTTTCTAAGAATTTCTAAGCCGTGTTTGTTTGCAATTCGCTCGCTTTGGTTGGGCTGGCCCTTGCCCTTGGTAATCAAGTCGCGTAGGCTGCCTTTTATGTAGGTGCCCCAGGAGTCCGTACAGACCTCGTAGCACTCATACGCGGGAACGAGGCCTACGTGCGTAAATCGAACTTCTGTTTTGCCGTCCTTCTTGGCGATTTCAAAGACAATGTCGGTATCCTTCCACTCGCTCTTGTCCTCTACGAAGTTAAAGTAGTTGTCTGTAATGTGCCAAACAACCTTTTTACCTGGAACAAGCTCGGTGATTTGGATGGTGCAGCGGTGAATGTCTTGGTAGCGGTGCTTAAATTCACCGAGTTCGTCGGTTTTGCCCTCAACATCTTCCGACCACCACCCGCGGACGTTAGTGATGGCGCCGAAGACTTCTTCGGGGCTCTGATCTACTGTAAAAGAAGTGCTGTAGCTTTGATTCATGCAAGATATCTCCTCTCGATATTGTTGATCTACACACCGAGTATAATGCACGTACTTGCAAAACGCAAGTACAAACTTGCAAATTGCAAGCACGGAGAGTATAATCATGCTCATGAAAAAGCGAATTTCTACAGTTTGTCCGATCGTATATGCGCTCGACATATGGGGAGATCCCTGGAGCCTGGTCATACTTCGGGACGTCCTTATCCATAACAAGCGATATTACCGCGAGTTTCTTGCTTCCCGCGAGCACATCTCAACCAATATTTTAAGCGCGCGGCTCCAATCACTCACTGAAGCGGGTTTGCTCGTCAAGATAGAAGGCGAGTCAAACCGCGCACAAACGATGTACCGACCAACACAAAAGGCACTTGACCTATTTCCGGTCGTATTCGCCATCATGCACTGGGGCCTGAAATATAACCCCAATACCGATATGACGATTCCGATCATGCAGGAGCTAACAACAAACGAAAAAGGGCTGGAGCAGCGCCTTTTGCATAATTTCGACGATATTGCATCCGAATGAAATCGCGTCGCAGATCAGCATTTCAGATTCAATCAACTTGCTGATTCCGACTGCTCCACATGGATTCGAAATAACTGAATGTACAACGCGGCGCTGATCAATGCACAAACCAAAATGATGCTGAATACCCCCATAGGCGGCACCCAATTGGACAGGAAAACGGTCATCGGCGCCAAAAATTTGCCGATCGTATACTGCAGGCTATCGGCTCCCATGTACTGTCCTCTTGCGTGCTCCGGCGCATAACGGCTTATAAAACTTTGCGTTACCGGTGAACGTACCAATTCGCCGAAGGTGAAAATGATCGTCACGAAAAACAAGTACCATATGTTGGTGTTCAGACCAACGAAGAAGGTGCCGAAACCGGCCAATAGCGAAGACAATAGGAATACGTTGCGCTCTTTCCAATTGCGGAGCCATTTCGTAACAGGAAGGACAAACAAGACAAACAAAAGTCCGTTAAATCCGATGAGCCATCCAAATATGTCCGTGCTGGACAGCATAAAGGACTCGCCATTCCATGTAAAAAGAGGCTGAGACGGGACATGATGGATCACGAATACCGGCAAGTAAAGATCCAGTTGCATGATGGCTACCAGGGAAAAGACACCTGCCATAATATAAACGAGGAACACTTTATCGCGGAAAATAACGCCGTATCCCTTCCACTGCTCTTTGATTACGCTGGAAATCGAAGTTGAACTTTTCGCATTCTTCGCCGAATGCGGCAATGTCTCATGAACGATGAAATAAATCGCGATAAAGTAGAGCACCAACACCAACACGCAGGTCCACAACAGCTCTTGCCGATATTGAAAGAAGAAAACGGCTCCGAGTGCAGGTCCGAGCACCGCGCCGATGTTATTGGCCGTCGTAAACGTTGCGAAGATTTGGCGACGGTCTTCGGCCGGAACCAGGTCAGCAACCATCGCTGAGCTTGCAGGTCTATAGATGGCTCCCCCTATCCCAGCGCCGATAAAGGCGGCATAATCGATCCAGGGAGACGGTGACAACGCAAACGCCGCAAACATGACCGCCTGAAACGAAGCGCCCAGCAGCATGACGGGACGCCGACCTAACCGATCCGCTAAAGCTCCCCCGAGCAGACTTCCCATGATGCTGAATATCGGGGGAACGGTCATCAAAATGCCCGCGATATCATTGCCTAATGTCGAGCCGAAATATACCGTTATAAAAGGAAAATACATCCAAAACAACATATTAAACAACGCATCGCCGATTAACCGGACTTTCAAATTGATATCCCAAAATCGAATTTGTACCATACCGTCCTCTTTCCATAAGATGTTCCCGGCCGGGTAAACAAAATATAAGGCATATTCCGGAAAAAATATAGACTTATAATTATCGATAAGTTATACTAATAATATGAAAGCTGAATACGCCCTGTTTTAATTGAATTGCTTCAAAAAACGAACATTTGTTCGAAACGCTAAAGACGCTCTTATCGGGAGCGTCTTTTTTAATGCAATAAAAGCATGATTTTCCAAGCCGACATCATTGTTCTCATCAGAAAAAGATATTACAATATAGAAACGCAAAGACTTTGGAGAGCGCTTACAAAGAAAAATCCGCGCATCCTTCGTCAGTATGAGTTTTTTGCAGCTTGTCTAAAATAACAGCTAAGAGTAGCAGCCAGAAAAAGGAGACTGCAATGGAAAACAAACAATTGAAGAGGGGCCTCGAAGCGCGTCATATTCAGATGATTGCTTTGGGCGGCACGATCGGTGTAGGGCTATTTATGGGTTCCGCAAGCACGATCAGATGGACAGGTCCATCCGTGATGCTCGCGTATGCGATTGTGGGGATTTTTATTTTTTTCATCATGCGGGCAATGGGAGAAATGCAGTACGTAGAGCCAAGCACGGGGTCGTTTGCGACCTTCGGCCATAAGTACATTCATCCTTTGGTAGGGTATATGACAGCTTGGAGCAATTGGTTCCAGTGGGTCGTCGTCGGGATGGCGGAGATCATTGCCGTGGGGACGTACATGAAGTACTGGTTTCCGGATCTGCCCGCTTGGATACCGGGGATTATCGCGATGGTGATTCTTGGTGCGGCCAACCTATTCTCAGTGAAATCATTTGGTGAATTTGAGTTTTGGTTTGCCATGATCAAAATCGTTACCATCGTACTGATGATTGTTGCAGGGTTGGGTCTGATCTTGTTCGGGTTCGGCAACGGCGGGAATGCGATCGGATTTTCTAACCTGTGGCAGCATGGGGGGTTCTTTGCCGGTGGCTGGACGGGCTTTTTCTTTGCTCTCTCGCTGGTGGTTGGGGCTTACCAAGGCGTCGAACTGATCGGGATTACAGCCGGTGAAGCCAAAAACCCGCAAAAAACGTTAACGAGCGCGACGCAAAGTATTATTTGGCGGATTTTGATTTTTTACATTGGCGCGATTTTTGTCATTGTCACCGTTTACCCTTGGAATCAATTGCAGGCCATCGGCAGTCCGTTCGTTGCAACGTTTGCAAAAATCGGCATTACCGCCGCGGCGGGGATCATCAACTTTGTCGTCATCACGTCTGCTATGTCAGGTTGTAATAGCGGCATTTATAGCGCAGGACGCATGCTCTATACATTAGGCGTCAATGGACAGGCACCGAAAATATTTACGAAACTATCCCCTAGCGGCGTGCCCCTGCTGGGAACGATCGGCGTGCTCGTGGGATTGGGCATTGGCGTGATCCTAAGCTATATTGCGCCGGAAAATCTGTTTGTGCATGTGTACAGCGCCAGTGTGCTTCCCGGTATGGTGCCGTGGTTTGTGATTTTAATCAGTCAAATCAATTTCAGAAAAATCAAGGGAGCGGCGCTGGACCATCATCCGTTCAAAATGCCTCTTGCCCCAGTGACCAACTATGTGACGATTGCCTTTTTGCTTATGGTATTGGTTGGGATGTGGATCAATGACGATACGCGCATCTCGCTGATTTCCGGCATTGTTTTCCTAGGTATTGTCGCGATCAGTTATTATGCTTTCGGCGTTAGTAAGGCGGTTCCGGCAAGCGATGCCCCCAAAGAACACACCGAGTGATGATATCGCCAAAAAGAACAAAAACATCCCGTTCCTCAAGCTAATGTGGAATGGGATTTATTTTTATACTTGAACTTTACGTAACGTAAGGATTTATAATAAAGCTACAGGTACGTAGTTAACGCCAAAGAGTGGAGATGGTGAATGAAAGGATATTGGAAAATCGGGGACCTCGCCAAGTTGACGGGACTTACATTACGGACCTTGCGGTTTTATGATCAGATCGGGTTGTTCTCTCCGTCGGAATATACGGAATCCGGCCATAGGCTGTACAGTGAATCGGACTTATCCCGTTTGCATCAGATTTTATCGCTTAAGGAGCTGGGGTTATCGCTTGAGGAGATTAAGTCGGCATTAGTCGGCGGGCAAATCAGTCCGCTTGAAATCGTTAATTTTCAGATCAAACGAATCAAAGATCAGATGAAACTGCAGCAGAAATTATTGGAGCAGCTCGAACATGTATCCAAGCTGATGCAGGGCAAGGCGCAATTAACAGTGGAAGATTTCACGAGCCTTCTGCAAGCGATGAAAAAAACATTCGAGAAGCTGGTTATTGAGCGGCAAACGATTTGGGAGCGAAATTTGGATCTATTAGGGGGCTTTCTTATCGAGGAGAGCGGACCGAAATCAAAGGAGGAAAATGAATGAACGAACGATTTGTCAAACATGCGACCTTCGTCGTCGAACGGACATATGCCGCTTCGCCGGAGCGGGTTTATCGCGCCTGGGCTGACCCGGCTGTCAAAGCAAAGTGGTTTTCGAAGCCGGAGATTTTCGAATTCCGAGCCGGCGGGCGTGAATATAGCCGCGGGGGTCCGCCGGAAGGGCCGATCTTTACCTTCGACGCCAGTTATCAAGAGCTCGTCCCAGACCAGCGCATTGTCTATACGTACACCCTGGACATGGGCGACACGCGCGCCTCCGTCTCGATTACGACGGTCGAGCTGATCCAGGTGGAGGGCGCAACGAAACTGATTTTTACGGAGCAAGGGGCGTTCTTTGACGGACACGATACGCCGGAAGCACGGGAACACGGGACGGGCATTATGTTGGATGCGCTAGGCAAGCTATTCGAAGAGGAGGCATGAGCATGGCCGTCTTGGGCGACAACGAAATTATTTCGTCGCGCGAGTTCGACGTGCCGCGCGAGCTCGTGTTTCGGGCTTGGACAACCCCTGATCTGCTGGCTCGTTGGTGGGGACCGCATGGCTTTACGAATACGTTTCATCAGTGCGATATCAGGCCAGGCGGCGCGTGGCGATTCACGATGCACGGACCGAATGGCGTGGATTACCCGAACCATAGCGTCTTTGTTGAGATCGTGCCGCCTGAGCGGGTCGTGCTTGATCATCTATCCAGCCCCGAATTTCGAATAACGGCTACTTTCGCCGATCTGGGCGGCCGTACCCAAGTTACTTTCCGTCAGACGTTTAAGGTAACAAAGGTGTTCGAACAAATCAAGGCATACTGCGTCGAAGGCAATGAACAGAACCTCGACCGGCTTGGCAAGGTGCTGGCGGAAATGGCTTCGTAGCTGGGCAATATTATATCGGAAGAACATTCGCTTAAAATATGATGGATCTACGTTGTCGTCGTTCACACTCCCTGCAGGAGCTGGACGGCGATTTTTTTGGTCTGGACCATTGGTTTTGGGGTCCATCATTTTCCATGCGTATGATATGATGGATCCTAGGGAGTTGGTTGTAGCTAATATCCTATGAACGAAAAGAGGTAGAGCATGGAAAAAGACCTTTTGGAACAACTAAACCTTTGGCATCAAGACGGCGAATATGCAAAAATCGTCGATCGGATTTCGGATATTCCCGAACAGAACAGAGATTATGATTTGGTCGGTCATTTAGCCAGAGCGATGAATAATCTGGAACGATACGAAGAAGCACTGCAACTGCTATTGACGATTGAGAAACAAGGCGAGAACGACCCGCTTTGGCATTTTCGTCTTGGCTATGCCTACTACTACCTGGAACAATATGAGGACGCAGCTAGAGAATTCGAAATTACGAATAAGCTGGACCCCGCGGATCAGAGTACGTTGACGTTTCTTAAATGGAGCCGACAGGATGCCGACCGAACGAAAAGGAAGAAAAGGCGGCCCGTTGCAGCACAGTCGGAAAGCGAACCGGGCAACGACAACGGGATCGGCAAAGTCCCTTTCGTAAATTTCGACTTCACGAACTTCTGGGATGATAGCGACTACGCTTTAAAAGAATATGTCGACGAGCCGCCTACGGAAGAGCTTATCGCTTCAATAGAAGAAGAACTGGGGTACAAATTGCCGGCATCCTACATTGCCATGATGAAAATACATAACGGCGGTATGCCGATCAACGCTTGTTTCCCAACGGAGGAAGCAACTTCTTGGGCGGAAGACCATATTGCGATTACGGGCATTCTGGGGATTGGACGAGAGAAGAGATATTCGCTCTGCGGAGAATTTGGCAGCAAATTCATGATTGAGGAATGGGGTTATCCCGATATTGGCGTAGTGATTTGCGATTGCCCTTCCGCAGGCCATGACGTCGTGATGCTGGATTACCGCAAATGCGGCAGGAGCGGGGAACCCGAGGTTGTTCATGTCGATCAAGAAGGCGATTATGAAATTACGTTTCTGGCCAAAAACTTTGAGACCTTTATTCGAGGGTTGGTGAACGAGGAAATTTATGATACCTCGGAAGAGGACAAACAGGAGGATTTGCGGAGAGTTGCCGAAGGGGAATTTTCTCTGTTGCTTTCAGAGCTTTGTTCCCAGGTCACCGAGGTGGACAATATCGAGGGTATCATTCGCACGATCTGTACCAAAATCGTGGAGGATAAGGGTTACTTTGCTTTTCACGCCGACGAGCTCTCCACTTTGATGTATGACTTGCAATTTTGGCTGTACACCAAGCTTTACCCTAATCCTAGCCGGGAACAGTATCTGAAGACTTATGAAAAAATTATCGCTTTTGGCGGGACGTTTAGCACGGGAGGGTATGCTCCTGCCTTCATCACGGACTGGATGGACGAGCGTATACGTCAAGGAATGATGATCGAGGAAAACGATACGCTCAGGTTTACGGATGTAGCAACAGAAGAATTGCTTGGAAAGCTGAGCGCATTTGCTGCCATCCCAATGAGTTTTACAGAGGCAATTGAGCCGTTTCAGTTCATCGAGCATCAGCATGGCCGGGTGTCCGTGATTTTGAATGTCGGCGCTTATAAAGATGAAGTTTTTCAAACCCGGGCTGACGAAGGATTTGAAGGTAACGGTTACGATTGGGGCTCATTGGCCGCCGTTTTTGTTGCGGAAAAAATGCCCCAACTGGCAGACATCGTACATTTTGACCCCGAAGCAAGTATGTTCTGCGCATATTCTGACGATCGAGAGGCTCTGCAAAGTTTTGCGGTACAATTTAAAAAAGCTTGCGAGGACGATGCCATCATCCGGGATTTATTTTCGCGCGCTGAATTGGACTGATCAGATCAAAGGAATTTTTTTACGATCGAGTTCCGAATGACTTCGCTTGACCTATATCGCATAACTAACGTATGTTTGTTTTAATGTTTTATATTCCCTGAGTTCATGGAGGGGAACTTAGCTTGAAAGCCGTAAAATCTCCAATATTCGTAATTGCCATGGCCGCCGTCACTTATGCGCTGAATGGATGGATCAATTATAGTCTGGCGAAGCCATTGCCGGGTGCCTCCAAGTCGATGAACCTGCTGCGCTATCATTTGGATGACGGGCTGTTCACACTCTTGTTCTTATTCGCGGGCCTTGGTTTTATCGGGTTCTACACCGTTCTTCGCAAGGAAAAAGGCTATCTATATTTGGCGTGCTTCGCTTTTCTCGCAGCGCTGCTCCAGTTTTCCGAATGGAACGGAAAACCGTATCTGTTCGGGGACTTCCCGGATATTCCATACTTCTCCTTATTGGTCAAGAGCTGCATCGGTTTTCTGAATATGCTGTTCGTCAATCATTTGCTTGCGGCGCAGAACAATATCGTTAACCGGGTGCTTGCGGCGATGGGAGGGGGATTGCTGGTTTGCGTAGCGGCCGCTGCGATCATCCCGTCCGCCGAGAGCTTGTTTCGAATCATGAACATCCTATTTCTAGGTTTGGTCGTGATGTATATGGCTTGGAACGGGGTGCAGTTCATCTCTTTGCTTCGCAAGAACAGGGAGAACCCGGAACTTCAATGGTTAGCCCGCGGCTTCGTATTATTTCTTCTTATTCTGATCCCGGATATCGGCAAGGATGTACTCGAGTATACTGCCGGACGCTATTTCGGCTATCAGTACAATTATTGGGAACAGTGTCTTGAAGATACGTTTCCGTGGGCGTTGCTGGAGCTGATGCTGGTCTTCGGACTCCTGTTTCTTCGGCGCTTCACCCATACGCTACGCCAGAACCGGGAAGTGACGGAACAAATAAAGTCCAAAAATAAAGTGTTGGAACAGGAAGTAGCGACGAGACAGAGCCTGGATCAGCTGCTGACGGAATTAACGAAAGCTTACCGCGTGGAAGATCTGGAACAGAGCATGCTGCGGGAAGGGAATCGTTATTTCAAGCCTTACGCTTTCCGATGGGTCCGAACCGGCGAGGGACCATTACCCGCGCAGATAGCCGAGACATTGCAGAAGATGGCCGCTGCGTCTGTTCCTCCAATCATCGAACCCGGCGCGATGCTGGAATCCCCTGCTATGGCTGCGAGCTTCGCGGGGAGGCATAAAGAAGATACGATTTTCCTCGCGGTGACAACGGAGGAGGGAACGAGTCTTCAGCTTCATGACCGGGAGAGGTTCGCGCTGCAGCTGATGGGGAAATATGTTTCGGTTTTTTTGGAATATTTTCATATCCTGGAGGCGCGAATGGCCGATTGGGAGGCCCGAAATCCGGGGGACTGGATGTCCAAGCTGTTCATGCAAATTACGGAGAAGGAGCGGAAGCGTTTGGCTTCCGATTTGCATGATGAGGTGCTGCAGGAGCTGCTCCATCTTCGCCGGCAATTGGAGCAATGGGAATCCGCGGAATCCGGCGGCAAGAGCTTGGAGAAGCTCAGGATCGGTTTGGAAAATGCGGAATTTATGATTCGGGAGACTTGCAGAGAGCTTATGCCATCCTTTTTGTCGGACCGCGGGGTCGTTCATGCCATCCATCAACTGGTCGAAAAAACGAGGCTCCGGGCCGATTTCCACCTGATGTATGTTCCCAAGCCCATTCAGGCGCAGCTTACGGACGATCAAATGATAACGGTATACCGCGTGGTCCAGGAGCTGATTAACAACGCATGCAAGCATTCGGAAGCCGATGTCGTGACATTGGAAGTCGCGGAGAGGGAAAACCAAATCTGCATTCGCTATTCCGACGACGGCAAGGGGATGGCACTCCATCGGTTAGAGGAAGCTCCGGAACAATTAGGACTTCGGGGCATCACCGAGCGGGTCCGCATGCTCGGAGGAACCGTCCGGTTCGACTCCAAACCGGGCGAGGGAATGAAAGCGGAATGCGTATTTTCCCTATAACGTGCCGGAATCCAGCTTCAGCCAGTTGAGCTCAATTCCTTTCAAGACGGCATCTTGCCGTGAGTTCACATTTAATTTCGTAAATAAATGGGAGATCGCATATTCGACATTGCGCTGGCTCATGAAGAGCCGGTCCGCAATGTCTTTATTTTTGCAGCCTTGGGCAATGAGCTTCAGAACGCCAAGCTCCTTCTCGGTCAGCGTAGACCCGGAAGCGGACATGGCGGGGGCCTGCTGGAACGATCCGGTGCGAAGTTTTCTGGCTAAAGCCAAAGGAAGCACGATCAGCCCGTTCATGGCCAGCTTCAGGCTTGCAATGAATTCATGTTCTCCGATCGATTTCTCCAAAATTCCCGCCACGCCAAGGTCGATCAGCCGATCATAATGCTCCTCGATCTCTTCTCCTGTCAGAATGACAATCATCGCCTCCGGCTTGATCTTAAGGGCCTGCTCCGTTAGTTCAAATCCGTTCATGCCGGGAAGCTTCAAATCAAAAAGATATAAATCGTAATCGGTATGCCGCATCAGCTCTATGGCTTCTTGCCCGCCGCTGACCGGCGTGACTGAGAACCCGTGTTTCTCCAAAATCATGCCGGTTCCCGCGAGAAATGTTCGATGATCATCAACCAATAATATCCGCATGGTCAAGATTCCTTTCCAGGGGGTCTTATCCTCTACTATAGCATAATCGAGGGAAGGGGCCACCGAAGGATGTTCGCGCGGGACCGAAAAGAAAACATGGTCTCACCGCAAAAAGTTTGCGGGGGAAGCATCAACATTCTTCGGTGATGACGTTGGTTATGTTGTGATACCTTGAGAACAGATGAAATAAGGGAGGAAGGACTGTTACATGAATTCACAACGATTGATCTATCTCGACCGGTTAAAAGTCTGGCTAACCGTCCTTGTCGTGCTGCATCATACCGCCATCACTTACGGAGGCGAGGGAGGCTGGTATTATTACGAGCACCGAAGCAATATGCTGACGGAGGCGGTATTAACGCTGTTCACGGCTGTGAATCAATCTTTCTTTATGGGTTTGTTTTTCTTTATTTCAGGTTACGTAACACCCGCTTCTTACGACCGCAAAGGCGGCTTCTTATTTCTTAAGGATCGCATAGTCCGTTACGGGGTGCCCATTCTCGGATTTATGCTGATCGCGGACCCGCTGTTATCCTATATCTCGACGGGGTATGGGGGCAGCTTCTCCGCTTACTTGAAGGATCAAGTGTGGGCCGAACCATTCAGAGGCGTGACCGAATTCGAACCCGGTCCGTTATGGTTTTTGTTTGCGCTGCTGCTGTTCTCCATCGGGTATGTCGTATTTCGTATTTTGAACAAGAACCGAAAAGCTTCGGCTGTTCCCAAATGGACAAATCGCAAGCTTGTCATCTATCTTCTGCTGACCGGGGCAGCCAATTTTCTGATCCGTCTATGGCTTCCCATCGGGGAGACGGTGCTTTCCCTTCAGCTTGCTTACTTTCCGGCTTATATCGGGTTATATATCGGGGGTATCGCTGCTTATCGGGGGCAATGGCTGCAGCAATTTAAGGCCCAAACGGCCCGCAAATGGATTTGGGTGATGGTCGTTGTCATCATTGCACTGCCGGTCGTCATGATTCTAGGAGGAGCCTTGGACGGGAATATCGATGCTTTTAAAGGTGGGGCTACTTGGCAGTCCGCTTTCTATTCCTTCAGCGATCCGCTGTTGGGACTTAGCATATCGTACGTACTGCTGGTCAAATTCCGGGACCGGATGAACCGGGATTCCAAAACATCTTCATGGTTATCCGCCCAAGCGTATGCGGCATACATCCTCCATCCGTTAGTTGCGGTATATTTCGCGTACTGGCTGCAAGGCCTCGACTTGTTTCCTTTGCTGAAATTCATGCTGATCGGCGGCTTAGTCGTTCCTGCGGTGTTTGTACTTGCCTCATGTATTCGGAAAATGCCGGGGGCGGGTAGAATCCTATGAGGCACGTCCGTAGCCGAAAAACGGGGGGGCATCTATGACGCGTGCCGAAGTGACAGCCTTGATCGCAAACCAAGACAACCGATCTTATCGACAAGTAAACAAATTACCCTAACAACCATTGCCGACTTCATGTCGGCGATGGTTGTTTTTTGTAAGGTAAGGGGCGATTTTTTGTATATGCCAATATTTACACCCTTTTCCGCTTTGGTATAATGAATCTTACAAGCAACTCTATTAATGGTTATGAGGGATCCAATGAAAAATTTGAATTTTCAAGTTAATTTGCAGGGCGTCATCGATTTATTATCCAACCACCTCTACTCGGACCCCGGTGTGTTCATACGCGAGTTGCTTCAGAATGGCGTGGACGCCATCACTGCCAGGAGACGGCTTGGGCATACTTTTGAAGAAGCTGTCAAAGTGGAAGTGTTCTCGTCCAACACGTTATCTTTCTCCGACAAAGGATGCGGGCTGACGGAGTCGGAAATCGAGCTGTTTCTCGCAAGGATCGGCAGTTCAACGAAAAGAGACCAACAGGATGCTGCGGACGATTTTATAGGCCAGTTTGGCGTCGGGCTGTTGTCTTGTTTCGTGGTGAGCGAAGAAATCGTGCTGATTACCCGTTCCGCGCTCGAAGGCGAACCGTTAGAGTGGCGGGGAAGGCCGGACGGGACGTACTCGATAAATAAAATCAAGCGGGAAGTCCCGATCGGGACGACGGTTTACCTGAGAGCGAAGCCGGATTATGAGGAGTACTTCGAGTTTTATCGCGTCAACGAATTGTTGGCGAAATACGGCGAATATTTGCCGTACCCCATCTTGTTGACCGAGGACAAATACGAACGGAAAATCAACATGACGAACCCGCCATGGAGTTTGGACAAGCAAGAGGCGCTGGCTTACGTCGAAAACGTCATTTACTCCAAGCCTATGGATATCATACCGCTAACCTCCACGATCGGGGGCGTGACGGGTATCGCTTACATTCTTCCTTATGCGGTTAGTTTGCAGGACGAGAAGAAGCACCGTGTTTATTTGAAAAACATGCTGCTGTCCGACAAAATGAACAACATCTTGCCGCCGTGGGCGTTTTTCGTTAACGGCATCATTAACACGGACAGCTTGCGGCCAACGGCATCCAGGGAGGCTTTCCAAGAAAACGATTTATTTTTCGCGGTTCGGGACGAGCTGGGGGAATGCATCAAGCGGTATTTGATCGGACTTTCCGAGAGTAATCCGGATCTGTTCCAGCGAATCGTACTCGTTCACTACGCGTCGATTAAGGCCATGGCGGTTGAGGACGATGAATTATATGCGCTTTTCATCCGCCATTTGAGCTTCGAAACGTCTTACGGCGATATGAAAATGGCGGACATTCTACGCGATCACGCGTCCATTCTGGTTACGGTGTCACTCGACGAATTCAGGCAAGTCGCCCGTGTCGCCAAGGCACAGAACCTGTTGGTCATCAACGGCGGATACGTCCATGATCTTGATTTGGTGCGGAGGGTGCCGTCGGTGACGGACAACGTTACCGTCGGCATCCTTAACATCCTCGAGTTCGCCAATCGCTTCGAAGAGCTGAGTCTTGAAGAGAAGCGGGCCGTTCAGCCATTTGTGGATCATTCGGATCGATTGCTGGAAAACTTCCAATGCCGTTCGTTGGTCAGATGGTTTGAGCCGGCGGACATTCCGGTATTGTACAATACGAATCAGGAAGCGAATTTTTTCAAGGTGGCGGATGAAAGCGAGAAGGAAGCAAACCCGCTTTTCGCGGAAGTTGTTCGCATCATCAAAAACGAGATGTACGAACCGGTGTATGCGCGGCTTTGTTACAATTTCAATAACCCAATGGTCCGCAAAGCGATGGAATCCCGCGATCCGGAGCTGCGGAAGGCTAGCATCGAATTGTTTTACACGCAGGCCCTGCTTCTGGGCAACCATCCGATGGACCAGGCGGAATTAAGGATGATGAACGAATCGTTGCTTCAGTTCATGAACAGGGGCCTCGACGGGGCAGAGGTAAGCCGATGAAGCACCGTTTCAACGAATTAAGGCGCGGAAGCTGGAATATGCCGGATGGAAAGCAGAAGCTGGCCGTCCTGGAGGAAATGATTGTACTCGCCGATCGGTATATGACGGAAGAGGACGGTTATAACACCCGGATGGGCTATATGTCCGCGGCGCTGGAGGCCGGTTGCCGGGAAAGAATGCTAGTGGCTTTCTCCTGGTGCTTGTCGAAGTTCGACAATTCGCCTAGCGAGTATTCTCATCACGGTTTGTTGTGGCATTACAAGTGGGTGTTGAATGAAATATGGCGGATGCCGGAGTTCAGCTTGGAGCAGGTCGAGCGCATTTACGAGGATTTTAAAGAAAGATGCTTGAAGTACGGCTACAATTTACGGCCCTATTACCAACAAAAAGTAAACTTCATGCTGTCGCAGGGGATGATCTCGGAGGCTGCGGAGTTTTATAAGCTGTGGCGGTCTACGCCTCGGGACGCGCTGGCCGATTGCAAGGCTTGCGAGCAAAACTTGTTCGGCGAATACATGTTCAAGATTAATCATCTCAAGAAGGGACTGCAGGCGGTTAAGCCTATACTTGAAGGCAAAATGAGCTGCAGATCCGTACCGCAGAATACATACGGCCAAATGATCGTGCCTCTCTTGAAGCTTAATGCGTACGATCAGGCGGCCGCGATCGCGAAGAAAGCGCTCCGTGTGCTGAAAGGACCGCAGTTCATCGAGGAGCAAGGCATATTTCTGGAGTTTTTTACAGTTACGGATATGTCCAAGGCCGTGAAAATCTACAATGGAACGATTCATTATGGCTTGGAGAGCAAGGTTGGCTGGGACAGATTCAATTATTTTCTCTCCGTTCGGATTTTCCTCAGGGAGTGGAACAAGAAAAAACGCAGAAAGAAGCTTGCCGAGTCGGATCGCGTAACACTGGACTGGCTGGATCGCGAAATCGCTTCACTGGCCGATTCATTTAATCGCAGGAACGGCAATGTTTACATGAACCAGTTCATCGCGGATAAAGACAAAAACATGAACAGGCTAATCGAAGCTTATCCGATGCAGTAATAACGAAAACAGAGGAAAAGCCATCCCTCTGTTCTCGAATCGCCGTAACATATTGTTGAGCCATGCTTTCAGCGTTAAGTATTTAGCCCTCTTACTTGCCACAGTGACCTATTATTTTACCTTCTTGTACTCAAAAGCAACCTTCAACGGTTCGCTCATGCCGTCGGTTGTCAGATAGGCCGTATAAGTTCCCTTCGGCCCGCCTTTCATTGCGAAGTTGAACTGGAAGCTTCCGGCTTCCGTACTGGTCGTTTTCCCTTCGTAAGCAAGCTTGCCGTGCGGATTCAGCACGCGTAAATTCACACTCGCGAGCTTGCCGTTCATAAGTAATCCGTTGATAGCGGCTTCTTTCTCCGAGGCATCGGCTGCCACTTGCACGCCATCGATCGGCTTCGCTAGTTCGGCTCCCGAGAGGTTATATACGCCGAACTCATAGAAGGAATAGCCGTATTCGGTTGCCCTGCGGATGCCTTGGAATTTCACGTATCTCGCCTTAACCGGTGCGAAACGAATCGTATCTTTGCCGTCATGCGCCGTTATGACGCCGTTGTTTTCCTGGACAACGCTGGTCCAGTTCTGTTTGTCGTCGGAGACAAGCAGCTGGAACGTATGCGCACGGGCGTATTCCCAGTCGATTTTGACCGTGTCCATTTCCGTTGGAGCGCCAAGGTCAACGAGGAACCAGGAATTGTCCGTATATTCGCTCGCCCATCTGGAGGCAGGGAATCCGTCGACCGCTTTTTGCGGCGCATAGTTCGGTATGCCGCCTTCGATCGAAGAAGCTTCCACGGCTTTATTCCGTGCCAGGTTGCCCATGAGGTAGTAGACGCCTGCCTTCAATGCGTCGTACGCACTGCCTGAGATCAGCTGCTCTTCCTTCACAAGGTCCAGCTTGGCGTTAAAGCCTTTCAAATATTTCACAAATAGGCTATTGTCTGTCCCCGCATAACGCCCCATCATTTCTAAATAGTTGTTCAGGGTGCGTGGCGCTTCCGCGTTGTTGAATTGCTGTTCACCCGCGAAGCGTTGCACCAACGCTTTCATGCCTTCGGCGTTCGTAGCCGCTTCAATGACAAACGAGGTTTTCTTGGACTTGCCTGCCGTCACGGTAATGACCAGCTCGTGCTTGCCCAGCTTGCCCGCCAGCGGAATCGGGGTTCCCGCCGCATAGGACTTGCCGTCGAATGTAGCGGTTGCCGTCGCAAGTCCGCTGCCGTCGTCGTCTTTAATGTTCCACGTGAAATGAACCGTTTCCGTATCCGGCACGACAATTTCGCCTTGCAGCGGCGTTCCGTTCATTTGCACCTCGACGTCCGGAGGGGCGGCGTTATTTTTTTCATAGGTGCCTTTGACGAATTGATATAGCCAGTCGTACAAAATACGCGTGGAAGGACTCGTGCTCTTCGCCGAATTGTAAACGGCATTATTGCCTTGGTAGTAGGCTTTGAAGCCTTCCAGCATGAGGCCGGTTTCGACGCCGCTGTTCAAATAATCGACATATCGCTCGCGGAATGCGCCGTCCGTCAGCATGCGATCGTCAAACTCCAGCTCATTGGACATGCCAAACCGCTTGGCTGTGTTCGCGGCATCTTCCAGACGGTCGTAGCTCATTTGATCGAAGAAATAGTTCGGTTGGAGAGCTACGGCATCAAAACCGACGTCTTTCCACATATAGCTTTTATATGCCACGGAGTGCGGGATCCAGAAAAATTTCAATCCCTTGTCATGTACCAATTCACTCGCTAAACGAATCAATTCCGGGCCTTTCTGGCTTGTGCTGATTTGTTCTTCCAGCCAATACATTCCTACAAGCTCAAGATTGGAGTAAGCAGCCGCCGTCCATCTGGCTTGCACTTGATCCAGCCACCACTTGATCGCTTTTTCCCGATTCGAAAGCGCTTGCTCTTCTCCGACGTCTCCAGCATTAAAATTTAAAGCTTCCCCATCCACAACGCCGAAATCTCTTAAATATTCGCCTGGATTCGGAATCATCAAAACAACTTTTTCTTTGTAATCGGGTTGACCGAGCTTGGTCCCGACTTCCTTCGTCGCTTCGTTTAATTGCTGCATATCACCGGCTGCGCCAAGCGTCTTATCCAGGTACCAGTTCCACTCATCCATCCTGGCTCCGGCGCCCGGATCGGCTCCCCCGTCGAATACGCGACCGTTCGGCGCGGCAAGACCGAGAAATAGAACGCCGTCAAACAGCCAATCTGAGGGTTCCCCGGCTTGATTGACATAACTGATGTTCGGAATGATCCGTTCTTTCGACCAATCCCCAAGGCCATTCGCATATTGTCCGTTATAAAGCAATCCCAGATTGCGAATGCCGCCTGTCGCTTCTCCCGGCTGCAAGAAGCCGACCGGATCAGCAGGAACTGTGACCGCGCCTTCGGCTTGGCCATCCGTACCCGAAATTTCGATTTCATCGATGAAGCTCCAAGCTCGGCCATGCATCGGAAAGACGACTTTCACATAACGGGCATAGGCGATTTTTGCATCGGGGCCTACGCTTTTGATGCCGTCGCGGTTTCCGTCCCATTCGAAGGTCTCTTCTCTTGGCGTAGGCGAGTCCCCCCATAGAAGCTGGGTAGCGTTGTGCGAAAGCGCTCCCCAATTCGTGTTGTCGTCGGAGACGTACATCGAAACCGACAACGGTACAAGAATGGCGGCGTTTGGCCAATCCTGCATAAAGTGAGCTTTAATGTTCGAAATCGACTTTTTCTCGCCTAAATCAAACACGACCTCGCGTGTTTTCTTCTTCAGTTGTCCTACCCACGCCGGGTCAGAGTAATGTAACGCGCCGTACTTGCCGTCCGTCAGCTTTTGGCTGCCGTCCGGGTTGGTGTCGGGATACTGCGCCTCCGGCTGCTCCGACCACATATAGTTCAGCCCTGCGGCAAGATTGCGGACGCTTGGCTGAACCTCTTCCGCTTGCACGGCCGGAACAAGCGAAAACAACATCGCTGCGCTAAGTGCCATCGCCGCCCATCTTTTTTTCAATTTCATTAAACGTGCCCCTTCCCATGTTATAATAAAACGCTTTCAAAATTAGAAATCGTTCAAAACCGGAATGCTCCTCCTTTCCCTATATTTTAACGATCCATGCAGAAGATGAAAAAGTACCTTCTGATTGAAATCATAAGAAACATGAACTTTCATTCAAATAGATAATTTTTTACTTTTCATATACATTTGTTTACCACAAGAGGTGTATACGAAAGTAAAGACAAGTATATGGATGAAGCCTGCATCCCTGCCTATACTTGAACTAGGGAGAGAACCTCACGGAACAGCGTCATCCCGTGCCTCGGAGGATAGGCCGAGGCGAGATGGCCATAAGATCTTTCCGGAGGACTTACAAAAACAAAGTGGAGGGGTAATATGAAGGGGAAATCGAAGGTACTTTGGTCCGTCGTCTTGACTCTTTGCTTGGTTCTAACCGCTTGCGGCAAAACCGGCAACGATTCGGAGAAACAACCGGCGGAACAGACGGGACAACAATCGGGCAGCACGACGAATGAGCAGCAAGGAAACGAAGTAATCGAAGTTTCGACGGCTTCGCCAAGCGATCCGTATTTGAAGTTCGACGAAGGCGAAAGCTTTGACAAAAATTCCGTGTATGACGCGTACGAAAAAGATATCGGCGTAAAAATTACGAATAAATGGGTGGCCGACGTTACACAGTTCAAGGAAAAGGTTAAAATCACGATCGCATCCGACGATCTTCCGGACTTCCTCTTGGTGAACGCTACCCAATTGAAAGAACTGACCGAAGCGGACATGATCATGGATCTGACGGAAGTGTACGACAAGAACGCCACGGAAGAAACGAAGAAGTTTCTGACGATGGACGGCGGCATGCAGATGAAGACGGCCACGTTCGACGACAAGCTGATGGGTATCCCAAGCTCATACAACCCGTTCAACTATCAGTACATGTTCGTCCGTACGGATTGGCTGAAAAAGCTGAATCTGCCGGAGCCGAAAACGATGGCGGACCTGATGAAGATTGCCGAGGAGTTCAAAGCCAAAGATCCGGGCGGCACGGGCACGCCATATGGAATAGCCGTAAGCAAAAACCCGTTCAGCATCGATACCGGGGTAACCGGACTTCGGGCATTCCTCAACGGATACCATGCTTATGAAAATATGTGGATCGAGGACGGCAATGGCGGCCTCGTGAACAGCGATATTCAGCCGCAAGTGAAGGATGCGCTCGCCGCGCTGCAGGAGATGTTCAAGAAAGGCTTAATCGATCCTGAATTCACGGTGAAAGACACGGAGAAAGAAGCGGAGCTGATCTACAACAACAGCATCGGCATCGTATTCGGCGCATCGTGGACGCCGGCGCAGCTCGTGAAGGGCGCTGTGAAGGACGGCAAGGTCGTGCAGGAGTGGGGCGTGTTCCCGATTCCGTCGGTCGACGACAAACCGGCATTATCGCAAATCGGACTGGGCGTTGACGAATATTACGTCGTTTCCAAAAAAGCGAAGCATCCGGAAGGCGTCATTCGATTGCTGAACCAATGGATCGCCGTCGATAATCATCCGACTGAAGAGCAAAAAGTATATGAATTCGGCAAAGACCGCAAAGAGAAAGGCAACAACTACTGGCTGCTCAGCCCGCTTCGCGTCGGCAAACAGCTGGATAACAACGGCGAAGTGCTGCCGAAGGCGATTGAGAATAAGGATACAAGCAACCTTCAGACGAAGGACCAAAGAACGCGTTATGAACGCGCGATGAAATATGTGGACGGCGATACGAGCATGTGGTGGGAATACTTGATTTCCGGCCCGAAAGGCGTATACTCGCTCATTCCGCCGATTCAGCAGAACAAGCAATATTTGCAAAACAAATTTTACGGCGCACCGACCACGACCATGGCGGACAGACAAGAAATTCTGCTCAAGAAGCGGGATGAAATCTACTTCAAAATCATCATGAACCAAGTGCCTGTCGACGAATTCGATAAATTCGTGGAAGAGTGGAAGAAGCTCGGCGGCGACGACATGACGAAAGAAGTCAACGAGTGGTACGCGACTCACAAATAATCGCAACCGAAGGCGAAAGGAGGGATGGGGCGGGTAAGCCGTCCCTCCCTCTTTTTGCAACAATTAGTCATACAGCGAGGTGAATGGCATGAATGCACTAGCACGGATGTGGAAGAAAGAATGGCCGCTTCATATGATGCTGCTTCCGGGAATCGTCCTGGTTCTCATATTCAGCTACGTCCCGATGGCGGGAATCGTCATGGCTTTTCAAAAATATATCCCGAACAAGGGCTTGTTCGGCTCCCCTTCGGTGGGCCTGAAAAACTTTCAATTGCTGATCGATTATCCGGATATCGGACGCATTTTTTTCAATACGATTTATATTTCGGTGATGAAAATTATCGCCGGCCTGATCGTGCCGATCACGATTGCCATATTGCTGAACGAGCTGCGCAGAGAATGGATCAAGCGAACGTTCCAAACGCTCGTCTACTTGCCGCATTTTTTGTCCTGGGTTCTGCTGAGCGGCATCTTGGTCGATATTTTATCGCCGTCCTCGGGCATTTTGAATCAATTGCTCGGATTGTTCGGCATCAAGCCGATTTTTTTCCTCGGAAGCAACGATTGGTTTCCGTATGTCATGGTCCTGTCGGACGTATGGAAGGAATTCGGCTTCGGCACGATCGTTTATTTGGCCGCATTAACGAGCATCAATCCGTCGCTATATGAAGCAGCGGAAATGGACGGTGCGGGGCGCATCAAACAAACGTTCCACATTACGCTGCCCGGCATGATGCCGATCATCATCCTGATGCTGACGCTGAATATCGGGAACGTGCTCAACGCCGGCTTTGAACAAATCTTCAACCTGTACAGCCCGACGGTGTATGAAAGCGCGGATATAATCGATACCTTCGTCTATCGCATGGGCGTGCAGCAAGCGCAATTCGGCTTCGCCACGGCTGTGGGCCTGCTGAAATCGATCGTATCGTTCATATTCATATCTGTTTCGTACCTACTAGCTTATCGAGTAGCGAATTACCGCATTTTCTAACGTTCGTCATTCGGAAGGGAGACATACTGTGACTATCAAGAGATCATTGGGCAGAAGGGTGTTCGTCGCGTGCAACTTCGTCTTTCTGGCGATTATATCGTTCTTATGCCTAATGCCCATTATTCATATATTGGCGATTTCGTTCAGCTCCGGCAATGCGGCGGCGGCCGGTGAGGTTTCCTTATGGCCGGTTGATTTCACGACGGCCGCGTACAATAACGTGTTCGGCAAGCCGGAATATTTGCGCGCGTTCTGGGTATCGGTGCAGCGCGTTGTCCTTGGCACGTCGCTCAGCATGTTTTTGGTCATTTTGACGGCATATCCTTTGTCCAAGGACCCGCGCCAACTTCGGCTCAGAACGGTGTACGCCTGGTTTTTCGTATTTACGATTTTGTTCAGCGGCGGTCTGATCCCTACTTATTTGACGGTCAAATCACTCGGTTTAATCGACACCTTATGGGCATTAATACTGCCGACGGCCATTCCGGTATTCAACGTGATTCTGCTGCTCAACTTTTACCGCGGCTTGCCCAAGGAGCTCGAGGAATCGTCGCGGATCGACGGCGCAGGCCATTTCAAAACCCTATGGAAAATTTACGTGCCTCTGTCTTTGCCCGCGCTGGCGACAACGGGACTGTTCACGATGGTGGGCCATTGGAACAGCTGGTTTGACGGAATGCTGTATATGAATCATACTGAAAATTACCCGCTGCAAACGTTTCTTCAGACGGTTATCGTCAAGATGGATTTCCGGTTCATTAAAGCCGAAAACGCCGAATTGTTGCTCAAGCTGTCGGATCGCACTAGCAGAGCGGCGCAAATTTTCGTGGCGGCATTTCCGATTCTCATCGTTTATCCGTTTTTGCAGAAGATGTTCATCAAAGGGATTGTCATGGGGAGCGTGAAAGAATAAGCTCAGAGCGCCCGACAAGCCGCAACAGGAGGACAACGGATGAAGAGCTTATTCTTTTTGCATGATTCCTCCATATTCAAAAAAATTATGGCTGCCTTTTTGGCGGCTTTATTGCCGCTAATGGCGATTACGTGGACGATCAACGAGAAGGGCGCGGACAACATCCGCGGCGAGATCACGGAGTCGGTCCTGAATACGACGCGGTTCTATATGGACTCGCTAAACAAGGAGACCGATCGAATCAGCCGTTATTTGCCGAACTATGTGATGGACAAAGATTTGATGGAAATCGCGACGACGGGCAACGATATGAGCTCTTACGAGCGCGGGCGCAAAATATTGGACATCCAGCGTCGGCTTGAGCTGATGAAAAATTCAAGTCCTTTTATCCATGAAGCCAAGGCGTATATCCCGCTCATTAATCGCACCATTCTCAGCAACAGCTTCGAAACCCACATGGATGGTCAGGAATATGCGGCGATGCAGGAAAACCCGAAACGGGCTGCGGAACCGTTCATTTATTGGAAGGACCGGTTGTTTATTACGATGCAATATCCCAGTACGGCCAAACGCCCGTCGTATATTGTAGGGGTCGAGATAGCCAAGAACAAGATCAGGGAAACGCTGGCGCAAATCGGCGGCACGCGGGGCGGCCAAAGCGTCCTGCTTAATTTGGAGCTTGGCTGGGACATCGAAAACGGGGCAGACCCGGCTATGGCGGAACAGATGAAATCGTTTGCCTTAAACAAGCGGGCGGCGCAATCCGATGAAGGTTACGAGACGATAACGTATGACAAGAAACCGTTTCTTGTCGTCTATCAATATTCAACGCTCTTGAACGCTTATTCGATCACATTCATACCGGAAGAGACGGTTTTGGGTTCGCTGCAGATGTACCGGACGTTATTCTGGTGGGCATGCGCGCTTGCGGTGTGCATCGTGTTGTTTTTTACGTATTTTCTGCTGCGATTTATATATCGGCCTTTGATGAAGCTGGTGCATTCCTTCAGGCGGGTTCAGATGAACCGGCTGGAGCCGATCGTCATCGATCGCGGAGCGGATGAATTCGGCTATTTGTACCAAGCGTTTAACGATACGATCCAATCCTTGAAAACATTAATCGAGGAAAATTACGAGCAGCAAATCCGGAATCAGCGCTCGGAGCTGAAACGGCTGCAATCGCAGATCAATCCTCATTTTTTATATAATTGCTTCTTCGTGCTGTGCCGATTGATTAAATCGGACAGTCAGAAGGAGAAGGCTTATCAGTTTTGTTTGTATATCGGGCAATACTTCCAGTTCATTACCCGGAACGCCGAGGATGAAATCCCGCTCGAGCTTGAAGTGGAGCATTCCCGCACCTATGTGAAGATGCAATCGATCTGTTACGGGGAGCGGATTCAAGTGCTGTTTGAAGGGGATTTCCCCGAACTTTACGTTCCGAGGCTTATTCTGCAGCCAATCATCGAAAATGCGTACGTGCATGCTTTGGGCAATATGCTTCAGCCCGGCGAGCTGTGGGTGCATAGCGGGCACAAGGACGGCGTTTTCTCCATCTACGTGGAAGATAACGGCTGCCAGAGCATCACCGATGAGGAGATTGAGCTTCTCCGGGAGAAGCTGCGTCATTCCACGAACCGGATCGAGGAAACGACGGGAATTTTGAACGTGCATCGAAGAATTCAACTCCGTTACGGAGAGGAATACGGCATTGAGGTGTCGCGTTCCGAGCTGGGCGGATTGCAGGTCCGAATCAAACTGGGCGCAAGCTAGGGAGGAACGACATGTATAGACTGCTTATCGTAGATGATCTTCCCATTATCGTCGATGGCCTTCTGGAGCTGTTCGAGCAAACCGAACATATGCAGCTTGAGGTCATGAGAGCTTATTCAGGCGAAGAAGCTTTGGAGGTATTGTCTCGCCATCGCATCGATATCGTCATTTCCGATATTAAGATGCCCGGAATCGAAGGCATCGAGCTGCTGCAGGAAATAAAATCGCAGTGGCCCGCCTGCAAAGTGATTTTCCTGACGGGCTACAACGATTTTCAATATGCAAGGAACGCCATTACGTACGGCGGCTTCGACTATATTCTGAAGGTGGAAAGCGACGAAAAAATCATTCAGTCCGTAGAACGGGCCATCCGAAAAATCGAAGAAGAACAGGATCAGGCGCAGATGGTCGCGAGAGCGCAATCGAAGATGAGATTGGCTCTGCCTTCGCTGCAAAAGGAGTATTTATGGGGGCTCTTTCAAGGCAAGCAAATGACGGAAAGTCAGCTCGCGCAAGCTTTTCAGGAAATCGATATTCCGCTTGCCGCCACGCTGCCCGTTTATTTGCTCATCGGCAGGGTCGATGCCTGGACGGAGCTGTTCACGACACCGGATAAAGCGCTGCTTGCTTATGCCGTGCAAAATATTTGCGACGAATATTTGTCGGCACACGTGAGAAGCTATTCGATCGTATTCGAGCTGTCCAAGATCGTTTGGATCATTCAACCGAAAGCTTCCGACGAGCCTTCCGGCGATTCCGGCGAATTGGACTGGATCAGAGCCCATCGGTATACGAGCGGCATTCTGGAGAGCGTGCAGGCAACATGCAAGAAGCTGCTGCGCCTATCGGTGTCGTTCCTTCTCGGGAGCGAGGCGATCCCTTGGCAAAACCTGTCGGATCGGTTTCATTCGATCAAGTACGGCCTGGTGCAAGGACACGGATTATTGCATGAGGTCATTATGACCGACAAGGACATCCAGATCGCCCAGAACCGGGACAAGGCGGAACGGTTTCACGACGGTTTCTTCCATGCCCGGGTGCAGCTGCTCATGGGATGTCTGGAGAATAACCATCGAGAGCAGTTCAACAAGCTGTTCGCCGAGCTGACGGCTGTATGGAACGACCAGGAAGCCCAGAGTGAGCGGAAAATTGAGCTGTATCATGCTCTTTCGGCGGTGTTCTTGTCCTATATTCACAAAAATCAGGACCTTCGCGATTATGTGAATTCGCAGCTCGATCTCGATATTTTGTTCCGCCACGGCGATTCGGCATCATGGCCGGATTTGATTCAATATTATTGGCGACTGGCGGACTGCTTCTTCGAATGGAATACGCTGCGCGGCTCCGAATTGCCGACGGAGATTATCAATAAAGTCCATCGATATATCGAGGAGCATATTTCGACCGATATTTCGCTCACGGCCCTGGCTGATTATGTGGGCCTCAATCCGTCGTATTTATCTAGGATTTACAAGCAAATTACCGGTATCGGGCTATCGAAGTACGTCAACGATTACCGAAACGTCATTGCCAAAGACATGCTGCTGAACACATCGATGAAAGTGAATGAAATCGCGGCTGCGCTAGGCTATAGCTCGGCGCTGGCGTTCATTCGTTTCTTCAAGAAGCAGAACGAGCTGACGCCGCAGGATTTTCGAACGGCGAGAAGCCATACGCCGGGACAAGGCGGGTAGGTAAAGCGTCGCCCGTGACCCAATAACCAGAGTACTAGATGTGGGAATGAGACTTATGCGGGATAAAGGTTCGCGCCTCGCTCGCCATGATGGAAATGACGGCGTGGTTCGCAACGTATATGACATGTACTGGCAAAGGCGCCTGATTCGGGCGTCTTTTTTCTTTTCTGCCGGATATGACGATGTGCTCCATTGCTAGATTGGAATCATCAGGTATACTTACAATAAGATCATTGAAAAATAGAAATATCAGGAAGGTGATCCTATGGACGATGAACAGAAGGAAGTGGAAAAAGCGCGCGAGCTGCAGCGGCTGTCAGCCATTGGACAAATATCTGCCGGCATAGCACACGAGATTCGGAATCCGCTAACCGCGGTAAAGGGATTTTTGCAGCTCATGCAAAAGGAACACGAGAGCCGCTATTGGGACATTGTCAACTCCGAATTGGAGCAGGCCATTTCCACCGTGCAAAATTTGCTGGTCGTCTCCAAGCCGGAGCGGGACGACGAGCATTGGAGCGAGCTCAGTCTATGCCAGCTTCTTGAGAGTACGTTGTCCCTGTTCGACAACCAAATCTATCGGGTTAAAGTAGAAAAGCGCTTATATAATAGCAATACGCTCATATTAGGCAAGAGGAACCAGCTGAAACGGGCGATTTTTAATTTGCTCAAAAACGCCTTTGAGGCCATTGAAGGCGAAGGTACGATTACCGTCGAACACTTCAGGTCGGGCGATATCGTTTGCCTCCGCATTCGCGATACCGGCAAAGGGATGCCCGGCGATCAGCTGCAGCTGCTCGGAACGCCTTTTTTCTCTACCAAATCGGATACGGGCACCGGACTCGGATTGACGCAAGTGTACACTGCCTTCCATGAACATAACGCCACCATAACCGTGGAAAGCAAGGAACGTGAAGGCACCGAATTCACGATTCGGATTCCGCGTTTAAGTCGAACTTTGGAGGAAAGCAAACAAATGAATCTAGTGATCCAGCAATCGATGGATGTAAGAGATTTTTTTGAAGCCAATCGCCAGCAGTTCAACCGCCAACTGGAAATCGAAGCGCAGAACAGCTTCGAGATCGTATCGTCGCTCAAATTCGTGACGACGCAAGATCTGCTCGACCATGCGAACCAAATTTTATCGCTCGTGCACGACGGCATGACACAGGAAATCATCCAGCTCGCGCAGGAGCGCGGAATGGCCTGGGCCAAGTCGGACGTTCCGATCATGACGAAGATGGAATGGTTCTATGCATTGCGCAAAGTGATCTGGTCGTTTCTCCGCCGATATTATTTGTACACCGGCATTTCTGCCGAGGAAACATTCGAGCTGTCCGAGCGGATTAACGACGCCTTGGATAACTTTATCATCCAGTTTAACGTCGTATTTACGAAATACAGAGACGAAGTCCTTAAGTCGAAGCAGGCGATTATCGACGAATTAACGGTTCCGCTGATCCCGATTTTTAACCAGATGGCCGTCCTGCCCCTGATCGGCACGTTGGATGAATCGCGAATCCAAAAGATCGAAGAGAAGCTGCTGGAAGAAATCGAACGCCGCAATATTCAAAAAGTATTTATCGATATGTCGGGAGCCGCACTCGTGAACGCCGACATCTTCCTGCGCATGACCCGCATTATCGAAGGGGTTCATCTTCTCGGGTGTCAGGCGGTCCTTACGGGAATCGGCGCGAAACTGGCGAAAATCATCTTGGATCTGCGAGGGCAAATCAAGGATGCGTTTGCCGTCCAAAGCACGCTGCAGCAAGCGCTGCTTAAAGAAACGGACATCCTCGCCGCGCTCCCGAAAGACAAGCTGGCTCAATGATCGCAAGCCAGCAGGACTTCGCACGTCACACGTTTATAAGGGAGCAGGCTGGAAAAAATATAAATTAGGAAATCGGCCGAAGTGCCATTATAATAAGAGGATTAATGAAGCAGCACGGTCCGGGGATGGGCACGGGCTGCATTTATTGTCTAGAGAGGAAATTAGACATGGACAACAAGAAGAAGCAGAATAAGCAGGAAAAAAAGCAATTGGTACGCGGATTGAAAGCCCGCCATATGACGATGATTTCACTCGGCGGCTCGATCGGAACGGGGCTGTTCCTCGCCAGCGGGGGCGCGATTCATACGGCTGGGCCGGGCGGAGCGCTGCTTGCTTACGCGGCGATCGGGTTTATGGTTTATTTCCTCATGACCAGTCTTGGCGAAATGGCCGCATACATGCCGGTCTCGGGCTCGTTCAGCACCTACGCGGGCAGATTCGTCGATCCGGCGCTAGGTTACGCGCTCGGCTGGAATTATTGGTTTAACTGGGCGATTACGCTTGCCGCCGAAATTTCGGCCGCCAGCCTGATCGTGAAGTTTTGGCTGCCCGAGTCGTCTTCGCTCTTGTGGAGTGCTTTATTCCTCGGCATTATCGTATTTATCAATTATTTGTCCGTCCGGGCATTCGGCGAGTCGGAGTATTGGTTTTCCATCATTAAAGTCGCAACCGTTCTCATTTTTATCGCCTTGGGGATTCTGATGATCGTTGGGATTATGGGCGATCACAAAGCGGGATTCGGCCATCTGACGGAAGGCGACGCCCCGTTTCACGGCGGCTTCATGGCAATGCTCGGCGTATTTATGACGGCGGGCTTCTCGTTTCAGGGAACGGAGCTGATTGGCGTTACCGCGGGAGAAAGCGAAGATCCGGCGAAAAACGTGCCGAAGGCGATCAAGCAAATTTTTTGGCGCATCTTGCTGTTCTACATCCTTGCCATCTTCGTCATCGGCACCTTGATTTCGTATCAGGACCCGATGCTGCTCAATGCGGATATTACCAATATTGCGGTCAGCCCGTTTACGATCGTATTCGAAAAAGCAGGCTTCGCTTTCGCGGCATCGGTCATGAACGCGATCATTTTGACATCGGTGCTGTCCGCCGGCAGTTCCGGTCTATATGCTTCCACCCGCATGCTCTGGGTGCTTGCCAAGGAAGGCAAGGCCCCAAGGTGGCTCACGCGCCTCAATAAACGCGGGATTCCGACCGCTTCACTGGCCGTTACCGCCGCGATCGGGATGCTGGCTTTCCTTGCCTCCCTGTTCGGGGAAGGGGTTATCTATGTGTGGCTGCTTAACGCCTCCGGCATGTGCGGCTTTCTCGCTTGGCTCGGGATCGCGGTCAGCCATTACCGGTTCCGCAAAGCGTTCGTCGCTCAAGGCCATAGCCTGGAGGAGTTGCCTTACCGGGCGAGATGGTTTCCGTTCGGGCCAATCGTTGCGTTTGTCATTTGCGCCATCGTGATCGTCGGGCAAGGCTATTCGATGTTCCGCGAAGGAAACGTCAACGTATACGGATTGGCTGCCACATACATCGGGCTGCCGCTATTTGTCGCGGTGTTTGCCGGCTACAAAATCAAGCATCGCACGCGCGTCGTTCCGCTTCGGGAGTGCCGGTTTAAGGATTAAGCGCTAGGTTATCAAAGCGTATTTCGCCTGCTAAGCGGATATGGTACAATGGTAGATCGCGATGCTTCCAAGCTTGCATTACCGTTTCATATTCTAATTGGCAGGTGTTCTGTTCGCATGTTTGAATCTTATTTGATTCCGATTTCATATGCTTTCTACACGTTTCCGATCGCCGCGGCCTTATTCACGCTGCCTTTTCTGATCGTTCAATATCGCCGTTACGGGTATGTGCATAAGGTTCGCGGATTGATTCTGTATTTGTTGCTGCTCTACTTGATGAATGCCATCTATCTCATCATCCTTCCGCTGCCGGCGTCGATTCATAATCAGCCCCCGAAGGCGGCTTCCTATGTGCAGTGGATTCCGTTTCACTTCCTGTCGGATATTATGAAGGAAACCGGCGTAAGGCTCGAAAGCCCTTCGACGTATTTGCATCTTCTGAAGGAGCGGGCATTCCTGCAAGTCGCCTTCAACGTGCTCCTTACGGTGCCGTTCGGGATGTTTTTACGATATTATTTTCGGGCTCGCTGGGTGAAATGTTTGCTGTATTCCTTCGGATTGTCGCTCTTCTTCGAGATCACGCAGGTAACCGGCATTTACGGCATCTACGATTACCCGTACCGGTTATTCGATGTGGACGATCTGATGATGAACACCGCAGGCGGGATGGTCGGTTTTGTCGCGGCGGAGTGGCTTTCGGCTTTCTTGCCTCGAATCGAAAAGCTGGATGAGCACGTCGATTTGACGACGAAACGCGTCTCCTACACTCGCAGAGGAGTGGCCTTTTTGTTCGATTGGGGCATACTGCTGCCTGCTTTCGTCATTATGGCTCTCTTGAAAATTCCCTTCTCCTATGTCGTCGTCGTTGTGGTTTATTTCATGATCATTCCGTATATCACGAACGGGCGGACATTCGGGAAATGGGTCGTCAGGATTCGTCTGAAAGGAAAGGAAGAGCGCATCCGGCTGCAAGAGCTGGCGGTCCGGTACGGGCTCCTGTATCTGCTGGTCGGAGGGCTTAATGTCGCCTATATCCAAGCGGGCATTTACTCCTTTCCGGCGATATTCATGATGCTGTATACGTTAGGTTTGTTCGCGGTGAATGCCTGGGTGGGCATCCATGCGCTGCGCTGCATGTTCAACCGGAACCGCAAGCTGTTCTACGAGCAGAGGTGCGGTACGACGCACGTTATTACGTAAAGCCAAACCTACACACGTTTGCGCAAAAATAGAACGAACGAAACAACTCCAAGCCGCCCGGCTTGGAGTTTAATATTTTTACACCGAATGTACAAATCCTATAAAGGCAAATCGCGTTTGCGAAACAGAATAATGCCTAGAGCTGCCGATACCAATCCGATCGCGGCCAGAAGAATGTAAGGCACAGTCAAATCCACAGTCCCGTTGATGATTTCGCCGGGCTTATACAGGGAGAAGATAGAGATGTTGCGGAGCCAATCGATATCCTCGCTGAATTTGCCGATCAGATCCAAGCTGAAAAACCCGAATGTGATCAAGCCGGAAATGCCGCGCGCCTTCTTCTCGTCGTTCGATAGGGAGGACACGAGGAAGCAGATGCCGCCCACGGCGAAGAACAGTAGGAACGCCGCGGTATTCATTTGAAGAAATTTCGAAGGGTCGAACGCATACTCCTCTCCCAGAAACCATGCTTTTCCGGCAAACCCAGCGATCGTCGTGACGGCCATGATCAAGAAAAGACCGGTCGTCAGAACCGCGGCTTGCGTGAAAGCGACTTTTCCCCTTGTCGTCGGGGTCGATAATAAATAAGCCATGGAGCCTTGATCCACCAGCTTCGCCATCAACTGCGTCGATAACTGGACGCATACAATCGCGAGGAGAAGAACGAGAATCAATCCGTAATATTCCCCGGAGATGAATGCCTCGGCGCTGCCGAAGCCGTTAAGGCCGAAGGCTCTTCCCACGCCTTCCGGCATGGAGCCGACCAGATCGTCAATCGCTTTGGAATTTTTCGCGATGCCGGGGTATAACCAGAACATGAGCAGGATATAAAATGCGGACCCGACCGCAAAATTCATGAAGCCCTTCATGTTCACTTTCATCATTTGTTTATATAAAGTGGCGTTCATTTCGTCATCCCCTTCCGGTCATAATAATTCATGAATATATCTTCCAGGTTTTGTGTGAAAATATCGATATTGCGCACATTGTATTTCGCCGTCTCTTCTACGAACCGATCGTAGTTGCCCTGGACGGCCACTCTTACCCGATTGCCTTCGTGCGATTCGACAAGCAGACCGGACTCCAGGAACGATTTTGCCTCGGCTTGATTCTCGAAAGTGACTTCGAACAGCTTCCGCTGCATGGACTGCAGCTCGTGGATATCCTTGACGGCGATGATGACGCCGTCCTTAATAATTGCGGCCCGGTCGCACGTTCGTTCGATTTCCGGAAAGCTGTGCGACGACATCAGGAATGTTTTGCCGCGGGCTTTTTCTTCCAATACGATTTCAATGAATACTTTTTGCATGAGCGGGTCAAGCCCGGATGTCGGTTCATCCAAAATAATCACTTCGGGGTCATGCATGAACGTGGCGACGATCCCGACCTTCTGCTTCATCCCCTTGGACATTTTGCGGATCGGCGTATGGACGTCGAATTGCAGCCGGTCGATCAAGCGAGTGCGCTTAGACAGGTCCTTCACGCCTTGCATGTCGGCCATGAAATCGAGGAACGTCTTGCCCGTCATTCCTTCGATAAAAGAGATTTCTCCCGGCAAATACCCGATGCAGGCTTGCACCTTCCCCTGTTCCTTCCACGTATCCATCCCGTTTACCATGACATATCCTTTGTCGGGCTTCATGAAGCCCATCATATGCCGGATGGTCGTCGACTTCCCCGCGCCGTTCGGCCCAAGAAAACCAAACACTTCGCCTTTTTTCACCGAAAACGATACATCGAAAATCCCTTTGCCATTCGAAAATCTCTTCGTCAACTGTTGAACGGTTAACATACCGCCACCTCCGGGAATGAAAGAAATGAAATATTGGGATCGCCATATTTCATATGTTATAATATACTCGCGTGCGGGAAGTCCGTCAACGATTTTATGAAATATTTTTAATGAATAATTTCATAAATTTCATCATATATCGATGAAGCTAGGGGGAACGGCAATGAATGGATTTGAGAAAAGAGCGGGCCGGATCAAAGATAAAATTATGAAAACGACGCTCGAGATGATGAGAACATCGGATCTGAAGCGGATTCGGATTGCCGATATATCCAAGGCGGCCGAAGTTTCGCAGGTTACGATTTATAATTATTTCGGAAGCAAGGAGGCCTTGCTCCGCGAAGTGTTCCTCGGTTTCGTGGACGAAGCAGTCCGCAATTTCGAAGAGTTCATGAATGAGGGACATTCCCTTAAGGAAAAGATCGAATATATCCTATTTCAGGGGAAGGAGACCTATAAGAAGATGCCGCCCGGCGTAATCAAGGAACTGCTGGCCGACGACCAGGAGCTGACTCATTATATCGAGGAACAATATAAGGAGAAAGCGTTACCGTTAACCGTTCGGATGATCCAGGAAGGAAAGGACAGCGGCGAAATTTCGGAGGACGTCTCCATCGACATTGTGTTGGGTTTTATTCAGCTCTATCTCAATCAATATGAAATTTTATTGAATATGGCCGCGCAAAGCGGAGATATGGATAAGTTTCTGGAAGGCATGGTTCGGATGTTCTTCTACGGCGTGTGCGGGAAGCCTGAGTCCAGCGGAACGGAACGGTGAAAATAAGAAAACAGGAGTCGGTTTCAGCCGACTCCCATTCACAACGGGCTGTGGACGACCACGGCGCTATAATGTCCGGACTAAGAGGAACTCACCGTAGGCTGTCAACCTTTTGCGGTCCTCTAGGATGAAGTAAATCGAACCGAGTGAAACCGTGGGAATCTGTCCATCAAACCCGGGCAAGCTCCTTACGCACGATCGGCGCGACCCGGGTGCCCAGCAGCTCGATGGCGCGCATGACTTCGCGGTGCGGCATCGTGCCGACATTAACATGCAGGAAGAAACGCGTGACTCCCAAGTTTTTGCGAAGCAAAACAATTTTCTCCGCGACATATTCGGGATCGCCGACATACAAGGCGCCCCGCAGGCTGCGTGCAGCGTCATAAGATTCGCGGGTGTAGGACGGCCACCCTCGCTCACGCCCGATCACGTTCATCTGAGCTTGCGTGGAAGGGAAAAATAAGTCCGCGGCTTGTTCGGTCGTTTCGCCGACGAAGCCGTGCGAATGCGTTGCGATCTGCAGCGTTTCCGGGTTGTGCCCGGCCCGTGCGGCAGCCTTCTTGTAAAGCTCGACGAGCGGAGCGAACCGCTCCGGCATGCCGCCGATGATGGCGAATGCGATCGGCAGACCGAGCATGCCGGCCCGAACGGCCGACTCCGGATTACCGCCGCTTGCGATCCATACCGGCAGCGGGTTCTGCACGGAGCGGGGATAGACGCCGAGGTTATCGATGGCGGGACGATGGCCGCCGCGCCAAGTGACCTTCTCCGATGCTCGGATCGCCAGCAGCAGCTCCAGCTTTTCCTCGAATAACTCGTCATAATCGTCTAAGCTGTACCCGAACAGCGGGAAAGACTCGATAAACGAACCGCGTCCCGCCATAATTTCGGCCCGGCCGTTCGAGATGCCGTCCAGCGTGGAGAAAGCTTGGTATACGCGAACCGGATCGTCCGAAGACAGCACCGTAACGGCGCTCGTGAGCCGGATCCGCTTCGTCATGGCCGCCGCTGCCGCCAGTACGACGGCCGGCGCGGTGCCTGCGTAATCGGCCCGGTGATGCTCCCCAATGCCATACACATCCAGGCCGACCTGATCGGCCAATACGATCTCTTCAACCGCATGGCGCAGCCGTTCGGCATGGCTGATCGCCTTTCCCGTCGCCGGGTCCGGCGTCGCTTCCAAAAAGGTGCTGATTCCTATTTCCATATTAATTGCTTGATCGGCCATTCTGAAACGCCTCCTTCGTTATGTATAGTTTACTCAATTTTTTATCGTTTCTCAACTTAAGTAAGTTATTTGAGGGAAACAGTATGTTAAAATATTCAAAAAAGCGGGGGGACTTAAGAGGAACATTCGTGAGAGGAGCATACCTTTGAGCACTGCAGAAATCAACAAACTCAAGTGGTACCGGAAGAAAAGAAATATGGCGAGATTGGGTACCGTGGCGATCTGGATCATCGGGTCGGTTGTGGTATTCGCCATGTACCGGTCGGAGGAACGCACCGTATTATGGACCCAGCTCAGCATGAGCTGCGCAGCGCTGCTGTTATATAGTTTCTTGATCCCTTATGTAGCGGATCGAGTGAGGAAACGATATGTCGCCTCGAAGGTCAATTATATATTCGGGTTCTTTTATATCATGATGCTGCTTTATATCTTGGTCATGCTAGGCACAGGCTTGCTGGATATCGCGCAAGGCTCCGTAACGAAACAGGTAACCATTCAGGAGAGATGGGATCCAAGGCGCGGAGGAGACAGAGTAACAACGAGCGAAGGCGATACATACGAGATATACGCGGAGCGCGTCCGCATGCAGGAAGGGCATACGTACGAGGTAAAAATTTTTAAATACAGCCGCATCATCATCGGGATGGCAAGCGTAAGGTAGCCAACAAGCGAGAAATATCGCCCGCAGCAATAGTCACGCAGACAAAAAGCATCCACAGCCGCACAAGGCTGTGGATTTTTGCTATTAATCGATCCGAAAAACCCGGCCTATAAAAAATTTTCTGTAGAGTCCGTTTCCGTATAGATGGAAATGAGGACAACTGCCATTTCCTCGCCTATATTTCTCACCAAATGGGGCGTGCAGGCATTCCAGCTGAACGAATCGCCCTCTCCGAATTCTGCCGCATCTTCTCCCTGCTCGGCGTAGATTCTCCCTTTAATGACAACATGGACTTCTTCGCCTTCATGCGCATGCGGAACTTCGCCTGTCGAGGCGCCCGGAGGGAACTCGACGAGCATCATCCGGACGTTTTTTGTGGAGCTCAGGTGGGATACCTTAAGTTTTTGGGTGCCGCTTGTCGTTATTCTTCGTTCCTCTTTGCGGACGATATGCATGCGTTCTTCTTTTTGCAGCAGCAAATAAGCGAGTGGTACCTTCAAAGCCTTCGCGATGCTCTCGAGCGTTGTTATGGACGGCGACGTTTTATTCGTTTCAACCTGGCTCATGAAGCCTTGGGATAAGCCCGTTTCTTCGCAAATTTGCGCGATGGTTATGTTTTTTCGTTTCCGGATTGCTCTTATGGTGGAGCCGATGTCCATCGGGTTCACTCCTTATTAAATATACGTAATACAAAATATAAATTCATATTAACAATTTTTTTGTTGACATGCCAACACATCATCAATAAAATTAGTTATACGAAATTAATATCTTTATTACTAATAAAACTTGAATGGAGAGGAATAAGAGTGGCGAAAACAGCATTTGTATCGACCCTGATGCGCGTCGTATTGGGCATATTATTTTTAGCTCACGGAATCAGTAAATTCCAAATGGGCCTAGGAAATGTAGAGGCTTGGTTCAGCTCGATGGGCGTGCCCGGATTTTTGGCCTATCTCGTAGCGATACTTGAACTGGTTGGAGGAATTTTGCTTATTGTCGGCCTCTTCACCCGTTATGTATCGGCTCTATTCGTGCTGATGCTCATCGGCGCGATCGTTACGATGAAGCTTTCCGCGGGGCTGCTTGGCAACAGCCAAATGGCCGGTTACGAGCTGGATCTTGCTTTTATGATGGTGGCAATTTATTTGGTAGTTACTGATACGACGCCCCTATCGGTTGATTACGCGTTCCGCAAAAAACGCGGCGTTTAATTCATAACAGAGGAGGAAAGCCCGATGAAACCGGCTTACCAATATGACATTCAACTGCCCGCCAATATGGATCCGGACAAAAAATATCCGGCGATTTTCACGCTTCACGGGAAAGGGTCGAATGAGAAAAACATGTTCGGTTTGGTGGCGCCGCTATCCGATGAATTTATTATTGTCGGCGTACGAGGTAATCTTACGCTAGGTGCAGGATATCAATATTATGAGTTGAAAAGCCTCGGTAATCCCATCCGTGAGATGTTTGACGAAGCGGTTCGGCAACTGGAGGATTTCATCCATTACGCAACCGAGAAGTACTCGATTGATGCGAGCAAGCGATATTTGCTCGGTTTTAGCCAAGGCGCGATTTTGTCCATGACGCTTGCGCTCACGATGGGGGAGCAGTTAAAAGGAATCGTTGCGTTAAACGGGTATGTGCCGGAATTCGTGAAGACGGAATACCCGCTGCGAAGCGTGAAAGACGTATCGGTATTTATTTCCCACGGACAATTCGATTCGGTATTCCCGATCCGGATCGGTCATGAAACGGCAGCTTATTTTCAAAACCAGACGTCTCGCTTGACGTTCAAAACGTACCCGACCGATCACGGCGTCTCCGAGGAGAATCAGCGGGATTTTGTGAATTGGCTTACTACAGATGCCGGCGTGCATACGAATAAGGAGTGAACTGCAAGATGATGCCTTCGTATTTTTTCGCGCACGGTGCGCCTTCGATCGTTCTCGAACAAAATGGATACACTGCTTTTCTGAAACATTTTGCGACTCAAATTCCGAGGCCTAAAGCGATCGTGCTTTTTTCGGCACATTGGGAACAATCCGTACAAACGATAAGTGCTGTCGATACGTATAGCACGATTTATGATTTCGGCGGTTTCCAGGATGAGCTGTACCGGATGACCTACCCGGCCAAAGGCGAACGTTCGGTCAGCGACCAAGTTCAATCGTTGTTGTCGAAGCACGGCATACAGAGTGAGCTGGATGAGGAGAGAGGGTTGGATCATGGCGCATGGGCCGTGCTCAAACTGATCTATCCAGACGCAGATATTCCGGTAGTCGCTTTATCCGTGAACCGGTATTTGCGATGGGTGCCGGAGACCGAAACCGGCAAGCCAAATTGCTTCACCGCAGCTATCAATATGGCAATTTAAGCTTAAGCTGCTGGCAGTTTAATTAAAGTAAAGACAAGCATAAAGTTCATGAAAGAAGGCGGACATCATGACAAGGGCAGCTAAGGCAGTATTGGACCGGGCGATCATTTTTTCGCTGGCGGCTGTGTTTGTCGTGCAGCAATTTACGCACTGGGAGCCGCTTACCCTGGTGCTCGGCAGTTTGGTTTTTGTTGCGGTAGCCCTGCTATTGCCCCAGATCAGGGGGATGACGCTGTGGCTTACCGTTTCTTTTATGATCGGCGGGGCATTGCTCATGCTTCTGCAAAAGGCGGACGCCCGATACTGGCTGGAAGCAGCCAGTATGAACGTGACGCTGGTCACCCTGTTTGTTTTCGCCCCGCTGTTCGGGATTCCGGTTCGGCTTCCGGATTACGTCGAGGCTTTGAAACGGTTCTACGACACGAACTTGCGGAGCAGGACGGTGATGTTCGTCGGCACGCAGCTGCTGACCCAAATCATGGGCGCGTTCATCAACGTAGGGTCCATTCCGGTTGTTTATCACTTGGCTTTCGTCAAACCGCAGCCGGGCATGTCCCGGCTGCTTGCCAATGCGCTGAACCGCGGGTTTGCGGGCGCGATTTTATGGTCGCCTTATTTTGCCGCGATGACGCTCGTGACTTCCTCGCTTTCGCTCGGCTGGTCGTCGCTTATTCCGTATTTGCTCGGCCTGGCTGCGATCAGCCTGCTTGTTAGCCTGGCCGTCGATTATAGAGGGCTGCGCCGTAAGGAATATGAGCCATCTAAAGCGAAACGGGGAGAGGAAGCCGCCGACCGGGTGGCGGAGCAGACCCCAATGCAGGGCAAGGCCGCATTTCCGGCAGGGCTCGCCATTTATTTGGCATCCTCCATCGCCGTCATCTTGGTGCTGGAGCGATGGATCGAGCTGCCCATGGTCATGCTCACCTGCATAGCGGCGGTCATCTTCCCTCTGATCTGGTGTTTGGCGAAGAGGGGCATGGCGACATACCGTCAAGGACTGGTTAATCACGTCACGGTAACACTGCCGGCGCTGAGAAAGGAGATTACGCTGTTCCTGGCCGCCGGTTTTTTCAGCGGCTCGATCGGGGCAACCGGGTTCGGTTCGTCGATACCGGCGCTGCTTGAGCCGATTCCCGTTCCGATCTCCTTGTCCTTTTCGGTGTTTACGGTAGTTCTCATTGCGATGACATCGTTAATCGGCCTTCATCCGATCGTGCCGGTCACCGTTCTTGCGGGCGGCGTTGATCCGGCGGCCGTTCATATCAGCCCGGTTTATTTCGCCGTGCTTCTCCTTGGTAGCTGGGCCGTATCCAATCCGATCTCGCCGGCTTCCGCCGTAAACAATCTGCTGGCGGGACTGTTCCAGAAGTCGGTATTCGAGCTTGCAAGGCCGAATTATAAATTTACCGCCTGCATGGCGCTCGTGCTCATTCTCTATTTGCTTGCCGTGCGGATGTAGGTTCCAGGTAGCAGAACATTTCAGGGTTGACCCGATTGTCATTGCGATGACAAGGGTCGGCCTTTTTTGTGTTTGGTGCCGCATACTCTCACCGAATAAACAAACCGCGAACGGTCACCTCCCCAATGCGGAAGAAGCCTGATGGAATGTTATGATTTTTCCTCATAAATAGGACATAAGGAGGATGCGGGTTTCGTAATAAAGGACGAATGGACTCGGGGGGTTCATCGCTGGGGATGGGGGCTGCGGAGACAGATAAAGCCCCTTTTCAGGGGCCAAGAGAGCGAAGAGGTTAGTGGGTACCAGGCAAGCCGACAAGTCTAACCTAGCTGAAGATCAGAACAACGGAGATGACCAGCATAGCCAAAGCGTTGATCGCCATCGCAGGGCGATGTTTGGCTCGAATAAGATGAGCTTGTATAGCTCCGACCATGAGAACCGCGAGCAGCCCGGCGGGGGAAGGCCTTACGCCGGGAACCCAGAATGCGGTGACGATGCCCGCGATGCCGGCCAGCTCCAGCAACGCAATGACGTTCATGAACCACATCGGGTAACGGTACTCGTTCCAATGCTGAACCATCGACTTCGTGCGCAGCAGCTTCATCGCCACGGAGATTGCGAGCATGCACGCAAGAATCGATTGAAGCACAACCGTAATCATACGAAATTTCCACTCCTCGAGCTTTTGGCAGGATAACCTGCTCTTGCACAAAAGTATAATTCGTATAAGCTGAAACATATGTAGTCTGGCCTACAGTGCCGGGAAACGGGAGGGAACACGTCTGGATAAGGTCAAATTTCTATCGAGAATCAATCTGTTTCAGCAGCTGGATGCGGCGGAGCTGCGGGAGCTCGAACCGGCAACCCCTGTCCATTGGGTCAAAAAAGGGACGATCGTCGCTTCTCCGCTTGAGGACCGGAAGCTTCTGTATCTCGTCAAATCGGGGTCCGTCCGTTTATATAAAATATCCGCGGGAGGCAAGGAGCTCACCATAGACCTGTTAGGGGCCGGCCACCTGTTCGGGGAGATCGGGTCTTTTGCCACGGGTTCGGAACATCTGTATGCGCAGACCCTTACCGACGCCGTCATTTGCACGATCGACAAAGCGCAGTTCGAGCAGCTCATGACCGAGAAGCCGCGGCTCGCTTTAAAGTTTATCGAAATCGTCGCTACGCGCCTGAAAGAAGTGGAGGAGCTGCTGGAGCATATCGCTTACGGGAGTGTGCGCAAGCGGCTGCTTTACTTGCTGCACAAGCTTGCCGGGAAATTCGGGGCGAGTGTCCCCGTGTCAGAGGGACGCCATGATGAGACGGACTGGGTTCAACTGGAGGTCAAGCTGACTCACCAGGAGCTCGCAAGCATGATGGGCAGCATTCGCGAGACGGTAACGGAGCAGTTAAGCCAATTGGCTTCGGAAGGCATCGTGGACAAAAAAGGATTACGCAGCCTGATGCGGATTCATCCGGGGCGTTTGAAGGCGGCGCTGGAGGACTAGAACGGATTAGAAGAAGCCTAATGATCTCATGGCGAGATCATTAGGCTTCGTTGTTTTCCGCGGGCATTGGGTACACTAACCGCGGATGGTATTGTTAAATTTCTCAAGCAACTGGCCGAACAGCCGGCACTCCTCATCCGACCAATCCTCCAATTTCTTGCCGATTCGGGCAAGCCGGGCATTCCGGTATTCCGACAGGGCAGCCATGCCCGTCTCGGTAATTTGGAAGAAGTAAGCCCTCCCATCCGTAGGGTCAGGCACTCGGGTCACGAACCCTCGCTGCTCAAGCGACGCGGTTTGCCGGCTGACTGTGGAAATATCCAAATGAAACTCGTCCGCGAGATTTTTCACCCCAACCGGATATTGGGTCGTTATATGATGCAGCAACAAATACGCGGAACGGTCAATGTTGCCGGCAACGGTTGAGATTGATGTAGCATGGCGTACAAGAAACGCCAATTCAAATTCGATTTGTTCAATGACGCGAGTATCCATGTCCGTTTCCACCTCGACTCTCATCCCTTATCGTAACATACGTCAACTTATTTTTGAAATGCAACACGGCCATTTCAACTTTTTGTCAAACCATTGACACGGATTATTATAGTTGTATAATACAATTAAATAGTTTCATAATACAACTTGATCGGAGGGATTTTGGATGAAGGCTTATGAAATTATGGTCAAAGAAGTGTACAAAGTGAAGGAAAGCGATACGGTGCGTTCCGTCGTGGAGAAATTCATCGCTCATGGCATCAGCGGACTTCCGGTTGTCAACGATCGCAACGAAATCGTCGGTTATGTAAGCGACGGGGATATTATGCGTTATATCGGCAAGCATCAGGACTTCGTAGTTGACGTTGTATATTACGCCGCCGTCTTCAAAGGAGACGCTGTCGAATACGAGGAAAGAGCCAAGAAGCTGCTTGATCTGAACGTCATGGATATCGCTCAGAAAAAAGTGATCAAAGTTGCGTGGGACGAGGAAATCGAGAACATTGCCGCGACGCTCGGCAAGAAAAAAATCAAGAAGGTTCCGGTTGAACGGGGCGGCGTGTTGGTCGGCATCATCAGCCGTGGGAACGTCATCCGTCAAACGTTCAAGAGCCTTCTATAATTTATAAATCCGCTCAAAGATTATTCATCATAAAGGAGTTTTTCATTCATGTCAGCAATCGAACAGACCATCGCATCCGATGGAAAAGCGACACTGCTCAGGCAGCCACGTGCTGTTTGGGCAGTTGCTTTTGCATGTATTATCGCATTTATGGGCCTCGGGCTTGTCGACCCGATCCTGCCTGCAATCGCCAAGAAATTGAACGCTTCGGCGAGCCAGGTTTCGCTGCTGTTTACCAGCTATAATGCGGTCATGGCGGTTATGATGCTCATTACGGGCGTCATTACGTCCCGGCTTGGGATGAAGCGAACGCTGCTGCTCGGGATTGTCGTCATTGCCGTGTTCTCGTTCCTGGGCGGCATGTCCAATAATATTTGGGTGCTCATCGGCCTGCGGGGCGGCTGGGGTCTCGGCAATGCGCTGTTTGTCGCAACGTCGCTCACTGCTATCGTATCCTTGTCCAATTCAGGCGTCGGCAAAGCGATCATTTTGTATGAAGCGGCGGTTGGACTCGGGATTTCCGTCGGACCTTTGCTCGGCGGAGAGCTTGGCTCGATTTCGTGGAGAGGCCCGTTCCTCGGTGTTGCCACTTTGATGGTTATCGCTTTTGTCGCACTTTCCTTCATGATGCCCAATTCGGGCGCAAAATCCGCGGCAGCCGCGCCCAAGAAAAAAGCTTCATTGTTGGATCCGTTCCGGGCTTTGAAGCATCGCTCTTTACTCGTACTCGGCATTATGGCTTGCTTTTATAACTTCGGGTTTTTTACGATTATGGCTTACGCCCCGCTTGTGTTAGGCCATATGGGAATGGATGAGCACGGCTTGGGGTATGTATTTCTAGGCTGGGGTCTGCTGCTCGCCATCACCTCGGTGTTCATGGCTCCGGTGCTGCAGCGCAAGTTCGGCACGATTAAATCGCTGGCATTCATGCTTGTCCTGTTCGCCTTGACGCTGCTTGCAATGGGCATCTGGACGCAGACGCAATGGGTCGTGATCGCGGCTGTTGTTTTTGCCGGAGCATTGCTTGGGAACAATAATACGCTGCTGACGACGGCCGTCATGAACGCAGCTCCGGTGGAACGGTCGACCGCATCGGCCGCGTACAGCTTCCTTCGTTTTATCGGTGGCGCCATCGCACCGTATTTCGCGGGAAAGCTTGCGGAGTGGTACAATCCGCATGTACCGTTCATCGTGGGCGCAGGCTTCGTTATTCTAGGCATGCTTATCGTCCTGATCAACCAGAAGCACGTGAAACACGTCGACCTTGTTGAATCCGCTCATTAACCTACGCATGAACGAATGCCAATTATTTCCCTTATATAGACAAGGGCGATGTAATAAATTACCCTAGAACAAAAACAAAAAAAAGGCTGGGGTACACAACATGAGCAAGCAAGCATCCAAAAAAACCCAAGGTGCAATCGAATCAAGCGAATCGGGCAATGCGAAAAAAGAACGCTTCACCTCGTCCGGGTTCATTCTGGCCGCCATCGGCAGCGCGGTCGGTCTCGGCAATATGTGGAAATTCCCGTATATTACCGGGAAGCACGGAGGTGCGGCGTTCTTTTTGCTGTTCATCATCTGTCTGATTCTGGTCGGTTTGCCGATTTTGCTGGCCGAGATGACGATCGGACGCGGAGGAAGAGGAAGCGCCGCCAGCTCCTACTACAACCTGACCGGCAAGAAGTATTGGAGCTACTTCGGGTTATTGTCCGTGATTACCGCGTTTTTAATCATGTGCTATTACGGCGTCGTAGCCGGCTGGACGCTTCACTACACGGTACAATCCTTTACTGGTGGTCTGTTTAATCAAGGGAATGAATTCAAAACCATCTTCTCTTCGTTTATTTCCGGTTACATGCCGGTGATTTGGCAAGCTGTTGTTATGATTTTGTGCGGTTGGGTCGTTGCCAAAGGGATATCGGGCGGGATCGAGAAATTCAACAAAATATTGATTCCCGGCTTCCTCATCATTTTGCTGGTGCTGATGGTACGCTCCTTGACGCTTCCGGGCGCAGGGGCAGGCGTCGAATTTTTCTTGAAACCGGACTTCTCCAAGCTTGATGCGGAGTCCGCGCTTATTGCGCTGGGACATGCCTTCTTCTCACTCTCGCTAGGCATGGGCTGTATGCTGACGTATGGGTCGTACGTCGACAAGAGGCAGTCGCTTGGCTCGGCGACGATAGCGATCGGGCTCGGCGATATGGTCTATGCGTTTATCGCGGGGCTTGTTATTTTCCCGACCGTGTTCTCCTACGGGCTGGAACCGGGCGAAGGCGTCGGCCTGACGTTTATGGCGCTGCCGGTCGCTTTCTCGCAAATGCCGCTCGGGACCGTATTCGGCGGCTTGTTCTTCCTGCTGCTGGCCATCGCCGCGCTGACTTCGGCCGTTTCGATTCTAGAGGTACCGGTTGCGTACGCGATGAACCAATGGAACTGGAGCCGGAAAAAAGCGGCTATTCTGATTTCGACCCTGTGCTTCCTATTGGGCATTCCGGCAGGACTGTCCGTCGGCGGGGTGTTAAGCTCATTTCATCCTGGCGGCAAATCGCTGTTCGATTGGTTCGATTTCTTGACGGCTTACGTGCTCATGCCGATCAGCGGCTTGGTAGTTACCCTGTTTACGGGTTATGCTTGGAAACGAGCGGCGGCGGAAGCGGGTCTGACCGGCATATGGAACAAAGTGTGGATGTTCCTGCTTCGGATGGTCGTTCCGATTCTGATTTTGCTTGTGTTCCTGTATTCTATCGGCATCATTAAAGTGTAAAATGAGGTTGCATAAAAAAGAAGAAGCATCTGACCCACGACAATCGTGGAACCGGATGCTTCTTTTTGTTGTCCGATACGGTGCTTGGGACAAAAAAGCCGGCGTCGGGGTTCCGACGCCGGCTCTGACGAGCTTCGCTCAGGCTACATTATTTCTCGTTGCCGTCTTTAACATCCAGTACAATCTTTTCCGCGCCGCCGATCGGCGGCAGGCTCTTCGTCATCATCGGGCCGTAGAAGCCAATGACCTTCGCGCCTTTCACAAGGGCGCTTTTCTCGATCGCTTGCCCATTTTTGTTGATCAGCGTCGTTTCGCCGGTCAGCCGCAAGACAACCTCGCTAGGCGATTGCTCACTNCCGTAGAAGCCAATGACCTTCGCGCCTTTCACAAGGGCGCTTTTCTCGATCGCTTGCCCATTTTTGTTGATCAGCGTCGTTTCGCCGGTCAGCCGCAAGACAACCTCGCTAGGCGATTGCTCACTAATTCCCGTGCCTTTGATCCGAATGGTCGGCACGCCTTTATCGTTGGCGCCCACTTCCGTAATCTCGCCCGCCGTTCCCAGCAGATCGATTTGTTTGTTCGTATCCAGCACCGTAATTTTGTAGGTCGGCGTTTGCGGCGGCAAGCTCATCGTCATGGCGAGCGAATGCTCGGCTTTGACGGTCATGCCCGGTTTCAGGTCCGCAAGCGTCAGCTTCGAGCCGTCGGCTGCTTGCAGCTCCGTATCTTTGCCGACGTTCAGAACGATGCCTTCCGTACCGATGCCTTGGATTTGTACGGACTGACGCTCTTTATCGTTGTTCACAGCCGTGATGACGCCAGTCGTTTCCACGCTATTCACTTCTTCCTTCGCATCGTTCACGACCACTTTCACCGCATTGCCGATCGGCGGCAAGCTCTTCGTCATCATCGGGCCGTAGAAGCCGATGACTTTGGCGCCCTTCACCAGCGAGCCGGCGGCAACCGTTTTGCCGTCTTTGTTGATCAGCGTCGTGTCTTTGCCGATATTCAGCACGACTTCGCTTGGCGATTGCTCATTCACGCCGGTGCCTTTGATAACGACGCTCACTCCGCCTTTATCATCGGTGCGTACTTCCCCAATCTCGCCTGCAGTACCGAGCAGATCGGCTTGCAGCTTCGGATCGCGCAACGTAATTTTGACGGCCGCCGTCTGCGGCGGCAGGCTGAACGTCATGATCGGCGAGTGCTCGACGTCGACCGTCATGCCGACATGCAGATCAGCGAACGTTACTTTCGAACCGTCGGCTGCTTCCAATACCGTATCTTTGCCGATGTTCAACACGATGCCTTCCGTGCCGACACCTTGGATTTGCACGGACGGATGTTCCTTATCGTTCACTGCGGTAATGACGCCGCTAACTTTCACGTTTTGCAGCTCTTCCTTCGCTTCTTCCACTACGATTTTGCGCGCGTTGCCGATCGGCGGCAGGCTGCGAGTTAACGTCGGATCGTAGAAGCCGATGACCGTCGCTCCTTGGACGAGGGCGGTTTTGGCAACCGATTTGCCGTCTTTGTCCACGATTGCGGTATCCTCGCCGATGTTCAGGACGACCTCGCTTTGGGAAAGCTTGCTCAAAGCCGTGCCTTTAAGGACAATGCTCATTGTGCCTTTCTCGCCCTCGCGCACTTCCTCAATGGTGCCCGCTGTACCGAGCAGATCAGCTTGTTTCTTCGCGTCCTGGACCGTAATTTTGAAGGTTGGCGTTTGCGGCGGCAAGCTGGCCGTAGCCGCAAGGGAGTGCTCTGCCTTCACCGTCATGCCGAGGTGCAGATCGGCGAAAGCCAGCTTCGTGCCGCCCGCCATTTCGATAACAGTGTCTTTGCCGACATTCAGCACGATGCCGTCCGTATTCACGCCGCGGATTTGGACCGCCGTACGGCCCTCCTCGTTGTACACGGCGGTAATGACGCCGGTCACTTCGACGCTTTTCTGCTGCTCTTCCATCGTAATGGTCACGGAATTGCCTTCGGTGACAAGGGATGCATGCAGCACTTTATCGACAAACGACGCCGGCACGTACAGCTTGTGAGAAATCAGCTCCGGTGCCGTACCCAGCGATGTATACATTTTGTTGATTGCGTATTGATCCTCGCCCGTCTTCACTGTCGTGAAGATGTTGCCCTTGTTCAGATCGGCCGCTTGCGTCTTCGTATTCCAAGCCAGCGTGAAGCCAAGTGCGTCGGCAACGGCGCGCAGCGGAAGCATCGGTTCGGAGCCGCCGGCTTTCAAGTAACCTTTCTCGGCGAGCGCTTGGCCGTTAATGGTGATCGAGACCGCCTGCGCAGCCGATTGTTTGGTTGTAGTTGCCGTCGTATGGGTCGAAGCCGGATTCGGTGCGGCATAAGCGGCTCCCGTGGCCATCGTGGTCGATAAGGTTAAAAGCAGCAAGCTTTTTTTCATCGTTGGATTCATAGTGGTATTTCCTTTCTGTATGTAGGTTTGTTGTGCTTTCTATTGTTCCTAACGGGGTAGTCTTTGAAAATGTTGCAGAAATGCTTCCATTCCAGTCCGAACGCCGGGAGACGAGCTGAGACTTTCAAATCGGAAGAGCTGATCGCCGAAGTCGTTTTTAACAAAAAAATCAATCGTCATTCCGGGAAGCAACGTTTAAGCAACGCTCATTCGCTATAGTTGGTATTGTTCGGTACTTAATAAAAAACAAAGGAGATTAGATCAATGTACAACCGATACGATGTGTTAGGTCCCGTCCATAAGGGGCTTCGTTATGCGTTAAGTGGAATTTGTTTAAAAGCAGGAGAAATCGACTTCATGAATCAAGATAAACTGAAGTCGTTTATCGAAGAATGGAACCAGATCGTTATCATCTTGGAGGCGCATTCCCATGACGAAGATCTCCATTTGGACGAAGTGTATTTGAAGTATGCGCCGGAAACGGCAAAGCGATTGGAAGAAGAGCATCAGGTGTTGGATGGGAAGGTGAAAGAGATTTCGAGCTTAGTAGGCCGATTGGAGCAGCAGGAAGCTTCCAGAGAAGACCGGGCGAGTCTGTGGTTCCGGATAGGCAGAGAGTTAAACCGCTTTACCGCCGAATATATGATGCACCTGCAGCGTGAAGAAGGGCCTGGGATGGAAGCGTTGTGGAACAATCTGGACGATGAGCAACTGCATGAAATATCCGTCAAAATACGCTCTTCCATTCCGCCCCATGCCATGATGATATTCCTTCACTATATGCTTCCCGCAATCACGCATGCGGATCGGTTCGTGATGTTAAGCGACATGAAACGTTTTGCCCCGCGCGACTTTTATGAAGCGGTTCTTCGCTTGGCGGAAGAGCGCCTGGAACCGCAAAGCTGGTCGGAACTAACATCCGCATTAGAAATGTGATCGTTGTATTGCCAAAATGAATGGAAGGGAGGGTGGTGCCGTGACGATATGTCCGATGGCTGTGTTCCCGGATACGGAGATGAACAGCAACGATGCCTTAGAGATGCTGCTCATGGAAGAAAGGTTAAGGCTTGCGGAAGATTTGCATGATATTATCGGATACACCTTAACGACGGCGATTGTTCAGATCGACGGCATACGCCGTCTCATGGCAAGCGATCCGGAGTTGGGCGTTCAGAAACTGGATACGCTGTATAACCACATTCGATATGGGCTGAGCGATGTGAGGAATATCCTTCAATCGCAGCAGGACGATAGCTTCGAAATCGACTTGAAGGAGGCGCTCTACCGTCTCCTCGACAAGACGAGAGAAGCGACGGGAGCGGAGATTGCCGCTTCCATCTCGGGGAAGCTCCACCGGCTTACACCGTACCAGAAAAAAATCATCTATAATACGGTGCAGGAAGGCCTCACGAACGGCATTCGCCACGGTCGCAGCTCCCGATTCGCTCTGTCCCTCATCGTCTCGGAGAGCCGCGTAAAGCTTACACTATCCAACAACGGGGCTCCGTTCGACCAGTCGTCTCCCGGCATCGGATTAACCGCCATGCATCGGCGGATCGCCTCCATCGGAGGCAAGCTCCAGCTATCCTCTTCCGAATCGGAAGGATGCCGTCTTCAAGCAAGCTTCCCTACGACTCCTTCGAGTGCACGATCGCCAGCTGCCGCCCGATTCCGCTAAACATTGTCGCGCCCGAAGGAATTCGGGCGTCCGCCTGGGCACTCGCATTCATTATTTGCTTCCTAATTCCGCAAGCATTTCGTTCAAATTGTAGTTCAGTTCCGCGACCTCCCTCGGCAGCTCGGCCGGAATCGATGTCTTGGCAAGCGGCATGCCCGTCAAATCGGCATACTTGAGGCGGTAATCGGCTTTAGGCGAAAAGTCGTACAGGCGGCTATACATATTCGCCGTCGTGTCGGCATGTTGGCCGGAATCGAGATTCAGCTCCCACATGGCGTAGTATACATTGGCCCGCTGCTCCATGTTGGCGGCTTGGTCTAAAAGCGTCAGGAAGCGTTGGAGGGCTTGTTGCTTATCCAATTTGTTAACTTTATGACGAAGCACGACAATGAGTAGTGTAAGCAAGAACATATAACGTGTTCTACCAATGCGGTTCGCGTGGTCCAAGGCTTCTTCCGCGATGGCAAGAGCTTCGAAAAATTGCTTTTTTTCCGTATACAAACGGGCAAGATAATAGAGCGTGTCGTTCATAAAATGTCCCAAGCTGTTTACGTTGCGCAACACGCTGAGTGAATGCGTTAGAACGACCTCAGCGCGCCTAAAATCGCCCTGCTGAGTAAGGCTGCTTCCCAGGCATCCAAGCATGCCCGCTGCGGTTCGGTGGTCTCCGACCTTGGTAGCGTTATAAATACTGTACAAACAGCAGGCGTTGGATTGCACGTGGGCTCCAATGGCGTTGTACGCTACCGCCAGCTTCGCAATCGCCGTAGTCACGCCCATCCGTTCCCCGGATAAGCGAGCTAATCGCAGATTTTCATGGATGGAAGCAATGGCTTCCCGGTACTTGCCGCAATCGTTGTAGATGACAGCCAGTGTACCCATCGCTTGGCTTAACAGCAGTTTGTCGCCAATCTGTTCGGCAATCTGGACTTTTTGAATGCCGCATTGAATCGCCTTTTCTGTTTCGCCCCGATCCATATAGATATAGCCGTAAATACCGGCAACCCGGCCATTTTCCCTCTCGCTGCGATACTTCGCTTCCAACTCCTCGCGGCGGGCAAACGAATCAAGCGCCATATCGGATTGCCCCAAACAATAATAAACGATACCCATGACGGCCAGCGTGTAGCTAATGCCCGCTTGATCATTCAGCCACTCGTAGTCTTGGCGCGCCTGCATCAAGTAGTCGAGCGCTTCCGCATAGCGGGTCTGCATGTACAGGCAATTGCCGACAGCCATTTTGTACGCGGCCTGATCCTTCAAAGAAAGCGTGAGGCCGGCATGCTCCATTTGCTCCGTATAGAGGGCATGGGCCGCATCCAAACGGCCGATTACCTCGTACACTTTGCCCATTCGCAGGGCAATGGCATGCTTTTCTTGCTCCGGGGCAAGCTTCAGCATGCGCTGGCAGTATTGCAGCGTCATATCATTCGCGTACAGCGACGCGGCCAAGTCAGCCGCCTTCAAGTAATAAGGAAAAGCGTGCTTCGCAAACCCCGCTTGTTCGAAATGAAAAGCAATTTGTCCGGCATACTCATCCAGCTCGTCCGCGTACACCGATTCCATCGCGAAGCCGATTTGCTGATGATATTGCTGCCGGCGCGCCGGGCTCATCGCCTGATAAGCCGTTTCCCTTAATTTATCGTGTGTAAAATCATAGCCATGGCGATCCGTCGGTTTCAATATATGCTTGCTGCACAGCACATCGAGCACGTCCAGCATCACTTCCCGGTCCATAGTCGTCACGCGGCTGATCAACTCGAACGTAAAAGGAAAACCGATGGCCGACGCAAGATGGACAAGCCTCCTGCTATCCTCGGATAATGCATCCAATCTGCCCTGGATGACGTGATGAATCACGGAAGGCGTCGATCGGGAGGCAGTTTGCGGTTCGGTTATGTCGGCGGATGCGTACCCGTTTCGCAACGTTTCTACAATGTATAAAGGATTGCCGTTCGTTTCCCGGTAAAAGCGGGTCCAGTCCTCCGCTTTGATTCTCCCTTCGGATACGGCTTCGGACAGCGCCTTGGCTTCCTTGGAGGTCAACAAACCCAACTGGAGCTCGGTTAGTTGTTTCTTCGCGCGAAGGCCGGCCAAGAGCTCGGTCAGCTTCGCTTTTTGCTCACCGGAACGAACGGTAGCGATCACGAGGAACGAGCCGGCCGTCGGCTGCTGCAGCCAGTAGTCCAGCCATTGCAAGCTTTCCTCGTCGCACCACTGGATATCGTCCAGAATAAACGCGCTCGGCCGATTTTCGTTTAGCGCATGCTGGATCGCCTCGTACAATCGGTACTTTTGCCAGTTTTCGAGCAACGGCTCTGGCCTCGGCAGGTCCGGTTGCTCGATAAGCAGCTCCGGCAAAAATCGCGTTAGCTCGCTCAGCCACATAGGGGCAAGCGACGGAAGCTTCTTCCTGCGAAGCCAGGTGACAACGGGGGCGTAGGCGAGTCCGCCTTCCGATGCATAACACTTGGCGGAGCTCGCAGGGATGCCTTGCTTCTGCGCCCAAGCCTGGAATTGCTCGGCCAGACGGGTTTTGCCGATGCCCGGTTCGCCTGAAAGCACGACCATATGCGGCTTGCCCCCGCTAGCAGAGCGCCAGGAAGCGAGCATGGACTCCCACTCCGACATGCGGCCGATCAAGGGTAGGCTGTCGTCCTGCACAAGCTGCTCCGTCTTCACGCCGGCCTCGGACATAGCGGCATAAGCTTGCCGTGTCGCCAGGGCGGGAGCCACGCCAAGCTCGTCGCGCAGCACCCGCTCGCACTCGCGGAATACTTTGGCTGCCCCGGCCAAATTGTCCTGCAGCGCATGAAGCCGCATCAGCGTGATGTAATTCTCCTCGCTCAGCGGGTTTGCCGCACGCAGCATATCGGCATAATGGAGCGCTTCCTCGTAGTGGCGGCTTCGTTCCAGTCTTGCCGAGAGCCGCTCCAGGGCGGCGCGGTACACTTGAGCGAGCTTATCTCGCTCGGGCTCGAGCCATTCGTCGTAACAGCCGGGCAACAGCGGGCCGCCATACAAAGCGACGGCCTGCTTGAGCTCCTGCACGGAGGAGCCTTCCGCCGTCAATCGCTCGAAGGATCGGACGTCCAGCTCGAAGGGGGCCATGTCGTTCCAGCCGATCGTTAACGTGTCGGAATACAAGTAGCGATCCGGCTCCGGCAAAGCTTGCCGCAGCTGCAGGAACAGCTTGCGCAAATTGGTCAGCGCCTGCTTCTCCGACGAGTCCGGCCAAAAAAGGAACGCCACGTATTTGCGGCTCTGCGGAGTGCGGTGAAGGAGCAAGAAGGCGAGCAGCGATAATATTTTTCCGCCGGTAATGGTCGTAACCGGGGTGTCGTTATAGAATAAAGCAAATTTGTCTAGCAATTGGATTCGGAGCAGGTTCATTCACCGGTTCACCTCGGAACGGAGGGTTATTCAAGTTCAATACATTCATTATAATGGAATTTGCTGTTGAAGAGGGGGCGAAAATGGAAAAAACCATCCGTCGTTACGGATGGCCGAGGCTGACGATTCTATAATTCGGCGAGTATGTTATAAAGGTCGGTTAACGTAGGTGCTTCTTCAGCGTTGAAAATTTGGATCATCTGATCAATGAGATGTTGTGATAATGCTTCCTTGGGCAATGAGGAGAGCAGTGTCTCATCCGACAACCATTTGGAAATAGCGGTGATTTGCAAATGCCGGTCTTGAGTGAGCACGTCGGACAAGGCATCCAGCATTGATTCAGATTGAAATGGTTTAACGATAAAAGCGCGCGCTCCCGAAAGGAAGCTTGTAAGCACGTTCTCGACTTGCCCTTTAGCTGAACACATGACTATGTTTGCGCTGGAATCGATTGCTTTCATTTGCTTTGCCGCTTCGAAACCATCCAATCCTTCCGGCATATGGATATCCAGAATGACGAGGGTTGGTCGGAGCTTCGCATATTGCTTGATCCCTTCTTCTCCGGTTGCTGCTTCGCCAACCAGTTCATATCCGTGATTAGCAAGGATTTCGCCCAATATTTTCCTCATAAACGCGGAGTCGTCAACAATAAGTACGGTAGGTTTCATCGTCATGCACCTGTCCTCTTCATGTATGATCTTTATCCGTTCCTGCAGTCTCTTATGCAACTTTAACTGGCGATCCATTTCGTCTTGCAGTTCCTCCGCTCGGCGGATTAACGCCGAACGAACTCTACTTTCATCACCGTTCGCCAACAACTCACGAATGGCATCGAGACTTAAACCATATTGTTTCATTTCGATAATGAAAATCAGCTCACGGATTTGCTGTTCGGAAAAATACCGATATCGGGTCTTATCGTCGACATGATGCGGTTTCAACAAGCCAATCTGGTCGTAATACCGCAACGTATCTATGGAAATATTTACAATTTTCGAGATCTCGCCAATGGAATACATGAGTCCTCCTCACTTCGTTCCTGAACATGTCCGGTAAGTTCATCCTACACTCTCGTGCCGCTCCAGTGTCAATCGCTACCGGAATAAAAAAACGCTTTTTACCGAATACTGACTCCCATATGGAATAAGGAGGAAGACCTTAGATGAAAGAAGCTATAAAACTGCTGCTTATGGGCCTTACCGTTCTGTGCCTGACACTAACTGGGCAAGGCCAAGGATATGCTGCGGACGAAACGGGATCCAAGGCGAAGAGAGAGACGTATTTAAACAGGTATCATCAGATCCTGGATGCGATGAAGAACAAGATGGACAACGCACCCAAAACGGGGGATGTCACCATCGATTTCATATACGAAATGATTCCGCATCACGAAGGCGGCATTCGGATGGCCGAAAACGTCATGAAATACGGCTCGAATTTGCAAGTGAAGCAGTTGGCCGCGGCCATCATCCGGGAACAAACGGCGAGTATTGCGCAAATGAGGGACTTGCTGGAGCGGGTACAAACGGACAAGCAGGCCGATGCGTCTCAAGAATCAGCGTATTGGAAAGGATATATGGCGGCGTTTAACAAGATGGTGTCCGGCATGGAAGGAGCGAGGCCTACCGGCAATGTCGACAAAGACTTCTTGAGCGAGATGATTCCGCATCATGGAGGCGCCATGCGGATGGCACTGAACGTGCTGAATTATACGAGGAACAGGGAGCTTCAAACGATTGCCGAGGGCATTGCCGACAACCAGTCGAAGCAGCTTGCCGAGATGCAGCAGCTGCTCAAGCAGGTGAAATAGGCGGATCCAAGGGATTTACAGCTGGGTAACAGTATGAAAAAAGGAGCAGTCTCCGGGATATTCTGATATGCTCCCCTTACGGTAGACAGGTGAAATAATAAAACCTGCTACGGTAAGGGGAGCTTTTTCATGCAAAAACGATCCTATTCGGCTTCTGAGAAACTTACGAT
>NZ_JBVYOJ010000020.1:0-25630 GCF_056120465.1 Paenibacillus sp. sgz302148
CCTTAGAATCTCTTCACCAGTTGCCTGTCAGCTACGAGGCGACTTGGCTCCTACCTCGGCCGGACTTGCACCGGCTAGTTGCGTCTAGCTTGGCTAGGCGCGCTAAAATGAAAAAAGCCGCAATTGAGCGGCTCCTTTGCTTTACAATATTAAATCCCGTTCGCGCTGCGTCAGCTTGCGGGCGCGGATATCGAGCGCCAGCTTGCCGTCCTTGAGTCCCCAGATTCGGGTCGCGAACCGTTCGGCCAGCTCCACCTGATGCAGCGCGCAAATCATGATGATTTGCTCCCGCTGGCACAGCTGCTTCAAATCCTCCATGACCGCTGCCGCGGCATGCGGATCAAGTCCCGACACCGGCTCGTCGGCCACGATGACCTTCGCTCCGTGGACAAGCGCCCGGGCGATCGCCACGCGCTGCTTCTCCCCGCCGCTCAGCTTATCCGCTTTGGAATGCGCCTTATCGAGCAGGCCAAGCTTCTCCAGCATATCCATCGCGCCCATATAGTCATCGTTGCGCACCATGCCGAGCGCGATGCGCCAGATCGGCGTTTGCTGATAACGGCCGATCAGCACGTTTTTGAGCGCTTTCTTATTGCCGAACAATACGGGCTTTTCCTCGAGGTAAGCCCATTCTCTGCGAATTTTTCGCTTGCCGTTCCATTTGCTCTGAAAAATATCGACGCCGTCGTACATGAAATTGCCCTTCGACCATGCGTCGTGTAAAGCAAGACAGCGCAGCAGCGTTGTTTTGCCGCTCCCGCTTCCTCCCAGCACCGCAATCAGCTCGCCGGGCTCCGCTTCGAAACTGATATCCGACAGCACGGTGGGGCCGTTCGGAAATTTCTTCATTAAATGCTCGACTTTGATCATCGTCCAGAATCTCCTTGCTTGTCTGTATATCCCTAGTTTATTTGAAAAACAAAGGGATGTACAGCCTTTTGCTCCGCATCGGCCGTTTTCGCGCGGTTTTCAAAGAATATGCTTTCAACGAGCGCCTGTCCGGTACGCGTTGCGGCGCCGCATGCCGGCGGTCTACCGTCAAAACAAGGTTATTCGATTTCTATGACCGTACCCGCCGGTGTCATAAGTGCGTCATAGCCTTTGAAAATCAACAATTCTGGCGTATTCGCTACGCCTTCGACCTGAAGCTTGAATGACTTTTTCGGGAACTGCTCCGATTTCAACACGACACGATTCCCGTCGACGGTAATATCGAGGCTCAGCTTTTTCGCCGTACCGCCATTCATGATCGCATAGTTGCCGGGTGCCTTTGCCGATGCCTCGTCTACCCGATGCTGGAACGAAACCGTCACTTGCCCTTCGTTGTCGCGCACCGCCTTGACCGGAATCGGCGCTTCCTCGTACATGTACTTGCCGATATGGTACTCGTATCCCGTCCACGTCCGGAAGCCAAGCTTCGTCACGCTTTCGCCGAATTCACGGAACCAGTCGTTCCCGCGCCGTGCCGCTTCGTCGGAGCCAAGATCCGCTTCGATCCCGATCGGCATGTCAGGGGCGCTTTCGCGGATTTGCCGGATGAACGGTTCGTAAGCTTCGGCATAATTCGGCTGCAGATCGGGCTTCAGCCAGTCCGGCCAATGCGTCTGCAAATAGAAAATATCCGGCTTCACCTTGGCGATCATCGACGGTGCGTCAAGCCCCTGCACCTCGCGCAGCTTGGCGACCGAATCCGGTCCCGCATCGATGCCCAGCGACCAAACGCCGATGCCTGCGGACGGTCTGGCCTCGCGGATGCCGCCTTTGCCGTTCACGAGCTCGTTCAGAAAATCGTTTACCGCTTCGACACGGAAATTCACCCATTTCTCGTATGTCGCCTTATCGTTCTTATAATATTTCGGCGACTGCGGATCGCGGAAATCCGGGATGTCCAGACCGTATTTCTCGCGAAAAGCCTCCTGCGCGATCGGGCCGACGTCCCCGTAAACGCCTGACTCCAGTCCTCCCCACTCGGGGAAGAACGGCTCCATAATCTCGACGCCATCGAACGGATTCGCCTTCACCATCTCGGCCAAAGCCTTCTTCTTCCACTCCGTATACGGCTTGCTGTGCATGGAAAGCCTTGCAAAACCGTCGTTCAGCGGTTTGACGAGCTCGGTTTGCCAGGAAGTCCATTCCGGCGGAAAACTCGCCGTCGTATACGCGCCATTGCCGAAAATACGCGCCCACACCTGGATGCCCCGCTGATGGAACGCTTCGATCAGCTTCGTTCGGATGTTGTACTCATCCACGACTACATAGTGAACCGTCTTGTAGCCCGCCAGCTGAATTTCGTCGGCAATGCTCTCCTCCGACCGGTTCAAGTAATACGGATACACCGGGTCCAGCTCGATGCCCGCGCCGGATGGCAGCTGGCCGAGCTTCTTCGCTAAGCTCATGTCCTCTTCCCCTTCGACCCGATCGGATTTGCCCTGCTCCGTGCCGCCGGACGCCGCAGGCGTTGTGTCGCGCGCTTTGCCCGCATACCAGAGCAAGCCCGCCGCCAGCAGCACTGCAACAAGCCCGACCGTCGCCCATATTTTTTGTTTCCTCCCTGCCCCCATGGGACACCTTCCTCTTTCCAATCGTGGAACTCCGTCGAGCCCATTTCGATTATATCATCACGTCTAATTGGAGGAAATTACTTTTTATATTATGAATATAGAAAAAATATTTCATAACCATGTTAGCTCATCACTACGTAGTCATTGCCTTCTAGCTTCCCCCCTGCCAAATTGACAACAATCCGCAGTTATGAGAGAATCCACACGTGTCGATGACCCGCCGGCTATCCAAAATACCGGCGAGCTTCACGTCGAATGGAGGTTGCGCAATGGAGTACCGGTTTATCTCCCATAAGATGGATGACAGAAGCAATGTCGATCTTGCCTTGTATGAATGCGGCGAAGAACAATACCGTCCCGATTATCGGGTCGGGCCTGCCGCAAGAGACCATTATCTGATCCATTATATCGATAAAGGCAAGGGAACGTTAGTCACCAAAGACCAAACGTTCGACATCCATCCAGGCGATGGATTTGTTATATATCCGGGCGAGGTCGTCACTTACGGCGTAGGGAATGATGATCCTTGGCATTGCTATTGGGTCGGATTTCACGGCCTGAATACGGAGAAATATTTGACGGAATGCGGCTTAAACGCCGAAAACCGGTTGTTTCATTTCGAGGATGACGGTGTGCTCGTAAATCATATGTCGGAGATCATACGCGCTTCCGACGATTTTGCCGTTCCCTATATTCGAAGCTTGGGACTGCTGTATATTTTCTTCTCCCTGCTGACGGAACAGCATGACAAGAACGATCGAAACCGGCCGTACCTGACCCGCGAAAATGTACACGTGCTTCAAGCCGTGCAATATATTCAGCATCATTACATGCATCGTTTCAAAATGTCCGAGCTCGCGGACCGGCTGGGGTATAACCGCAGTTACTTTTGCTCGATATTCAAGGCATTTATGAAAGTGTCGCCCAAGCAATATTTAATGAATATTCGAATCGCCAAAGCGTGCGAGCTCATGAAGCATACCGATTTGACGCTTGCGGAAATCGCCCGCTCAACCGGCTTCGAAGATCCTTTATACTTTTCGAAAATATTCAAAAGAGAACGATTCCATACGCCGCAAGCTTATCGGAATCAAGAGTTATGGAACATCGAAAAAAATAACCAAGGATAAACGGCTTGCGCCGTCCTGACCCGCGCATTTCAAACAAAAAACAAGGCACATCCGTCTCGCGGATACCCCTTGTTTTTCTTTACGCTCAATCCGCTCCGTTCACCACAAAAGTACAACCCGGCGTCAGAACGACAGTTTGATCGAATCGGATGGCAATGCGGCCCGAATCCGCGAGCGTCTCATAAGGCGTCGTTTCGCCGTTAACTCGTACGTGCTTGTTCGCCGGAAGGATATCCAGGATCAACGTATCGAACTTCAATTCGCCTGCTCGGCAAGTCAGCTCGAAGGTATCCGTTGACTTGGCGAAACGGCCGAACCCGGTCGGCGCAAACCAAGGCGCTTTCATGCGCTCCGAGGACGGGGCAAATTCGACCTGCCCCTTCGGCACATCCAGCTTAAAGCCGGTCGCCGACAGCAGCAAGCTCCAGCCGGACATCGCCCGGTAATAATGGTCCCCGCACTCCTCGTGGTTGAATATTCTTCCCGCTTGAAAATACCGTCGATCCACGTTGTCGGATAGTTCGATCGCTTGCTCGGCCATGCCGTACTCGAATAACGCCGAGGCAAAAGCAAATTCGATCCCCGACCAGTTCGCTTCCGCCTGAACGTTGCGATACGTGTACAACGTCGGCTTCGCCTGCTTCGGGTAAACCGCATTGATCAATCCCGTTTCGCAATGATAATTGTACCGCAATACGGCTTGCAGAGCCGCCTTGGCCTTCGGCTCGGCGATGAAATCTCCCAACCCGATCAGCTTCGCATACCATTGTCCGTCCATCTGGTCCGCCATGCAGCACTCGTCTCTTGTTTCGCCGTCCACCCATAGGCTGAAATATTCGTTATTCCACAGCTTGGCTTCGAAATGCCGTTTGCCGTTTTCGTATATGGCCCGCCATTTGAGCTTCAGCCGCTGCTCTCCCAGATCGTCCGCGAGACGCGACGCCGCCAACAGAGCCGCCAGCCACAAGCTGGAAATGTAGGACGGCGTTCCTCTGAATTGCCAAGCGTCATACGTATTGCTCTCCGTTTCCGTATCCGGCAAGCCGTCCCCGTCCCGGTCCAACGCCTCGATGCTGTCCATCGCCTTGACAATCGATCCCCATAGCCTGCGCACATAATCGAGGTTTCCGGTCCAGAGATAGTCTCGGCATACCAGCAGCACGTATTGCGGGTTCATGTCCACCCGGTCGAATCCGTTATCCACGGCGTAAAAATCCGGGGCAAAAAAGTGGTGTACCCTGCCGTCCTCCCGCTGAAACTTAGCCCCAAGCTCCATCTGTCCAAGCTGCAAATCCGGGAACAAGGCCAAAATATTAAACGAGCCCTGGTACGTAATGTCCATCGTATGAAACCCGCAGCTTCCGTAACCTTCCCAAATGGCAAAGTCCCCGTGCTTGGACCACCACGAGCACTTAATCAATGTGTTCAATTGATGGGTCCAATGATTCGCCAAAGAGGGATGCGCGTCGGAACAGTTCAGTTCGTCGGCGAACGCACGCACTCGCTGTAATACGTCACCCGAATTTTCACCCAGATAACGATTGACTTCCCTGGCGTCGTTGAACCAGTTGGCGTACATATGCCCGACGAAGCGGCCCATGTCGCTATAATGATTCGGGAAATGCCACGAGACGATAAATTGGATCGTCTTCCGCTCTCCCGGCTCAAGCGTTATGGAGGAGCACAGCGCCGCGTCTCCCCAAGTTTCATGACCTTCGGCGTCCGCCGCCATCTCGCGCATCTGCTTGATCATCATCCGAACATACTTTCGTTTTCCGGTTCGGTCCGCGAGCAGATTCTGATCGATTTCAAGAATGCGCCGATACGGCGATTCCGCGCTGGCTGCCTTTCGAATTTCCCGCATCAGTTCATCCAACTGCATGTCGCCGAATTGCTCCAGCTGTTCATCCGTAATGGCCAACAGATGCTCGGGCAATGTCTCGAAGCCCAGGTTCGGCAGCCGCCCCGTCTCCCGGAAGTCGAACAGATATGACTGCTCGGTCACGCCAAAGTCGCCGTATAACACATAGTTGGCGAAGTAACTGGAGAAATCGCTTCGAATGAAGCTGTTCTCCCCGCCGCTGACCGAAACGCTGATGCTGCCGTTATGCCGATGGGCGCCGGTTGCGTCGCTGTCCATCGTCACAGTCAGGCGATCGCCGCTTGCGTCAAGGCGATTTCTGAGCTGTCGCCGGCTATGTCCCCGATTGATCGGATTTTTCAATTTGCCGAGCAGCGATACCTCGACGTTCTCGCCGGTGACGTTGGCAATATGAAACAGGATATAAAAGCCCGGCATTCCACTTGTTCTGGAGTCCAGCGGGACAAACGGCGCGATATATTCCGCACGAATGCTGACGGGCAAGCTGTCGTCCGCATAGGCAAGCTCGCAGATCGGGAACGAGGCGTCGTAGCGGATTTGTTGGATTTCCTTATGCCACGAGTACATCATGGATCTGAAATCCGAGCTCTCGCTGTCATGCGACAGCTTGCGGATTTTGGGCAAGTCGTTCCCTTGTTGGGTGCGGATGTGAAAGGGCATGACGTGTTGATCGTAATCATACAAATGTTCCGCCTTATTTTTTGCGGGGTTCGTGCTGGCCCATTTGCCCGAATTAAAAATATGCCAGTCCCGCAGCGCGCCGTCCTGATGAATTTCAACCGTTCCTGTTCCAATGCCGCCTAACGCCATCCCGTTTTGCTGCCGTTTTTTATTTACGATGGAACCATAACTGCGCATCATACATCCCTCCTGTGATCCGATTATAGCCTATAACCCGATGCGCGAATCAGGTATAAACTTTGGCTGAATATGGAGGAATGTTAGGTGTAGCAGATGCAACAGGTGCAGCGGCCGCTTCCCGATGCTACATCCGCATCGTCATCACGTTGCCGGAGCTGTATCGCTTCAGCCCGCGGTAGAACAGCCAAATCCCGCCTCCGGCAAGCGCAGCGCCCATCCCGGCGGCACCGAGCAGGAACGGGACGTCGATGCCCCGCAGCAGCCCGATCGGCATATAGCTGATAAACCCTGCCGGAATGACCGTGAACAGCACGAGCTTGCCGAGCCCTTTGAATATATTCGTCGGGTACGTCGAAAACGCCAGCAACCCGTTGAACAGCTGGAAGCTGAGCCCTTCGGCATTGCCGATATAAAACGCGAGACAATTCGCGATCAAGATAAAAAACAAAAAGATCGACATCGCCGCCAGCAGCGCAAGCACGAACTTGATTGCACCGAGCAAGCTCAAGTCGCCGAACATCGCGTAGATGATTACGGCGAATATGAAATCGCCCATCGCGGAAACGGACATTCGGCTGATCAGCACATGCAGCAAGATCGGCTTCGGCTGCGTCATATACAAGTCGAGCTGACCTGTCGCGACCATATTGGCCACGTTGCGCGTATTGCCGAACAAGACGGCCATCAGGCCGTACCCGCCCGCGCTGACCGCCCACATCATCATGACGTCCTGCAGTGTCCAGCCGTTCACGATCTGGAACCGGTTGAAATAAATCGACCAGAACAAAATCCATACGACATTGTTGACAACCATCATGCCCGCCGTCAGCAAGAAGCTGAGTCGAAACTCCATCGCCCCCGCGATATTCAGCTTCCAACAGGTCCACACAAACGCTAGCAGCCTTGCGCCCTTTCTCCATCTATCCGCCATTGACATTGAGCTTCTTCACTCCTTTCCGATACATTGCCATCACGACCAAACCGAGTACGACAATCCACATCCATTGGATGCCGATCATTTGCAGCATCGTCCATGGTTCGTATTTCACCGCGGTTTTGGCGGCAAAATAAAGCACCGTCTGGAACGGCAGCCATTTGCATATGGCCTGCAGCAGCTCGGGGAATATTTCGAGCGGCATCAGCATGCCGCCGATCGTAAACAAAATCTTGTTATACACGAATTCGAGTCCCCTCGTTTCCTCCACCCAGAAGGCGCACAAGGCTACGATCATCGTGAGCAAAAAATTAGCCGTAATCGACCCAACCGCCACGAACAAGAATCCGATCCAGCCGAAGCCGAATTGCGGCAGCCCCAGCACAAGGATGCCGAGCAGCGAACCAACAGCCAGATTGATCAAGCAGCGCAGCGCCGCCTCGCCGATATATTGCACGTAATGCAAGCCGACGTAGCTGATCGGCCGCGTCAGCTTGTAGCCGACGTCGCCGCTTTTCACTTCTTCTTCGATGCGCTGCGGCAAGCTTGGGAAAGCCATGGACAGCGACTCCGTAAAAATCAAATACCAGATCATCTGCTCGAAGCGATAACCGGCAATGGTCACGTCTCCTCCGCCCTCGCCTTGGTACGTCGCTCCCCACAACTGCATGAAGATATACAGAATAACGACAAGAAATACCGTCCGCAGCAAAAAGTCAGTCACATACGCCAAATGATTGCGCACGGTAATTCGCCCGATCGCGGCAAACTTGACAACGGTTGATGCAATTGCGTTCATCCGGCTCCCCCCCTATACGGCCGAGCTTGCGGTTTGACCGCCCCGGGCATAAATATGGCCGATAATATCTTCCATCGGCGGGTCTTCGACCGTAACGTCCTCGATGCCGTACCGATCGATCACGAGCGACAGCACCGATTCGATGCTGGCAAGCGACGTGTCGACGGACAGCTTCAAGCCGTTGCCCTTGCTCTTCAGCACCTCGGCGCCCTCCAACACAAAAGTTTCCGCAGGCCGCTTCAGCTTCAAATGGACGGTTTTGTGCGTGAGGAAATCTTTTTTCAGACTGTTCACCTTGTCGTCGAAAATGAGCATACCGTGGTTGATGACAACCGCGCGCCTGCACAGCTGCTCCATGTCGCCGGGATCATGCGAGGTGAGGAAAATCGTCGTCCCTTCCTCGCGGTTCATTTCGCGGATCAGCTCGCGGATGCGCTGCTTCACGATAACGTCGAGCCCGATCGTCGGCTCGTCGAGAAAAATAATTTCCGGCCGATGCAGCAGCGCCGCGGCGATCTCGCATCGCATCCGCTCGCCCAGCGACAGCTTGCGGACCGGGGTGTGCAAATACGGCTCCAGCGCGAACCTCCGGACCAAATCGTCGCGACGGTGGATGAACTCGCTCCTCTTCAGCTCGTAAATGCGGCTCATCAGCTCGAACGTGTCGCTCGGCGGAAGGTGGTACCATAGCTGGGACTTCTGCCCGAACACCGTCCCGATCTTGTAAGCGAGCTTGTTCCGGTCTCGCCAAGGGCATAAGCCTAGAACATCGGCCGTACCGGAGGTCGGGTGCAAAATGCCGGCCAGCATTTTGATCGTTGTTGATTTGCCCGCTCCGTTCGGCCCGAGGAATGCCACCGTCTCCCCTTGCTCGATCGACAGGTCGATCGAATGCACCGCGATTTTCTCGGTATACTCCGGCTTCACGACCGATTTCAGGCTGGCGAGAAAGCCTTCCCTTTTCTTTTTCACTGCAAAAGCTTTGGTTAATCCTTCAATGCGTATTGCTCCCACGTTCGCTCCCCCAATCCTGTTATCTTCTGCCCTTTTTGCCCCCTGCTTCTTTATCCAATTAAAGCAAAAAAGACCTGCGGCCGTTTCGCCTAAATGGCGGAACTTGCCGAAGGTCTTTTATCCCCACGGTGTAGCACAGTACTTTCCGTGCCGGCTTCGCTTGGTTCGACCGGACAAACCGTCGGATCCCTAGAAGCCCTTCCAATGATTGTTATATACTACCATGCGGATTTCGGATTTGGCAACCGGATTTTCATGATTTTTTCTAAATCGTGTCATTTTTGCGGGGTGCGAACAAATTTTTGCATTTTTTTCGAACTTATGTTTGTGCGAACTCCGGTTCCGTGTTATAATTTCCATAATAAAGCTGCAATGTGGAGGAATTCATATGTCGAAACTATCCAACCGACAACAGGCGATCTTACAATTTATAAAAAACGAAGTCCGGGATAAAGGCTATCCTCCATCCGTTCGCGAAATCGGAGAAGCGGTTGGACTGGCCTCCAGCTCGACCGTGCACGGTCATCTGGACCGTTTGGAGAAGAAAGGGCTCATTCGCCGCGACCCGACGAAACCTCGCGCGATCGAGATTCTCGGCGGTGACGAATCGCTCAGCATGTTCGCCCATTCCATCGCCAAGGTGCCGATTGTCGGTAAAGTTACGGCAGGCGAACCGATTACGGCGACGGAGAACATCGAAGATTATTTCCCTTTGCCAAGCCATCTGGTGAACGACCAGCCTGTATTTATGCTCACGGTATCCGGGGACAGCATGATTGAGGCGGGCATTCATAACGGAGACTTTGTTGTCGTCCGCCAGCAGCAAACGGCCAATAACGGAGATATCGTCGTGGCGATGACGGAAGAGAACGAAGCAACCGTCAAGACGTTCTACAAAGAGAAGGATCATATCCGTCTTCAACCGGAAAACCCTGCCCTGAAGCCGCTGCTGCTGAAGCACGTCACCATTCTTGGCAAAGTCATCGGGCTGTTCCGCAATTTCCGCTAATCCGAGCAACGTACAGACACCCTCTATGCAGATAGGCATGATGCCGCTTTTGCACAGAGGGTGTTTTCATGTGAGAATTACGTTTTCGGCCTTTCGACGACAAGCGCGTCCAGGATCGCGATCTTGCCGGATGTTTGATGAACGACCTTGATCGTATGGGATCCCTTCCCAAGACCGCTTGCGCGGAATACATGCTGCTGCGCCAGCCTGATCGACGATGCGCAGTCAACGGTTGCATGCAATACGCCATCGATATAGACGTCGATATTCCCCATGTCGATATACTTCTCCGTAACGATTTCGATTCCGGTTCCTTCGAACGTGTACTCGTAGTAGTCCCCTTGGTCGATCAAATAGTGAACGTCGTTCTCGTAATCGCCGAAGGGCCGGTTCGAGTCGATGCCATAATTGCCGAAATACGCAATGGCCGGATCCGTGTCATTGATTATCGTCAGCTCGACGCTCGGATCCGATATAGTCAACGTATAGCTGCCCGATTGCCCTTCGTAGTCGACAGTCAACACGATCGTCCCCCATTTCAATGCCGTCACGAGTCCGTTCGCATCAACCGCCGCCACCGTCGGATCCGAGCTTCGGTACACGGCGCCCGACGTTATCGGCTTGCGGCTTCCGTCCATAGCAATCGCTGCCGCCTGTAACTGCGTCGTCTCGCCTGCATTCAGCTCAGCAGCCCCTTGTAGCTCAATCGCTTTCAAAACCGGTGTCCCGGCAGTTAAAGCGAACCGGTCCAGCAGCATGCCGGTTCCCGCCGGCCGGCTTTCGTATACGATCCGGAAGTGATGGATGCCTTCCGTTATTTTGATCCACTTGGTCACCGTCGTGAACGAACCATCTCCCCCCGTATCCGGCACTTCCACCAGACTCAGGTCGCCGTCCACTTCGAACCGAAACGTTTGTGCTTCATCCGAGGCAACCCGGAATTCAAACTTGTAAAAGCCCGTATGAGGTACATATACATTTTCATATCGCAAATAATCGTCCTTGTCAAAATCGCCGACGGCTTCCACCTCTTGCCCGCCATCCCTATAAGTGCCCACGACGACACCGGTACCGTGTCCTTCCCATGTATCGTCCTTGTTCAGATTCCACTGCATATTATAATGCTCGGCTTCGATTGTTTTGCTGAAGCCGCCCTGCAGGTTGAACTTTAGCCAATTCCAGACGAGCTGGGACTGCGCATCCGTCCATTCGATCTTGAACGAATGGGTGCCGGCCGTAAGCGGAATGATAAAGTCCGATGTCGCGAGCTTCTTGAGGCCGCCCGTATCGGTCAGGCTCAACTCATCTGTCGCTTCAACGCCGTCTACAAGCAATCTGAACTTCTGGTCCGGCGCGCCAGGCAGCGTGGAATACCGCATCTGAAACAAATAGGTTCCGCTCTTCGGCACCTGCACCTGATCGTACTCAAGCCAGTCCCCCGTATCAATGACGGATACGCCGACCGTACCGTCGTTATCGGGAGCATCTTCCGCCTGCAGCCAAGTGCCGAATTGGCCGGTCGGCGTTTCGGCCTGGATTTTGATCTCATCCGGGTTGTTCGAAGTAAACCGCATCCAGTTGATGAAGAACCAGCTGTTGGTCGTTTCCCGAACGACTCTCATCGTATGCCGGCCCGCAGTCAGATAAAGCTCTCTTTCCATCGTCCGGTACGCCTGGTATCCGCCTGAATTCGGCGTCTTCATCGTACCGAGCGCATCGGCGCCGTCGACTTCCAGACGGAATTCGTTCCCCTCATCCGACGACACCCGGAATTCAACGGTATAGCGGCCGGTTTGCGGCACGTCGATATTACCGTATTCCACCCATCCACCGGCATTCTCCATATAGACGGTATCGAATCCGCCCTCAGGGTTGATGGTGTAGGCAAACGCCCCGCCGCCGATTCTCGTATAGTCCTCGCTTTCCACTCTGAACTGGAATCTCGGCGAATCCAAGGAGGCCGCCTCTGTATCCATAGCTTCTACTGCAGGCGTATCTGCCTCTTCAGCTGCGCTTGCATCCGAAACCGCAGCCGCCGGCGTCTCCGCATCTGCCGCATCAACCGCGGTCGCTTCGGCCCCCTTCGCGGAGGTGACCGTGACGGACCCGATCTTATACATTTTGCCGGCGCCATTTTCCATCGGCATCGCGATAACCGGCTTGCCCGCTTCGTCAACAAAAGCGATTTTCAGATCATAAACCCCCGGACGTACTTTTGGCGCCAGCGTGAAGTTAGATTGAACCTCATGAAATTCGCCCTTGAACCATTTCCGTTGATCCAGCTTCCTGTCGATTCCGCTCCAGATGACTTTGCCGTTCGAGTTCGTCAAGATCACCTTCAGCGGATAAGCCTTCGGACTGAAGCCCGCGCCGTTGTTGGTCCATGTCTGACGTAACGTCAACTGTCCTCCCGCTGCCAATTCATCGTTATATACCGCCTTCTGTATGAGGAACCTGTAGCCGGAGTATCTTCCTAACGTCTCGAACCATTCCCCATACGCTTTCTTCATGTCCTCCCAATACCGGAAGCTCGTATTGTTGATGCCCTGAAGGTTCGTTCGATAGTCTTCGATCGCGTTCTGAACCACTTTTCGCGGATTGTTCAGCATGTTTACGGGATCGTTCCACGACGAACCTTCCGATACCTGGATATGATCGCGCCGGAGATAGCGGTTGTTCCAAGAAGCTTGGCTGTCCGGACCGTAATACATCCAGTTAAACGCGCTGTTGACCGTGTCGGATCTGAAGCCCCAGTTTGGATTTTCAGCCGCATAATCGTATGCGAACGCGGTATACCGTTTCTCCTGCGTATCGGCGTCCGGATCGTCCTTCCTTACGCCTGCACCCGCGTTGGGCATCATAACCATCGATTTTTTAAACGCTTCCTTATAAATATCGATAATGGCATGAAGCGTCTTCGTTCGCGTCTCCGAATCCGGCCAAGGAAAGAAGAAAGCATCGTTCCATCCCGACCATTCCCCGAACAATGCAAACGCTCTCAAATCGACCCAGGCGATCCCTGCATGTCCGTCATAGCGCTTGGCGAAGGCGGAGACGGCATCCTTCAGCTCCGTCAGATAAGCTTGGTCGTAATAAAGCGGCTGACGAATATAGTTCTGGCCCCCATTGTAGCTGACCATTCGGTAGGGAGCTTTCACGTCGTCAAATAACCAGGCGGGAGGATACTCGTAGGGAAAAACGCCGCTATCGTTCACAGCGTCCGGACCTTCGGACATGAGCAGCTGAATTTCCGCTTGCTTGCCCTCCTCTCGGATTCGCTTCAGGAATTGATCGATCCGTCCCCAATCCCATTTGTTATTCTTCGGTTCAAAATCGGCCCAGGCAATATGTATCCGTACGATATCGGCTTCCTCCGGGATATTCTTCTTCCCCTTGATGAAATCGGTGATTGCAGGGTCATCCGTAAACTTGAATCGCTTCGAGCCTTCCGGACTCGTATTCATATCAAACGCCGTTCCGGTATACGGGTTTCCGTGCAGCACTTCATGCGTATCGGTGAAGAATACCGTCTTCTCCGCCGCATAGACTTTCCCGTAATCGAACATGAAGATCAGCGTAAAGCAGATTACCGCAAGCGCAACGCCAAAACCAAACTTTCTCATGACAAGCACCTCACAGCATTCAAATTTTATCCATTCGAGACCGTGTATGAAACCGTTAGCTACCGCTCTTCCCTCCACTCCTTAGACCCCGGATCAAGGGCACATGACTGTGCAGAAATAACCCCCTTTATGATTAGAATATAAGCTCGGTAAGCGCTTACTCATTTAAAGCTTAGCAAATATCGTGTGAAGACGATGTGCGTTTCCTGTGAATTTGGCGTGAAGACGGCAAAGACTCACCCTTACGTCGGGTGAGTCTTCGTCATGTTATGTTTATCTTGACTGGATCACGCGTGAGCAAGAATGTTCACGAGCTTGCCGAACGGGTCGCGTACATAAAATCGCCGAACGCCCCAAGGCTCGTCCGCCGGCCCGTATTCAATCGGGAAACCCGCTTGCTTCATGCGTTCCAGCGTTTCGTCAACATCGTCAACCTCAATCGATAAATCCGGCGTAGGCGTGCCTGACCCGCCTTGCGACGCGAAGCTGATCTGAATGCCCATCTCCTCGCTCGAGCCGTACGTCCCGATCCACCCATGATCCATGAGCAAATCCAAGCCGAGCACGTCCTGGTAAAAGCTTTTCGCTGCCGCGATGTCTTGCGTTTGGATATTCGCAACGATCCGTTTAACCTTCATTTGCGCTCCCCAATCTCGACTCTTCCGTTTCGATTTGTATAATTCCCCATTTACCATCTTTTTTCACGATTGAAAGCCCTTCGTTAAAAAATATCGCCGAATCTCCTCCATATGGCGAATCATATTCCAAAGGTACAATAATACTTCCCGTTTTATCTATAACACCGTATTTACCGTCTTTTTTTACTGACGCATATCCCTCTTTAAAAGAGCTTACGCTGTCGTAATCATTTTCTAGCGGTATGATAACTGTTCCTGTTTTATCAATAAAACCGTATTTGCCATCTTTCTCCACCCGTGCAAGCCCTTCTTGGAAATGACCCAGCTCATCAAAATCCGTCGGAAACGGAATATTTCCCGATGTATCTATGTAGCTTTGTTTACCGTCTTTTACCGCAACCGCTAATCCTTCGCAGAAACAGGGCTTACCCTCATACTCGATCGGGAGTACGATTGTACCTGTTTTATCTATAAAACCCCATCGTTGTTTCCTATATGCCTCTTCACATCTTTTTGAAAATTGTTCCGTGCTCTCGTTTTCTAACCTCGCTACTTCAATAAATTTATCTGGCGTCACTGCTGCGATACCTCCGTGGAAACCGCCAATCTCCTCGTATTCAAGCTCAAGCGGAATAACCATCTTGCCCATTTTATCGATGTAGCCTTTTTTACCGTTTTTTTCGACAGGCGTAAGACCTTCGCTGAATCCCCAAGGCCATTTGAAATCATATTCAAACGGTATGACAGTTTCGCCGGTTTTATTGATATAACCGAATTTACCGTTTTTTATTGTGGGTGCAAGACCTTCCTGGAAAATGAATGCCCAGTCATATTCAAACGGTATGACAACCTCGCCTTTTTTATTTAAAAATCCCCATTTGTCGTCTTTTTTAACTGCTGTAAGTCCTTCGGTGAACATGTGTGTGTTGTCATATTCAAAAGGAATAACAACCTTTCCTTTTTTATCAAGGTATCCAAATTTTCCGTCTTTGTTCATTAAGGGTGCAAGACCTTCGCTAAAACAAGGGTTATTCACAAATTTCGGACGACCGTTTAAGTCTCCATATCTCCCGTAATATTCCAGTGGTATAACAACTTCACCTGTTTTATCTATATATCCAACTTTAAATTCTTCGCAGTTATTTCGGACAAATGCAAGCCCTTCCCGAAATCCGCCTATATAATCGTATTCTCCGATTATTGTTCTAAATAAATATTTCACTTTATTCATCACGTTATTCCCCCCTCCTCGTATAAATTTGTTGCTTTCCATTTCGTATTTCTTTTGATTATTTTAACAATAAAAAAACGCGAAACCGATAAATTACTAGCGTTTAACTCAAACTGCATAGGTCATGATTTAATGATATTGTAACATAAATTTTGGTAAAAATGCAGACTCGTATTATACCCGAATACCCCGTATGATTAGGTGTACCACTGATTAGGTGTACCACAATAACATGTGGATTTCGAGGTAGGAGGGATTCCCCTGTTCGGCGGCAGTCCGGGAATTTACTTCCACATCGAAGACTGCCGCTGCTTCTTTTATCGCCCGACCCGGGCTGCACTAACTTAAATCTCTACTCCCTCGGCTCTGCTTCTTCATTGCAAAGTATCTACCGAAGCCGCTCCGCCCTCCCCCGCAATCGCCGATACGAGCATGGAGATCGCCTTGCGCAGCTCCCCCACCTCCCGCAGCAAAGCCGGTTCGCGCTCATAGGCGTCGATGGCCGCCAGCAAGCCCATATCCTGACCCGCGCGCTGCCGAAGCTGCTCGCAATGCTCATGGTGCCACGGGTTTATTTGAACATCGCGGCGAAATACTTTCCCAGCCGGACGCTCATTTCGGCCCGCACGAGGTCCCTCGTGATGGCGAACCGGTCCTCGTAGCCCCGGCAAACATATTTGTACCACATCGTGCTATCCCGATGCTCATCCTCCCACACTTTAATGCTCTGTCCGCGCAGCTCTTTGCGCACCTTTACGAGATCGCTGTGAATGCGGTCCATCAGCACATCGATCGCCATCACAAACAAATCCTTCAGCGGGTGAACGATCTTCTCCGCGCTTTTGCGTCCGTTCTCCGCATAAGTTAACAGCGTCGGCAGCAGGACAAAATCCCGAATCAGCAGCAATTCCTCTTTTTGCGGACCGCGCCGGTCTTCCGGCTGAGGACGCTTCCGTTCGATCAACGCCTCCCTGTGCTCCGGCAGCATCATCCGGCTTGATTCCCAGCGCCCGTTCTCTTCAAGCTTCTTGCTCATTTGTAGTGCCCTCCAATCTTCACGCTGCGCTCTCGCGCCTGTCCTGCGGCAAGCAGCGACGACGCCCTGGAAATGGACGCCATCCCGTATTTGCCCTTAATGGCATCGGTGGCTCGCTCCAACGCCCGGGTTCGCTCGCGGTCGCCGAACAATGTAAGCTGATACTCGTCGTCATCCGACAATCCCCCCAAGGTGACGCCGATTTTGCGCACCGGCTGGCCGTCCCAGTGACGGTAGAACAGCTTGCGCGCCGCTTCGTACACCTCGTTCGTCAGGTTGGTCGGATCCGGCAGCGTCGCTTGCCGAAAAAAACCGGTCGGCCGGTCAAAATCCGCTCCCTGCGCACCGGCTACGACGACCCGCCCCATCACCCCCTTGGACCGGCAGCGGCGGCATACTTCCTCGGACAGCTCCAGCAGGATAACGTCAATTTCGTCTTTTTTGCCGTAATCTCGCGGCAGCGTCATCTGGTGGCCGACCGCCTTCTGGCCCTTCTGGACCGTGCTTGGCGAGACCGGGCTCGGATCGATTCCGTTAGCCGTCTGCCAATACAGCTCAGCTTGAATGTCGCTGTTCCTGCCGAAGCGCAACCGCATCTTGTGCTTCAGGTCGGCAAGGTTCGTTTGCGCCAAATCCCCGATCGTATAAATGCCAAGCAGCGCAAAATGCGCCATCATCCGCGAGCCGACGCCGAACATCTTGTTGATCGGCTGCGGCCACAAATACGTCGCAAGCTCGGAATTCGGCAGCGTAAAGATGCCGTCCTGGTTCTTCTTGGCGAAAATATCGGTCGCCATCTTGGCGAGCACCTTCGTGGAGCTGATGCCGACTCTCGTCCACACTCCCGTGGATAGCAAAATCTTATGTTGAATATGCTGTGCAATCTTCTCCGGCGATCCGAAATAAGAAAACGAACCGGTTACGTCAAGAAACTGCTCGTCGATGGAAAACGGCTCCACCAAGTCCGTAAACGACTCAAAAATTTCCGTAATCAATATCGATACGTCGATGTACGTTTGCATGCGCGGCTTCATGATAACGAGCTGCGGACATTTGCCGAGCGCTTCGCCGAGCGTCTCCGCCGTCGATACGCCGTGTTGCTTGGCAATCGGGCATGCAGCCAAAATAATGCCCGAACGACGCATCGGATCTCCGGCAACCGCAACCGGCCGGTCTTTGTACTCAGGATGTGCGGCCTTTTCGACTGACGCATAAAATGACTGACAATCCGCAAGCATAATCACTCGATCTTTCTTCATCCTGTTCGCTCCCAATGAGAACATTCGTTTGTATTTATTATATGCAAACATACGTTCTTTATTCAATAGGTATATGCTGACATCGCAAAAATATTATGTTGGCCCGTCCGGCGCAAAATCTAGTTATTAAGGCCGAAGGAATACTGGAATAAAATGGAGTATTAATAAAGAATACCGGTTCGAATGGTTCTGCACCTGCAAATCACATGATCGGGGTGCAGGATGGAATATTACATTTGCTACCGGGGCCGGAGGTTGCTTAAGTTCAACGACAAGGACGAAGCGATTCGGGAGTTGTTTGTGCTGAAGGCCGCATTTCGGGATCTCAGCCTGCAGACGGTCGATAAAAAAACCGGGAAGGTCATCGGCAAAATCAGCACGAAAAAAAGCCGCTAGCGAACATCCGCCAGTGGCTTATAAAATCATGCGCGGCAATTCCATCCTTTTGAAGGGAACACGGATAAAACCATATATTTACGTCATACTAAGACGGTGATGCACCAAAAGATTGCCTCGGAGGTCGTTAACTATGAACAAGCAAAGAGCGCAAGAAATCGCGGCTTCGCCCGTTATGGCCCATGTCACCTATCTAGGGACGCCAATCTATATTCAAAACGTGGACGAGCAAAACGAAACCGCGCGAATTTATCCGCTCGGCCAGCCGGAGAACGAGCAGAGCGTGCCGCTCAGCAGTTTGGCTGAACATTGAGAAGCAACAAAAAAAGGTCGTTGACACGTTGTCAATGACCTTCTTTTTGCGGCGTGCTATCGTTAACGCGACCTTTTTGCAAGATCCCGTCCCTATACAAGAGGTTTTTGAATCAATGTGGCAAAATTGAACTGATGCATATGACCGTCGTTTCGTGTCGTCATTCCGTTTACGAAATGCACATGCTTGCCCTTGCCGACGGGAATGGCAAGCCCTGTCTTGATTTTTTTGAGATTATGAAAATGGTTCAAAAAATCGGTATGCGTCAGATCGATCTCGTGAAAATGGCTTTTCCCCTTCCGGATGACTTGCCCGGTGACGCCCGCAAAACGATGATTATGCCGATCCGCTCCCGCTTCCGCCAACTTCGTACTTCCCTCAAATTCATGCACGTGCGTTTGTTTTTTCGTTTTTTTGCATGTTTTCGACACGGATTTACCCAAGACGATCACTCCCTAGGGATTAGTCATTCACGGGTATAGTATTACGATTGGCAAAAGATTGTGATAGACGCGCGTCCCCTACGAAAAGCGCCACTCCATCTTCGGTTTACGAACTTCAAGCAGATACAATTTCGGACAGCAATACTAACGAACAAAAAACCTCTTGCGCCTTGCGGCACAAGAGGTTTCGCTATTAATACAACGTGATGTACTGATCGCGTTCCCATTGGTGAATTTGCGTGCGATACATATCCCACTCGATCTCTTTCAGCTCGATGAAGTGAGCGAGCGCGTGATCGCCCAGCGCTTCGCAGATGACGTCGTCGCCCATCAGCTCGTCGATCGCTTCCTTCAGGTCAAGCGGCAAGCTCGGAATGCCCTCTTCGACGCGCTCTTCTTCGGACATGATGTAGATGTTCCGGTCCGTCGGCGCAGGCAGCGGCAGCTTGTTCTTGATGCCGTCGAGTCCCGCCTTCAGCATCACGGCAAGCGCCAAATAAGGGTTCGCCGCAGGGTCCGGGTTGCGCACTTCGATCCGCGTGCTGAGGCCGCGGGAAGCCGGGATCCGTATCATCGGGCTGCGGTTCGACGCAGACCACGCTACGTAACAAGGAGCCTCGTAGCCGGGAACAAGACGTTTGTACGAGTTGACCGTCGGGTTCGTGATCGCCGCGAACGCGCGAGCGTGGCGAAGGATACCGGCCATATATTGGCGAGCGGTTTCGCTTAAGCCCAGCTTGTCTTTCTCGTCGTAGAACGCGTTCGTGCTGCCTTGGAACAACGATTGGTGACAGTGCATCCCCGAACCGTTGACGCCGAACAGCGGCTTCGGCATAAACGTCGCATGCAGGCCGTGCTGGCGGGCGATCGTTTTGACCACGAGCTTGAACGTTTGGATTTGGTCCGCCGCTTTGATCGCGTCGGCATATTTGAAGTCGATTTCATGCTGGCCCGGCGCAACCTCATGGTGCGACGCTTCGATTTCGAAGCCCATTTCCTCGAGCGTCAGCACGATTTCGCGGCGGCAGTTTTCGCCAAGATCGGTTGGAGCAAGGTCGAAATACCCGCCTTGGTCGTTCAGCTCCAGCGTCGGGTTGCCGTTATTGTCGGTTTTGAACAGGAAAAACTCCGGCTCCGGACCAACGTTCATCGCGGTATAGCCGAGCTCCTCGGCTTCCTTCAGGGCACGTTTCAGGATGCCGCGCGGATCGCCCGCAAACGGCGTGCCGTCCGGCATATAAATATCGCAGATCAGACGAGCGACGCGGTCTTCGGTCACCCAAGGGAAAACGACCCACGTGCTCAGATCCGGGTACAGGTACATATCGGATTCTTCGATGCGAACATAACCTTCGATGGAGGAGCCGTCGAACATCATTTTGTTGTCGAGCGCTTTCTCTAGCTGGCTGACCGGAATTTCAACGTTTTTGATCGTACCGAGCAGGTCGGTGAACTGCAAACGAATAAACCGGACATTCTGTTCTTTGGCAATGCGCATAATGTCTTCGCGTGTATAATTGGTATTCATCATAGCCACTCCCTCGAATTGTTTTAACTCGCTCTCTAGTTCGGAATTCCAATTTACTTCTTAAAGAAACGGGACAGCTCGCCTTGAATCAAGGAAACTTGACCCGGTCTTTTCTCTGTCAGTAACTGACGCTTCAACATCCGGTGAAGCTGCGTATCGGACAATTCCTTCCGCTTCACTTCACTGTGCTCGGTGAGTACGGTCGCTTCTTCGGAGCCCTTCTCGACCGGCTTCATCACTTGCTTGATGCCGGCGATGTTCACGCCCTTCTCAATCAAAGCTTTAATTTCGAGCAAGCGCTCCACATCGTTAAACGAAAAAAGTCGCTGGTTGCCGTTCGTTCGCGCCGGGATGATCAATTCGTGCTGTTCGTAATACCGAATTTGCCGCGCGGTCAGGTCGGTCAGCTTCATTACGATCCCGATCGGGAAAAGCGCCATATTCCTCCGAATATCGTCACCCATTGGCATCAACCTTCCAGTGATAGTTAGATAGTTTCATTGTACAGTTGCGACAAAAACGTGTCAAGTTATGTGAGGTTTGGTTACAGTAATTCACGCTTGATTAAATTGTCAAGTGCTGTTAAAACGCCTAACTTGGCGTGCGCATACGTCAACCCGCCCTGCATGTAGGCGATGTACGGCTCGCGGATCGGCGCGTCCGCCGACAGCTCGACGCTGCCGCCCTGAATGAACGTGCCCGCCGCCATGATGACCGGATGCTCGTAGCCCGGCATGTCCCACGGAACCGGCACGACATGGGCGTCGACGGCCGAAGCCTGCTGGATGCCTTGAACGAAGGCGATCAGCTGCTGCTCGCCGCCGAAGCGGACGGCCTGGATCAAGTCCGTGCGCGATTCATCCCAGCGCGGGTGAGTCATGAAGCCGAGCTCCTCGAACATGGCGGCGGCAAAAATACTGCCTTTGACGGCTTGTCCGACGATATGCGGCGCCATGAACAGGCCTTGGTAGATCGAGCGCGTCTGGCCGAGCATCGCGCCGACCTCGCTGCCGATCCCCGGCGCGGTATGCCGATATGACGCCTGCTCCACGTAAGCGTGCTTGCCGACGATATATCCGCCGGATGCGGCCAATCCGCCGCCGGGATTTTTGATGAGCGAGCCCGCCATCAGATCGACGCCGACCTCGGTCGGCTCCGTCTCCTCCGTAAATTCGCCGTAGCAATTGTCGACGAACACGATTACGTCCGGTTTAAGCGCCTTCACCCGGCGAACCATCTCGCCGATCTGCTCGACCGTATAGGAAGGCCGCCAATCGTAGCCGCGCGAGCGCTGGATGCCGATCACCTTCGTCCGCTCGGTTATCGCCGCCCCGACACCGTCCCAATCGATGGCTCCGCCTTCGAGCAGCTCGACCTCGTTATAGCCGATGCCAAAATCGCGCAGCGAGCCCGTCCCGTCGCCTTTCTTACCGATGACCTTGCGCAGCGTGTCATATGGCTTGCCCGTAATATAGAGCAGCTCGTCCCCCGGACGAAGCACGCCGAACAGCGCCGTCGCAATCGTATGGGTGCCGGACGCGAAATGAGGGCGAACGAGTCCCGCCTCGGCGCCGAATACTTCGGCGTACACAAGATCGAGCACCTCGCGCCCCCGGTCGTTATAACCGTAACCTGTCGACGATGCAAAATGATAGTCGCTTACTTGATGCTTCTGAAAGGAGCGGATGACCTTCCATTGGTTCCGCTCCGCCATAGTATCGCACTGCTGAAGCTTGCCCGCGATGCGCGCCTCGACAACCTCCAGCAGCCGTTCGATTCGTTCCGAAAACATGTTTCTCTCTCCCTACGCCTGCTGACTAAATTCTTCGAGCATATAACCGTTTTTGCTGTAGTCCTGCTGGTTCAGCCGCACTCGGAAGAGCAGGTGCTCCCCGTCGTCCTCGACATCCTGCTCCAGCACTTCCCCCGTCCGGTACAGCATGGAAATGATATCGCCCTTATCCGCTGGAATGCGGAACGTCCGCGTGTCGCCCATCAACTTGTCCTGAAGGGTCGCGAGTACGCGCTCCAAATCGGCAGCGTTATAAGCGCTAATTTTCAGCACGTCGTCGCTGACCGGAATCATCTGCAATTGCTCCGGCGTGCATAAATCGATTTTGTTAAACAGCGTAATTTGCGGTTTGCCTGCCGCGCCCAGCTCCGTGAGCACCTGCTCGACCACGCGCATCTGCTCTTCGCGCATGTCCGCCGAGCTGTCGACGACATGCAGGATCAGGTCCGCTTCGCAAGCCTCTTCCAGCGTGGCGCGGAAGGCGGCGATCAGATCGTGCGGCAGGTTCTGGATGAAACCGACCGTGTCCGTCAGAACGACTTCCTTGCCGCTTGGCAGCCCCAAAGTCCGGGACGTCGGGTCAAGCGTCGCGAACAATTGGTTCTCGACATAGACGTCGGCATTCGTCAGCTGCTTGAGCAGCGTCGACTTGCCCGCGTTCGTATAGCCGACGAGCGCCACTTGGAAGATGCCGGTTTTCTTGCGGCGCTCCCGGTGCAGCGTGCGGTGCCGCACGACGTCCTGCAGCTGCTCCTTCAGCTCGCTGATCCGGCCCCGGATATGACGGCGGTCGGTTTCCAGCTTCGTTTCCCCCGGTCCGCGCGTTCCGATGCCGGCGCCGAGACGCGACAAGTTTTTGCCGTGCCCCGAAAGCCGTGGCAGCAAGTAGCTGAGCTGCGCCAGCTCGACCTGAATGTTGCCTTCGCGGGTTTTGGCCCGCTGCGCGAAAATATCCAGAATGAGCTGCGTTCTATCGATTATTTTGACATCAAGCGTTTCTTCCAAATTGCGAACTTGAGCGCCGGACAGCTCCTGATCGAAAATCGCCGTATTCGCGCCATGCGCCTCAAGCCGCTCCTTCAGCTCGAGTACTTTTCCTTTGCCGATAAACCATTTCGGGTCTTTCGTTTCCTTGTTCTGCGACATCGTCTCCAGCACTTCGACGCCTGCCGTTTCGGCCAGCTTGACGAGCTCCTGCAGCGAGTATTCGGCCAGCGCCGCGTTCGTTTTCATATCGCTCGTCACAAGGCTGACCAGAATCGCCCGATCGACGGTTTTAACATTTTCATGAATCGTAGCTTTCATTATATCCCTCATTTCATCCGGATGGCGATCCGGATTATGGGCCGGACGTATCCATTTTTTCACTTTTGGTCTGTTTTTATGTCCTCAGGCCGCAAGGTCATCAGCTCTTGCCTGCCCGGCGAGCCGCTAGAGTATTGACCGAGCAAGCGGACAGCCTGGTAACGGATCGACTTCTCGATCAGATTGCGCACGTAACGGGCATTGCTGAACGCATGCAGCGTATTGCACTTCTCCGTCAGCAGATGCTGGCGCAGCTTGAAGATCGCTTGCGGCAGCAGCGTATAGTCCCGGGCCTTGGCCATCATTTCGGCGATTTGCACGAGCTGGTCGACCGAATAGTCGGGAAAATCGATTTGGATCGGGAACCTCGAAGGCAGCCCGGGGTTCGTCTGCAGGAAAAATTCGATCTCCGACGTATACCCCGCAAGGATCAGAATGAACTGATGGCGGTAGTCCTCCATCGATTTGACGAGCGTGTCGATCGCTTCCTTGCCGAAGTCCTTCTCCCCGCCGCGAGCGAGGCTGTAGGCTTCGTCCACGAACAGAATGCCGCCGATCGCCTTTTTTACCAAATCTCGCGTTTTTTGCGCCGTATGTCCGATATATTCGCCGACGAGATCGGCCCGTTCCACTTCGATCAGATGTCCTTTGCTCAGGACGCCCATCTGCTGGAACATTTTCGCCACGATGCGCGCAACCGTCGTTTTACCGGTGCCGGGGTTCCCTTTGAAGATCATATGGTACACGTGCGAACCGCTACTGAGTCCCGCATCCGCTCGCATATGCGAGATTTGCAGCAGCGCGTATATCTCGTAAATGATATCTTTTACATGGTCCATTCCGACCATGGCGTCAAGTTCCTTCTGGATTTCCGTAAATTGGCCGTAAAGCGGCTGCTGCTTGACTGCGGCCGCCGGTTCCGCTTCAACCGGGTTCTCCTGTTGGCGCAGGACGACATTGATCTGTCTGGAGGGTCTTGCCTGATTGCGCGATTCCGCCGCCGGTACGACTCGGACATTCACTATGCATCACCTCATCGATTTCTCCGTGCTAGCAATATACGCAAGAGCCCAGAAAAGGGTTCTTTCGCAGCGGTGCGAGCAGCCGGAAACTCGGTTCTTTGATGCCATTGTATTCTTACTCCCATGTCCATATTAGCAGTTTTCAGGCAGCTTGGCTAATAGACAGTTCGGTTATAAGAAAAGCTTCCTATCCGAAGTTTCTCCACGATGTATGACCCTGCGTAAGTTGAAGCTTTTCTTGGTAAAGAAAGTTCTCTTTCGCTTTTATGCTTAGCGAACTACAACTTTCTTTAATGTTAAGAAAACCTTCCAACGAAGTCTTTTCGAGGATGCGTAACCGGGTATTAGCGGTAATTTTTCTTGCCAAATCGAATTTAGGCCACTGCGCTATCTGCGGAAAGCCCGCTACGCCAGCAACCCCTGGACGATTTCCTCCAGCGCCACGCCGCGCGAGGCTTTCACCAATACAAGATCCCCTGGTCCGATCAGAGAACGCGCTTGCTCCAATAGCTCCTGCTTCGTCGAACACATGAACACGCGTCCGGCCGGATAAGCCGGCATCGCTTCCAAGGCCATATGCTTCGCAAGATCCCCGATGGTCAAAATATAATCGACGCTTCCCGCAGCAAGCTTCCGTCCAATGTCCCGATGAAGCTCCGCCGCATCCGCCCCAAGCTCAAGCATGTCGCCAAGTATGGCAATTTTCCTTGCATGCCCCGTCATTTCGCTGAGCGTAACAATGGCAGACTCCATCGAAGCCGGACTCGCATTCCACGCATCGTTGATGATGGTGGAGCCGTGCCTTCCCGTGAGCTTCTCCATTCGCATCCCGGTCAAGCGGGCTTGCGCAAGCC